>CAYQMH010000017.1:0-37915 GCA_964418485.1 uncultured bacterium | reverse complement strand
TGTGTACGATGTGCATGTCTTTACATGTGAACGATGTACTTGTCCTCATCAACTAATGACCAGTGACTCAATTATCTGAAGGTGCCTTGCAATTAGAAGAAACGTTTCTATATTATTAATAAAATTAGGAGAAGATTAAGGTGAATATAATAGGAGGAATTGCGAAGGGGCATAAAATCTTCGCTCCCGACAATATAAGACCAACGAGAGGAAAAGTCAGAGAAGCTCTTTTTTCGATAATAGACGTACAGAATAAAGCTTTTCTGGACCTGTTCGCCGGTTCCGGAGCGGTAGGCGTTGAAGCCCTATCCAGAGGGGCAGCAAGGGTTTTTTTTGTAGAGCGGTCCAGGAAAGCGGCAAATTATATAAAAAGGAATTTAGAGAAAACGAAACTTAAAGGAGAAATAATAAATAAATCTGTCTCTGCGACTTTGGATAATTTAGATGAAAAATTTGATTTCGTTTTTATGGACCCACCGTATAAAACGGATTTAATAATGAAAACCTTAAAAAAAATCGACGCTGTTTTAAAAAAAGACTCAATAATAATTGTTGAGCGACCGTCGGATGAGGAGTTGGAATATAATGGATTTGAAATCTTTAAAAGTAAAATCTATGGTGATACTTCTCTTACTTTCTTAAAAAGATGAAATCTGCAATATACCCTGGTACATTCGATCCTATAACAAATGGTCATATAGATATCGTTAACCGGGCCTTGAAGATATTTGACCATCTTACCATAGTGGTAGCACAGCATTATGCAAAAGATTTTTTGTTCTCCGCGGAAGAGAGAAAAGAATTATGCGAAATTGCGCTAAAAGATACTCCTAATGTTGAAGTTCACATCTGGCAGGGGCTGCTGGCGGAATACGTAAAAGAAAATAAAGCAGACGCAATAGTCCGAGGAATGAGGGCTCTTTCTGACTTTGAGTATGAATTTCAAATGGGTATGATGAACAGAAAGCTTGCCATGGATATCGAAATAATATATTTTTTCCCTGATGAAAAATATATTTTTCTCTCTTCAAGCGCAGTAAAAGAAATAGCTCTTCTTGATGGTGACATATCAGAGTTCGTCCCCGATGAAATCGGGGAAAGATTAAAGGAACGTTTGGCAAAGAGCCATACCCGGGAGCAATTACAATAAGTTCATATCAATTACCGATAGAAGTAAAGGGTGGAAGAGGTGGAGATGGGCTAGTATCTTTCAGCCATTTACCCAAACAGCCCAAGGGCGGACCGGACGGAGGAGATGGTGGGAGGGGAGGAAATGTCTATTTACAGGCTTCAGAAGAATATCATTCTCTCGAACATTTACAGAGAGATGCATTCTTTAAAGCGGAGGACGGAGGCCGGGGAGGAAAGAATAAAAGACATGGTAAAAACGGTAGAGATTTAACAGTTTATGTTCCTCCTGGGACTACAGTTTGCCAAAGACGAGGAAAAGAGCCCTGGGCCGATCTTACCTCTTCCGGCGATAAAGTGAAAGTGGCGAAGGGTGGAATAGGAGGGAAAGGGAATATAAATTTCGCCACTTCAACAAACCAGGCTCCGAGAATCGCGACTCAGGGCAAAGAAGGTACGGCGAAAGTCCTTAATTTAATATTCAGTCCTAATGTGGATATAGTTGTAATAGGTGCGCCGAATTCAGGGAAATCATCTTTAATAGCTTCCATAACCGGAGCTTCACCTGAAATAGCCAGTTATCCTTTTACCACAAAAAAACCACATTTATGGACTTATGTACATAATTTCTCGAGATATACATTTCTGGATACTACTCCTCTTGTCCCCGAAACAATAGAGGAAATTAAAACGCTTTCAAAAAGAGCAAAAATACTTCTGTTTATCATAGATGGGACACAAATTAAAGAAGGGACTAAAGTTGAAAAGTTAATGAAGGAAATCGAGGATTATTTCGAAGAAGACCCGAAGAAGAAAATCGCAAGGGTTATAACTAAGACCGATCAGGTAAAAGATTTACCTACAATTAATACACCCCACCCTGTTTTTTTTGTATCCGCTACAAAAGAAGAGGGCCTTTCCGAATTAAAAAAATTTCTCTTTGGAGACTGAATAGCCACGAAGACACAAAAACATGAGGAAACAACAAATTTATTTAACCACTAAACACACAAAACACACTAAATTATTTTTGTTTAAATTCAAAATTCATAATTCAAAATTCTTAATTCTTGACACAAGACGCGCGACTCAAGACTCGTTTAACTGTTTGCTGCTCCCTACTCTCTACTCCCTATTATTTTTTCTTTATTTTTGATTTGTAGTTTAATTCTGTAATTTCTCCGCTGTCGTTTACGTTAACTATGAGACCGTCTAAATATTCGGGGACGGAGGCTGATCTTTTATAAATTGTCCATTTGTTTTCACCCAGAGATTCCACGTCTTCAATTCTTGGATTTCTAAAGAATAAAAAAAACAGGGCATTCCCGAACACTTTTACGTCTTTTTCGTTGTTTAGTTTGATGTTTTGATCTTGAGACATTTTAAGAACATTGTTAATAGATGTATCAGTTTCCAGACTATATAAAATGTAGATGTTTCTGCCATCTCTGCTAATGGCAGCTTGCATCTTAGGGATGTTGCCAGATGTGGGCTTTTCATCTTTTTCTCTTGAGATAAGAAAAAAACTCCAGCCAGGAAAGCAGCTACCTAATACTGATGCTCCGAATGCTCTAATTTCTATTGTCCCCTCGTTGGTTTTGTATTTTACCCCATTCTCCTCCAATTTTGCTAATATAGTTGTTTTATGAGGATAAAGTCTATAGCCCTCAGGTAGTTCAAACAGATTTTCTTCTACGGGTTCTTCTTTGATATTTTCTAAAATTACATCCTTCTGAGGCTCAGCTTCAGTTTCTATTTTAATCGGCCAGTTTAATTTATTAGAAACCCAGGCAGTCATCAAAATTGTGTCCTTTTCGTAAACTTCTATTTTTCTACATTCGTAACCATTAATAACTTCAGAACCTTTCTTTCTCGAAGAGTTTTTTTCGCGTAAATGGTAAAAAGATTCAAAAGGATTGTTGGATAAGCTTTTAGGACTGGTGTTTAAGTCTTCATATGCAGCTTTTTGTGAATGAATAATAATCTTCTGGATGCCGCTTTTCCGGTTAACCAGAACACTTATTTCATCCTCTCCTTCTTTCATATCCATTCTGTATTTATTTCCTTTTACAAATAGCTTACCTTCTACCCTTTGATTATTCTTTTTCTGAACCATATCTGCTGTAAAACTTTCTACAGCGGGATTCCTGTGACAGCCAAAAACAATAAGTAGTATTACTGCTGCAATAAAGCTTTTAATTAATTTTATTCTCATAATTTTCTCCTTATTTCTTTTTTATTAACAAAAAAATAATACTTTCCGCTTAAATATCTATATAGTTAACTCTAATAAAAAACCTCCGGACAACTTTGCCGGGATTCTATAGTATTTGGATAATAAAAGACTTTATTGTATTGTCAAGTATAGAAAAAGAAAGAAGTTAGTAGTTGGAAGTTAGAAGTTAGAATAAAAAAATGCGTGTGTATTCGTGTTAATCCGTGGCTAATTAAAGGGTGGTAGTTTGGGGTTCTGGCTTCTGACTCCTGGCTTCTGTATTCTCAGTTCATCATTGCGAAAATTGCTGTATCGTACTATAATTTGCGTATGATAGAAGAAACGAATCTCTTAAAATTATCCAATATAAAGATGAAATCTTCGCGGTTAAGAAAGATTCTTTCTGAAAACGAAAATATCCTCGGAGAGGAGGATTTTATTGAGACATTAATCGATAAAAAAAAGATAAGAAAAGAGGAGGTTTTAAATTCAAATAAGCCTTTCCTTTTTAATAAACAAGTGTGTATATTAAAAGAAGAAAAGGTTAGAATGCTTACAATGCTGGATGAGGATTATCCGAAAAATCTAAAAAATTTGGACGATGCGCCTCCTATTTTATACTGCAAGGGAGAAATACTACCGGAAGACTCCAATGCAGTATCGATTGTTGGGACAAGAATGGCAACAGAGTACGGAAAAAACGTTGCGAGGACGCTCGGTAAAAAACTTTCTGAACTTGGCATTACAATAGTAAGCGGTATGGCAATGGGAATAGATACGCAAGCTCATATTGGTGCTCTGGAGGGAAGGGGAAGGACCCTGGCTGTAATGGGAACTGGTATAGAATTGATTTATCCTTATTCCAATGTAAATCTTTCAAAGAAGATTGTAGAAAATGGATGTCTGTTAACTGAACTGCCTCCTCTCTCTCCTCCTCTTCCATATCATTTCCCTGCAAGAAACAGAATCATAAGCGGTCTTTCAAAAGCGGTTGTCGCAGTAGAAGCTGCAGAGAAAAGCGGAGTTTTTTCGACTGTCCGGTGGGCTCTTGAATACGGTAGAGATGTGTATGCATTACCAGGCGACATTAATAGAAAGGTTTCGGCAGGGACGAATAAACTTATTAAAGACGGAGCAATTCCTTTAACAAGCTATAAAGATATATTAGCAAACACCAATCTAAAGATAACAGAAACAAAGAAAAAAGATGAGAAAAAGACTCCTGAATTAAGCGACCCCGAAAAGCTTATTTACAAGGTACTTGAATTAACTCCGAAAAGCACAGACAGTCTTGCAGGAGAAACGGGCTTGGACCCTCAAACCGTTATGACCACTATGGCATTGCTTGAACTAAAAGGGCTCACGAGAGAAGTTTCAGGTAAAAGGTTTATAAAAGAAGAAGAATGGTTGGCGTAATTGATATAGGAAACTCAACATACCACTGCGGAATATTTGAAAAGAAATCTCTTAAAGCTGAAAAAAGGACAGAGGAAACCTCGGACGTAAAGGAATTTTTCAGAGGTGTAGAACAAATTCTCTGTATCTCTGTTGTGCCATCAAAGAAAAAACTTATTGAAGAGGTTCTCGACTCCAAAATGATTTCGTTTCCTGTCGACCTTGTCCAGCTGGACTATAAGTCAAAACCCGGAGAAGACCGGCTCGCTAACGGCATTGGAGCAAGGGGCAAAATAGGCCTTCCTGCTATTGTTGTCGATTGCGGAAGTACAATAACAATAGATTCATACAGCGAGCCAGCCGATCCTCATTGTCTTGTAAAATTCAATGGCGGAGCAATAATGTCCGGTTTGAATCCGTATTTTTACTCTGTTACAAATGCGGGTAAACTTCTCCCCTCAACAACACATGAACTTTTGGAAAAACTTGGTAAAAATACCGAAGAGTGTATTAAATTAGGAGCTTTTGGCAGCCTTGTCGGAGGGATAAAGGAAATATTAAATATATTAGATTATAAGAATAAGAATTTAATATTTACCGGCGGAGACGGAAATGTTTTCTCGAAATATTTCAAAGCAGAATATGACTCCGCGCTTACCCTTAAAGGTGGATTTATTGCCTATAACAAAAAGCCCTGAAGAGACGAAAAAAATAGCAGAGGACCTCGCAGGAAAGATAAATTCGCCTGCTTGCATTGCTTTATACGGCGAACTCGGCGGAGGGAAAACGGTTTTCGTTAAAGGTATTGCGAAGGGACTTGGGATAAAAGACGTTATAAAAAGCCCCACTTTTGTCCTTATGCGTTCATATTCCGGGAGAATGAATTTACACCATATAGATCTTTACCGAATAAAAAAAGACGAGGAATTTTTACCGTTTGAAGAAACCTTAATGAGTGATGGTATTGTTGCTATTGAGTGGGCTGATAGGGTAGAAAATTTACTTCCCGAAAACAAAATTGAAGTTTATTTTAAAATACTTTCAAAAAACAAGAGAGAGATTATAATAAATGATTATAGGGATTGATTGCAGCAGCAAGGAAGGAGGATTAGCCACTGATGAAAAGATTTTTTATCCGCTAAACTGGGTAGAAGAGATTACCGCTAAAATAGTAGAAATTGGAATAAACGCAGGCGACATTGAAAAAATATTAATAACCTACGGGCCGGGGTCTTTTACTTCTTTACGGGTTGGCTTGGTAACAGCGCAGGGGTTGGCTTTTCCCCGTGATATACCAATACTTGCATACTCTACTTTTCTCGCTATGGTAGAAGAAACCCCTTTTGGAGATCTTTTTCCTTTAATTCCTGCAAGAAGTAAGGTTGTGTACGCTGCTTATTACAGAAAAACCAAAGATTGTGTTAAAGAAATTTTTAAAAACAGGGTTTTCAATATAGATGAATTCATAAATTATTTAGATAATAATTCCGACGATATTAAAGACCCTATTATATTCGGGGAAGGTGCGGAGAAAAACAGAGATTTTTTGAATGAGAAAGGATATTCTATTGCTGCGTTCCCTGATTATAAGCTGGCGTGCAACTTATTCAAGCTTTATAAAAATAACGCCGATTGTTTAATTAACCCTGAAGGTCCTTTATATCTTTCAAGGTCAGCAGCTATCAGGAAAAGAGCCGAAGCTAAAGTTGAAATCCGTGAAATGAAAAAAGGAGATATAAAGGCTATTTTAGAAATCGAAAATGATGTCTTTCCTGACCCATGGTCTTATGAGATGTTTTATTCTCTCTTTCTCTCCGATTCCTGCGTAAAATTAGTAGCAATTTTTTCTGGTAATGTTGTAGGATATCTAATAGGCTGCGAGGAAGGCGATAAATTTCACCTTGGCAACATTGCTGTTTCGCGCAAGAATTGGAGAAAAGGTTTTGGGACAAAACTATTGTCGCATCTATTGGAAAAGCTCACTTCTGACCCGAAAATAAATTTTTGCGAACTTGAACATCGTATTCATAACGAAGCGGCTTTTGAACTTTATAAGTCTTTAGGTTTTACTTATAAGGGGATTAAAAAAGATTACTACAAAAAAGGCGAAGATGCGGTAAGTATGGGGATTAAATGTTAAAAAAGTAAATGCATAAAACAAATCGAATCCGCTTATCGCTATTCGTATATTTTCTAACTTTATACATAGTTACAGTCCAGGGAATCCAATCGGGAGATAATGTTTTTCATTATGAGAGAACGCAAAATATTCTTAAAACCCATTCATTTTCAATGCCTGAAGGCAGATACGATTTTAACAAACAACCGTGGCTTCGAAGCTGGATGAAAGAAGGGAAAGACGGGAGAATTTATCTGGTTCTTCCAGATGGTCTTTCCATTGCATCCATTCCATTTACTTTCTTAGGAAATTTTATAGAGAAAAACGGTAATTACGATGAATACAGGAATAAAATGAATGAAGCATGGGAAAACAACCAGCCGGAAGAAATGATATATTATTTAAATAAATTACCATCCTCTTTTTTTTCAGTTATTATGAACTCTTTTCTACTGGCTTTAACTATAATTATCTTCTTTAATTTTTGCTATTTACGGACAAACTCTCCCAAAAAAGCTTTTGTTTCATCCGTTCTTCTGGGAAATGCGACAATTTTGTGGGTTTATTCGAGCAGTTTCTGGACTCAACCAATTGTTACATTCTGTTTGTTTACAACTTTCTATTTTCTTTTTAGATTCAGCAGAGAGGATAATATAAAGTATTTGTTATTAGCCGGATTTTTTGCAGGGTATTCTTATATATCTAGATATGCAAGCCTTTTATCCTTACCCTTCTTTGTTTTTTATTTGATATGCTCGGGGTGGAAAGAGAGGAAAACCATTGTTAAAAACCTTGCGATTTTTTCAATACCTCTTTTTATTATGCTTTTCATTCAGATATACTGGAATTTCTATCGCTTCGGTTCTCCTCTTGATTTGGGAGTGAATAAGTTACCTTTCTTGCGTAAATGCTTTATTCCTTATTTTACAGGGATGCTTTTTAGCTTGAGCAGAAGTATATTCGTTTTTTCTCCTCCTTTGATATTAGGGCTACTCGGACTAAAGAAATTCTATAAAGAACATAAATTAGAATTCATAAGCATTACATTTGTCTCTCTAGGTTTTATTATCTTCTACAGCATTTTTGGGTTTGGTATAAGTATGTTAGGGACTTCTTGGGGCCCAAGGTATCTGGTCCCAATAACGCCTTTTTTAATGCTTCCCGTCTGTCTGTTTGTTGATGAAATTAGATGGAAGAAACTCTTAACTTATTCGATTTTGTCTCTCGGTTTTCTTATACAAGTTGTAGCGGTTTTTCAACCTTTACAGGGTAAAGCGATAGATAAATATTATGGAGAAATTAATTTGTCCAATGTTCCTTTTCTAAAAACAGAAATAATACCGCAGGCAAAAATGCTGTTTAAAGGGGGATTTCATCTCTGGATGTTTGATAGTTTCCCCAAACTAATTATGGGTTTTTTTCTTTTAGGCATAAGCCTTTATTCTTTATGGTGTTGTATCTCTGAAGTAAGAAGATTTAGAGAAGAAGAGAAAGTCCTTTCTACTTAAAATATACAAACTTTAAAAAAAGACTCAAAACGGGTGTCCGAAGTTAAGATAGATTTTTCCTCTGCTTTCGGGAGAAATTTCTTTCATTGCTCTTGCATAATCAAGACGTATTACCCCTATAGGAGAGGAGTATCCTATCCCAAAACCCAAACCTGTGTTGAAATCACTGAATGAGATATCTTTTACATCCATCCAGAGAGATCCAAAATCCGCGAAAATTGTTGCGTGCCAATTACCGTAAACAGGCATACGAAGTTCAAGGTTAAATAATAATTCATCGAGTCCGCTCTTACGATCCGGTCTGCTATCCGGAAATCCTATAGAAGCTTCATCGTATCCTCTTAGTGAACCATATCCACCCATTTCCAGGCGAACATCCGGACTGATGTCTTCCGGATTGTTTCTTGGGAAAGTAAGGACGGTTCTCGATCGCTGGGCAATTGTTAATCGAAGAGGCAACGGATAGTAAGAAGCAAAGTCCAGGTTTATTCTATCGAAATGATTGTCGCCTCCAAAAACACCTCCGGCGTAGTCATATTTAAACAGAAAACGGAATCCTTTACTTGGATTAAGAATATTGTTTCTCTTATCAAATAAAAATCTTCCAGAGACCGTATTTGTAATACTGATAGTGTCTGATTCTATAGAAGCACTCCTGTATTCAAAGTAGGGGAAGGAAATAACAGCAAAAGGACCGATTTCTCTCTCGAGTACTAACTCGAAAGAAAAATCCGATTCGAATTCTCTCCTTTTAAGAGCCGGAGATGTTATTAAATTGAATCCTGTCCCTAATAAATAGGGCTCCCTGTATGTTAATCTGTAATTTTGCTCCCATTTCGTAAAAATTAAACCTCCGGCATTCTCATAAAATTCCGGATTTCCTTTGAAAGAGAGGTCAACAATTAGCCTTTGAAGGTTTCCTAAAAGATCTAAATCCCCCCACTGGAAATCAAATATGGCTTTACGTGGAGTTTCATAGCCGAGACCAACCTGAAAGAACCGGGATTTTTCTTCTCTCAAAATAAAAGTAATATCTACGGAATCAACACGCGTTTTTTCTTCATGAACATTCACATCAGAAAACATTTCTGTTCTGTAAAGGTTGCTTTGCGAAAGATATACTCTTGAGGGTTGGTAAACATCTCCCGTTTTTACCTTTAGTTCACGTTCTACAACCTTGCTCCTTACATGTTTCAGTCCTTTAATATCGACTTTGCCTACATATATTTTGTTCCCTTCTTCGATTATTATTTTAAGGAAAATAGTGTTTTTGTTTTCTCCTACCAATAAGCTTCTTTCAGTTGTTATAGCCGCGTCCGCGAAGCCCTTTTCAGCATAACTGGTGGATAGAATATACTTGCCTGCATCTATGACAGCTTCATCGTAATAGTTCCCCTTCTTTACGGATAGTTTATTTTTTATATATTCCTCAGAAAAAATTTTATTTCCGATTATTTCAATACTGTCTATTGTACTGCGAGTTCCTTCAAAAACATGATAGGTTATAATAAAACCGTTGAGGTCTTCAAGAAATTCGCCTTCTCTTTTTAGAACTCTTATATCGAAAAAACCTCTACTTCTGTAATAACTGATAATTCTGTTCGGCGATTCCCTCAAGAATTGTTCTATATACTGATCCCCCTCTTTTACCGGAAGGATCTCTCTCAATTTCTTGTCGCTTACGAAATGATTCCCTTCGAAATTGATTCTCAATATCTTGCTTTCGCCGTTTTGACGAACCTGGCTTGTACAACCAAGAAAGGAAATAATAAGCATTAGAAAACAAATAGATTTTTTTATAACGCATAATTTCCCGGGCAGGGAAGCTGGGTGTTCTATTGGGGAATTCTTAGCTAAAGGCATTAAAATAAAACCTCACTTAAAGTAAGACTTAAAACGAATTACATAAAGAATAGTTCTTAAAAAAATCAAATAGACGGTTACTTTTTTCCACTTAAGAGCAACTCGTTTAGTTCTTCAGGATTAGGAGAAAGATGAGCGGCATCTTTATGAGTAATTACTTCCTCCCCAACCAAATCAACTAGAGACTTATTAAAAGTCTGCATGCCTTCTTTTGTTCTTGTCTGCATAATAGAATATAACTGATGAGTTTTTCCTTCTCTGATCAATTTTCTTACCGCCGCTATCGAGACAAGAGTTTCAGTAATTGCAACAAGGCCGCCTTTTTTTCTGTTTTTAATCAAGTCTTGAGAAATAATTCCGAGCAAGTTAGCAGATAGTTGGAGTCTGACTTGCCGTCTTTGATGAGGAGGGAATATATTTATGATTCGGTCAATTGTCTGAATAGCGTTTCTTGTGTGTAAGGTTGAAAGCACTAAGTGGCCAGTTTCAGCTGCTGTTATAGTTATCTGTATTGATTCTCTGTCTCTCATTTCTCCAACTACAATAACATCCGGGTCCTGACGAAGAGCAAATTTTACCGCGTCAGCGAACGAATGGGTATCATAACCTACTGCTCTCTGATCTATAACTGATTTTTTGTCTCCGTATATAAATTCAATAGGATCTTCTACTGTTATTATGTGAGCCGGTTTTCTTTCATTTATGTATTCCACAATTGAAGCAATTGTTGTTGATTTACCGCATCCGGAAGGACCCGTAATAAGCAGCAGGCCTCTCGGTTTCATTGCAAATTCTTCTAAAACCTTTGGCAGCTTTAGTCTACCGAGCTCAGGTATTTTATCCGGTATCAAACGAAAAACTATCCCCAAAGATCTTCTTTGTTTGAAGACATTAACTCTGAACCTGGAAAGACCTGGAACATTAACCGCAAGGTCCATCTCTTTCGTATTTTCAAATTCTTCTAATTGTTTACGCGACATAACACTGCCGGCTACACCTTCAATATCTTTTTCTGTAAGGGTATCATGGTCGTCTAATCTGATTAATTCCCTATCCTTTCTTATAATGGGTACTGCATCGACTTTAAGGATAAGGTCAGAAACCCCCTCTTTTTTCATTTTGTTTAATAAATCCCCGATGTTTAGAGACATGCTAACCCCTCGCTAAAGAGGCCTCAAACATTTTCGGATTTGAAGCTTTAGAAAGAGCTTCTTCATATTCAACCTGCCCCCGCAGGTAAAGCTCTTTTAAAAAATCGTCCAGCAATTTCATTCCGTATTGCCCCCCCGATTGTATTATGTTATAAATTTGTTCGACTTTTCCTTCTCTAATTGCGTTAGCTACTCCCTTAGTACCGACGAGTATCTCGAAAGCAGCAACTCTTCCTTTTTCGTCGGATCTGCTGAGCAAAGTCTGAGAAATTACCGCTCGAATTGTCGAAGCGAATTGGACTCGAATTTGATGTTGATGTTCAGGTTCAAAAACATCCACTATTCTATCAACGGTCTGAGGAGCATCAGGAGTATGCAGAGTAGCAAAAACTAATGAACCCATTTCTGCTGCGTTGAGCGCCCGCTCTATCGTTTCTCTATCTCGCATCTCTCCTACCATTATAACGTCCGGGGTCTGCCGCATAACTCTTTTTAAGGCTGATTCAAAGGAAGGCGTATCCACTCCGATAGCTCTTTGTTCTATTACGCTTTTTTTATCTTCAAAAACATATTCAATCGGATCTTCGATTGTAATTATGTGTTTCTTTTCCGTAATATTTATTTCTTCTATCATTGCAGAGAGAGTGGTGGACTTACCGGAACCTGTAGGTCCGGTTACCAGTATAAAACCATGAGAAGAGAGAGCAATCTTCTTCAATATCTCAGGGAGCTTCCATTCTTCTATTGTTTTAACTTTTATAGGTATAAGCCTTACGGCGACACCCATTTTACCTCTTTGGAGAAAAACGTTCAACCTGAACCTGGCAGAGCTTTTGATCTCGTAGGAAATATCAAGTTCCCATTCTTTTTTAAAACGTTCTCGTTGTTCGTCGGTCATTATCTCAAAAACCATATCCTGAATGTCTTCCGGGGAGAAAGGTTTATAATCTTTTAATCTTACTAAGTTACCTTGAAGCCTTATTATAGGAGGTTCGGTAGCTTTGATATGAAGATCCGAGCCATCGAGCTTTAACACTTCGTTTAAGTATTTTTCTATCTTATTGCCCATTTTTTTATCTAATCTACACCCGAAAGGATTCGAACCTTCAACCTTCCCGGCCGGAGCGGGACGCTCTGTCCATTGAGCTACGGGTGTTATTCTTTAGGAAAAACTTTGGTTTCAACTTCTTTTTTTAGAACCTTTGAAGGTTTAAAAGTAGGCATCCATCTGCCAGGTATTTTAACTTCTTCATTGGTTCTCGGATTTCTGCCGATTCTCCCTTTGCGAAATTTATTTCCAAAAACGCCGAAACCTCTGAATTCGATCCTGTTATTAGTGCAATAGATTTCTTTTATCTCTTCAAGAAAAGCTTCGATTACTGTCCTGACTTCTTTTACTGGGACACCCGTACCTTTAGAAATACTTGCTGTAATATCTGACCGTGTTTTTGTCATAAAATAACCTCCTTACTATTTTGCTAATACGTTTAATTACATTTACTTATATTATTTTATACTATTTATATAAACAAAATTAGCAATAATGTCAAGGGTATTTTAATAAGCAGAAGGAGTCAAACCTGTGTTCGTTTTTTGATTTTATAAATAGAGCGTTGCATGTACAATCCGTCAAAATGAAAAAATAAAATATCAAAATGTAAAATTACAAATGAAAAATAGTTAGTGTGTTAGTGGGTGGGTGTGTTGGCGTGTTTTTTTAATTGACCAACGGACTAACAGACCCACAGACCAACTTTGCTTATCTTTTTAATATTTAAATTGTAGTTGATTCTCTTGACATACTGGCAAAGCTTATCTAATATCTAATTATGATTACAGATGAGAATTGGGGACTTCTTCTAAAAACCAACCCCAATGAGGCGGAAATTATTCGCGGTAAACTCGAAGTCAGCGGAATAGAAGCTAAACTTGAACAAGAAGCTGTGGGAAAGATTCTGGGCTTTACTACGGATGGGCTTGGGGAAGTCAGAGTATACGTTCGAAAGGAAGATTTAGAGGAAGCAAGAAAAGTACTTGAAGTTTAGTCTCTCGTAGAAGATATTATTTGATTCTTTTTAGTTCTCTGATTGCGTCTTCAGGAGGAATGGGATTAATCGAGATTCCCGTTCCTTTCTCAAATCCTGCGGGGATAATTAACTTGGGCATTATTTGAATATTCCAATGCCCTTTATTTAAGGAAGGCGTATTGAAAAAGTAATTAAAGGGAGTATTGCCCAGTAGTTTATTATACCTGCTGAAAATTTCCTTTATAACATCTGAAAGTAATATTAATTGTTTCTCATCTATTTCCTCGAAAAAGGGCTGATGTTTTTTAGGTAAGACCAAAAGTTGGTAAGGATATTCCGATGCGTAGGGTGCGAGAGCAATAAAATTGCTGTTCTCTAACAATACTCTCTTGTCTTCGAAGGCTTCCTTTATGAGATAGCAATAAATACAGCGTTTGGCTTTTTTTATTACTTTATTTTCTTCCTCGATAAAAAGAGGAATTATGGGAAGAGCAAGAATCTGGGAGTGAGAATGTGGAAGCGAAGCTCCGGCTGCCCTGCCATGATTTTTAAATATAAAAACGGATTTTATGTCTTTTTTCCTTTTTAAAATCTTATATCTTTTTCTGTACATTTTTAAAATAAGAAATATTTCCTCTTGCTTCATGCTGTATATATCTTTTTTATGTGAGGGTGTTTCCGCAATTATTTCATGATGACCATAGCCTTCAACAATATCCGGAATTTTATCCGCTGAGGCACTCTTAATTTTGATTTCTCCGTTAAGTGCCGGATATTTATTGGGGAAGACTCTTACCTGCCATCCGGGTTTATCTGGCTTTCCCGTATTTCTGAAAGAGTCGGTTTCGGGAGGAGTCATAAATTCATTTCCTTCGCAAAAAGGGCAATTTTTTTTAGACTTTTTTTCTTCCGATACTTCCTCAGAGGAGAAAGCGTGAGGTCTTTTGCCTCTTGTGGGTACAATTAAGACCCACTTGTTGTGTAAGGGATCTTTTCTGAATTCAGACATTTGAAAGAATTTTATACAATTAGTTGCCATAACGCAAGGGACTTTCTAAAAGAGAATTCAGACTTCTAACTTCTCTCTACTCCCTAAGAAAAGGGGATTGACTATAAGTCTAAACTCCTTATTTTTTTAATATGAAAAAAATTAAGATATCATCCGAAAAAATCGGGGAAATTTTCGTTACCTTAACCGAAGAAAATCCTAAAACAGCTAAAGCATTTTACTCCTCTTTGCCTATTGAAGGGAGGGCAAATCTCTGGGGGGAAGAAATATATTTTAGGATTCCCGTACCGGTATACAAAGAAAAAGGCAGGGTTGTGGTAAAAAAAGGTGAAATAGCCCTATGGGTTGAAAGTCCCTCCTTTTGCATCTTCTTTGGGAAAACGCCTGCAAGCACTGAAAAGGAAATACGCGCTTTCAGCGATGTAAATGTAATAGGTAAGATTGAGGGTGACCTGGATATCTTCAAAGGGGTGGCTCAGGGCGAAATAATTAGCATCAAGAAAGCACTGTGATTAACGTTTAGGGTTTGAGAGTTCCAGGACTCAAGGGTTCGAGTTAAAAAATAACAAAAAAAACATTCGTGCTATTTGTGTAATTCGTTGTTTCTTTTTGTTTTGGGGGGTGAGTTGGGTTAAACAAAATAAATATAATTTGTTGTTTTCTCTGTGTTTTCCGTATCAGATACCTTTTAAACGTATAATCTCGGAAGTCTTTTCCCCATTCGGGAGACAATCTCATAAGGGATGGTTCCTATTGTTTTGGCAATATCCCAAGCGGTTATTTCTTTATTCATGACAATTACTTCGTCTCCTATTTTAGCTTCGGCAATGGAGGTTACGTCTATCATTGTCGTATCCATTGTGACATTGCCTATTACAGGAGCCTTTTTACCGTGAACCATCATCCATCCTTTATTCGACAATGCTCTGTCGTAACCATCTGCGTAACCAAGTGGTACGGTAGCTACTGTTGTCGGTTCTTTAGCAATAAAGGTTCTGCAGTAGCTTACAGAGTGTCCCGGAGGTATAGTTTTGATAAAGGATATTTTGCTCTTTACTTTCATTACAGGCTTATACTCTGATAGATTTATGTTTTTAACAGGAGATATTCCGTACAACAGAAGACCCAGTCTTACCATATTGAAGAGGGATTCTTCATAAAGGAGAAAAGCTGCCGAATTTGCCATGCTTTTTATAGGTATTTCTATCCCCAGAGAGGAAGCTGTTTTAGTTAGTTCGTTAAATTTGTCTATCTGTTTTTGGGTGAAGTCTTTTTCGGAATCTGCAACAGGGAAATGTGACATTACTCCCAGGAGTTCTACGAAGCTCATATCTTTGATAAGTTTTATAAAATATATAAATTCATCTGCGGAGACACCGTATCTTCCCATTCCGGTGTCTACCATTACAAATATAGTAACTTTTTTATTCTGTCTTTTTCCTTCTCTTTCCAAACTTTCAAGGAAGTCACGAGAGCAGACGGTGGGAATTAGATTGAAAAGCACAATCTCTTCGGCTCTTTCCTTTAATTCTTGAGCGAGGATTATAATTGGAGTTTGTATGCCGGCGTTTCGGAGTTCGATACCTTCTTCGGCTATGCCGACACCGAGGAAATCTACACCCATGGCTGCTGCTCTGGAAGAAACTGCTACAGCTCCATGTCCATAAGCGTCTGCCTTTACAACCGCGAGGATTTTTTTGTCTGTAAGTTTCTCTTTAATTTTTTTAATGTTGTCTTCCAGCTTTTTTAAATCTATCTCAACCCTTGAAGGTCTCATAATGGAAATTATAATAATATATCTTTCTTTTTCAACCCTCTGTCTTGACATGTTGCTTGTTTTTAATATATATTTAGAAAAAATTCAGAAAAAGGAGTTAGAATTAAAAAGCTGTTTATTTCTCATCTTGTAGTTTTATTTTGTATTGCAGGCTGTACCGTAAGGGAGTATAAGCTGAGTGGGGATATTTTTGTAAAAACCGGAGAATATGAGAAGGCTGCGAAGCAGTATCAAAAGTGGGCTAATAGACGAAAGAATGATTCAGAACCTTATGTTGCTCTATCTGTTCCCTATTATAAAACAAATAATTACATGAAATCTGCTGAATATCTGAAAAAAGCTTTTGAAATAAATAAAGAGTCGGCTAAAAAATCGGTATTGTCTTACGAGAAGCTTTTGGAAGTAGAAAATTATAGCTGGAATATCTTCTATACGGGAGCAAAAGAATTTCTGAAGGAACAGAAGTTAGAAATAGCAGAGGGGCTTATAAAAGAAGCAGAAGATGTTGAAGACAGTAAATATCAATCTATGTCTTATGTACTTCATGGCAGAATTCGTATGAGGGAAAAGGACAATAATGAGGCTTTTGACTACCTTAATAAAGCTATTCTCCTTGATAACAATAACGCAGAAGCATATGCTTACTTGGGAAAGGTTTATACCGATCAAAATAAAACTGACAATGCTATTGCTTCACTGAAAGAAGCTGTTTCTAAAGACCCTAACAGTTTTTTGGGACATAAACTATTGGGTCAGAATTACCTTAAGCAAGAAGAATATGATAAGGCTATTGAAGCTCTTGAGAAGGCATTTTCTATGAATGCCAATGATTCGACTGTCTTGTATAATCTCTCTTGCGCTTATTTAGAGAAAGAAGATTATACCCGAGCATCTGAGGTTGCCGAAAGGATTCTTGGGTTGCCGGAAGTGGCATCGGGAAGTAAAGCAGAAGCTTATATTATTCTTGGGATTTCTAATATTCACAAAGAGAAATATGACGAAGCGATTGAATCATTAAAAGAAGCCATTGAAGCCGCTCCCGACAAATGTGATTCATATCAACTGCTTGCCCATGCTTATAATAAAGCAGGGAAAGTAAGTCTTTCTAAAGAATTCTCGAGAAAATGGGAAAAGTGCGTCCAGAAATAGTTGTGGATTCTTCGAATCCAAGTTGAATGGTTGAATTGGAAAACAATTTGTGCGATTCGTGTAATTTGTGGTTAAAAAAGAAGTTAGAATTTAGAATAAAAAAAATAAAAATTTAGTGTATTTTGTGTGTTTAGTGGTTAACTAATTTGTTGTTTTCTCTGTGTCCTCTGTGGCTCTGTGTGAGATTAATTACACATCCAGTATTAACTCCTCTATCGGGCGTTTTGGAACATGTAAAACGTCTTTTTTGTCTCTCCAGTATTTAATATCACCACCTGAGGCAGTCTCGATAACAATTTTCTCAGCCGGTTTGCCAAGAGCAACAGCGAGAAGTATTTCATAGCGATTAGTAATATTAAGACTAACATGAAGACTTTTTCTTTTTAGAGCACCCACTATACATCCAGCCAATCCTTTTTCTGTTGCACCAAGAAGTATATTTTGTGCGGCAATACCATGGTCACAGCCGAAAGATTTTGTAATAGATGTATCTCCGAGAATCAGGATATATGCCGAAGGTCGTTCACCGAGAGAGGGTCCATCCCAATTTTTAAGGTATCCTGCCCATTTTGTGCAAGGAAATATTTTATTATTCTTCTCCTTATCGTATGAAAGAACGTATTTCAAAGGCTGAAGATTTGCCGCCGAAGCTGACAGGCGCGCGAGTTCGACTAATTCTGTCAAAGTCTTTTTTGTTATTTTAACTCCTTTCTTGAACCGGCGAGTACTGCGGTTCTTTTTTACCAGATCCTTTATCATTCTATTCCTCCCTAATCTTATTTTTTTTGTTTTTTAATAATATATTAAAGGTTGTTCCCGCCCCCGGTTCGCTTTCTACTTTTATTTCTCCTTTGTGGTCTTCAATTATTTTTTTTACCACAGTCATCCCCAAACCTGTACCGTGTTTACCATGTGTGAAAAAGGGTTCAAAAATTCTGCTTACAATCTCGGGAGGCATTCCGATGCCGTTATCCCGGACGAATATTTTTATGCCATTTTTAGTTTTTTCTGCGCCAATTTCAATTTGCCCTTTCTTTTCAATTGCTTCTTTTGCGTTTTTCAAGAGATTCAGAAGAACTCTTTTCATCTTAACCGGGTCGAGCTCGTAATACAAATTTTCACAAGGTAGAATCTTTAATTCTATTTCTTTGCCGGCGGTTTTTTCTCCGGATAAATCAACGACTTCTTTGAAATATTGGTAAATGTTAACGGGTCGAAAATCCAAGGTAGTTTTGTCTCTACCGAATTCGAGAATATCTTCTATCATATCAAAAGTGAAGACAACTGAATTACTAATCGATTTTGCATATTTTTTAATCTTCTCATTATCCCCTATATCCTCTAAGATATTTGCGTATCCCCTAATGGCGGAAAGAGGTGATTTCAAATCATGAATAATAGTAGAACCAAGCCTTCCGAGGATTGCAAGGCGCTCTTCCTGAAGAGCTTTTTCTACAACCTTATCGTCGATATTTCGAAGCCTTTTTGAAAGAGTTCTAAAAAGGCTGATAGTAATTTTTGGATACGCGGAAAGAAGTTTGTAAAAATCTTTTATGTCACTTTTGTAAAGAATTGTTTTTTCTACCGCAACTACTGTCGCCGAACGAGTAGTCCCTTCAAAAGACATCTCACCGATAATATCGCCGGGTTTAAGCTCTGCCAACACTTCTCCCCTTTTCCTCACCAGAGCGTGTCCTTCTTTTAAGATATACACTTCTTCCCCGTACTCGTCTTCTTTAACTATGGTTTGGTCTTTTTCAAAAGTTACTTCTTTAAAGATTCCTTCGAGTGCCTTCACTTCTTCTTCTCCTATCCCTCCAAAAACCTTTGTAAAAAAATCTTGCATATATATACGTCTTATTCTTTTTCCTTTTCTTCTACAATCTCATCAAAATCTACCGTAATTTGAGTTGATAAGTCTTTGTAAACAATATCAAAGGTAATACGCGAAAGTTCACCTGAAAAATAGGGCAGGATGTCTTCTACAGGAGTCGAAATATTACCTTTCTCATCAGTAATATAATCCTTTCTGAAATTTATATTCGACAGAGATATCGTTACTGAATCGGACTTTAAACTCTTATAACTCTCTTCTTTTTTTTGCGTTCTCGTAACAATTTTCCATTTGGGGTCTTCTTTCTTGAGAGAAAAACCCTGGTAAAGAGAAACCGCTCCACCAATAAAATAAAAACCCGCCATAACATACATTAAATGTGCAGAATTGTCATTCTCTATACCAAAACCCGCTGAAATTTCATCGAAACATCCAGACATCTCGTTGCCAACCATAACAGTCCCTACTCCTAATAAAGGAACCATCAATCCAGTCACGATTAACTCTTTTCTAACATCTTCATATTTTTTCTCCCTGCTAAAAAGAAAATTATAAAAAACTTCGTGCTCTAAAGAATCTTTGACTTTTTCAAAATCTTCAGTCCATAAGTGAAATGTGACCTCCTCCTCGTTTATTTTCAAAACTTTAACTTTAAGTTCTTTCCAGGAATTCACTATATTGGTTTCAACTAATTTTGGGTTTTTATCGTAATACGAGTGAACGCAACCGAAAAGCAGCAATAAGAGAGAATAAAAGATAAAATATTTTTTAATTATTTTATAAAACATAAAACATCCTCCTTTAAATCCATACTTAAAAAATAACCCCCGGAGTACAAAAGTCAACGAGTATGATTCTTCGAATCCAAGTTGAATGGTTAAATTGTTGAATAGTTGAATTGGGAAACAAAATAAAATTAGGGTGGGGTGTGGATTTGTGCTATTTGTGTGATTCGTTGTTTCTCTTTGTTTTTGGGCTGGGGGTAAACAAAATAAATATAATTTGTTGTGTTCTCTGTGTGTTCTTTTCTTCTCTGTGCGCTCTGTGGTTAAAATGTCCTCGTGGGTTGATTTTTATGTTTTTTTTATTAGAATTACACGGATAAACAATAATTGTTAAATATATAGGTCCAGGGAGGGTCTTATGAGTTTCGATAAAGGTAAAATATGGTTTGATGGCAAATTCGTTGATTGGGATGAAGCCAAGATTCACGTTCTGTCTCACGTGATTCATTATGGTTCGAGCATCTTTGAGGGCACGAGATGTTACAATACAAAAAAAGGTCCTGCCATTTTCAGGCATGACGAACATCTTAAAAGATTATATGATTCTGCCAAAATATACAGGATGGACATTCCTTATACTAAAGAGGAATTCGGGAAAGCCATTATCGAAACCATTAGAATAAACAAACTCAAAGAGTGTTACATAAGGCCGGTTGTCTTTCGAGGCTATGGATCTATGGGAGTTAATCCTCTTAAGAACCCGGTTAATTGTGCGATCGCAGTCTGGGAATGGGGTACATATCTTGGGGAAGGAGTTCTCGAAAACGGAATATCCGTTCAGGTCTCTTCCTGGAATCGTTTTGCTCCGAACACAATGCCTTTTCTTGCTAAAGCCGGAGGAAATTATCTGAATTCCCAGTTGATAAAAATGGAATCGTTGATGAACGGATTTGATGAAGGTATAGCTCTGGATTCTTACGGATATGTTTCCGAGGGTTCTGGTGAGAATATTTTTGTTGTCAGAAACAATGTTATATATACTCCGCCGTCGAGTACTGCTATACTACCGGGTATTACACGACACAGCGTTTTTCTTCTTGCAAGGGACCTTGATTTACGAATCGAGAAACATCTTATACCGCGGGAAGCATTATATATCGCGGATGAGATATTCTTTACAGGTACGGCTGCCGAGATAACCCCGGTTACAAAAGTCGATAATATAGAAATCGGAGACGGGAAGAGAGGACCGATCACAAAGAAATTACAGGATGAATTCTTCAGCATCATAAAAGGCGAAAAGGAAGACCGTCATAACTGGCTGACTTTCGTTTACGAATAAAAGGTTTCGTGTTTCGAGTTACGTGTTTCGAATCAATATAGTGTGTGGGTGTTTTAGTTTGTTTTTAAACGGACTAACGCACCAACGCACTAACAGACGAACATCATTAACATGGAGGTAAAAATGAAGAAATTCTTTTTATGTTTCTTTTTAATTTCTATTATTTCAATCATTTCATGCTGTAATCCCGAAGAATCTGCATCTGCCACTCAAATGGAAATTCCTAACGAAGAAGAATTAATGGCAAAATATGGACCAAAAGATTTAACGGAAGCACAGGTCGATAGTATTATAAAATCTATTGAATGGAAAACAAATAAAAAACCCTCTGTTCTTGGAAGCAAGCATGCTAAGAAAGGAGGAACTTTAAGATTGGGGAGTGCTTCATATCCAACAAATCTAAGAGCTTATGGGCCTAATTCCAATTACGTTATAAATTTATATATTAACCAGGTCGTACACGAAACACTTCTCCGAATCGATCCTTTAACTTTAGAATACATTTCCGGGCTTGCCGATAAATGGTTTGTTACTAACGATAAAAAAACTTTTTTCTTTCATATTGATGAACGCGCCAGATGGCAGGATGGAGAACCTGTTACCGCTTTTGATGTTACAGCTACCTGGGATTTTTTGGTAGACGATGGACTGAAGGATCCTTTCACTCAAGATCTGATGAAAAAATTTGAACGCCCTGTAACACTCACAAAAAATATAGTCATGGTTAAGCCGAAAAAGATTGGATGGCAGGAATTCTTAAATTTCAGTGTTATAGAATTTTTAGTTTTACCCCAACATATATTACAAAATTTAACTCAAGAAGAATACCTGAGAAATTTTAACGATAAATTACTCCTTGGTTCCGGTCCCTACGAATTCGAAAAAGCGACTCCAAATCAAGATATTGTTTTAAAAAGAAATCCTAAGTGGTGGGGCGCAGATTTGCCTATAAACCGGGGATTGTATAATTTCGATAGAATTGAGTATATCTTTTATACGGAAGAAACCGTCATGGATGAAAAATTTAAAAGGGGAGATATTGATATTCTTTTTGTTAGAATGGCACGTAAGTGGGTTAGAGATTTTGTTTCTGAAAAAATTTCCGCAATTAAAAATAACCATATAATAAAACAGAGAATCTTTATCAACGCTCCCCAGGGCCTCTCGGGATATTATTTTAATTTAAGAGAAGAACCTTTCAATGATATAAGGGTTAGAAAAGCACTTTGTATGCTATACAATAGAGAAGCAATGATAGAAAAACTGTTTTTCAATGAATACAAGTTTCAGGATTCTCACTTTCCCAATTCTCCTTATGAAAATAAAAACAACCCTAAAATAAGATATAATCCTACAGAAGCAATTAAATTGCTCGAGGAGGCAGGTTATTCTCAGAAGAACTTAAACGATGAAGGCTATATTGTAAAAGATGGTAAAGTTTTTGAATTCGATTTTAATGTTGTCTCAAGTGGTGATTCAAGGATAGAAACTTTATTTCAAGAAGAACTTAAAAAGGTTGGGATAAGGGTTAATCTAAAAAAAGTCACCTGGGCACAACATATTAAAGATTTAGACGAAAGAAATTTTAAAGTTATAGGAGGAATCCAGTTCACCTCAACCCCTTTTCCTCCTCCGGAAGAGCATTATCATTCAAAATTTGCAGATCAAAAGAATACTAACAACATGTGGGGTTTTAAAAACAAGAGAGTAGACCAGATATGTGAAGAGTACAATAGGGAATACAATTTGAAGAAGAGAATAAAACTCATTCAAGAACTCGATTCAATAGTTGCAAACCAATATACCACAATACTATACTTTTATAGCGATAATTTGCGAATTTTATACTGGAATAAATTTGGAATGCCCGAGTTTGTCTTCCCTAGTGTTTTTTATGATGGCAGAGTAATCAATACAGAAGTCCAATCATCCATTGCCTTCTGGTGGTACGACGAAGAGGCTGACAAAAAATTAAAAGATGCAATAGACAACAATCTTACGCTTCCACCAAAACCTGCTGAAATTACATATTGGGAAAAGTATAGATAATAGAGAGTAGTTAGTAGCTAAAAAACAAATAAACTTTGTGTCTTAGTACCTCCGCGGCTAAAAACCTATTGACTTACACAATACAATGTGTTATAATATGTGTAAAGGGAGGTGTTTTTATGCCGACAAACCTGCATTTAGATGATAGCCTAATAAAGCAAGCGCAAAAGTTAGGACATCATAAGAGCAAAAGGGAGGCTGTAACGAAAGCGTTAAAAGAATATATTGCGCATAAAAAACAGCAAGAAATTATCAATATGTTTGGGAAGGTAGAGTTTGACGAGAATTATGACTATAAAAAAGCCAGGAAAAGATGAAAGTCCTGGTTGACACCTGTGTTTGGTCTCGAGTTTTAAGATACAAACAAGCAGACAAAGATTTAACTAAACAACTAACAAATTTAATTTCAGACGGGAGAGTTGTAATTATAGGACCTATAATACAGGAACTTCTTTCCGGAATATCAAAATTTCAACAATTCGAAGAAATAAAAGAGCATCTTTCGTCTTTTGAGAGTATTCCTTTAAAAAAAGAACATTTTGAAAAAGCTGCGGAATTCAGCAACATTTGCAGAAAAAAAGGTATCCAGGGTTCAACTACGGATTTTTTGATTTGCGCGGTATCTTTTCTGGAAAATCTCTTAATCTTTACTGTCGATAAGGATTTCACAAAATATCAGAAAAATTTACCCATAAGGACATTCGAGTGAGATTAAAAAAAAATAACATGTTTTTTGCCCTGTGCTCTCTGTGGAATAATTTAGTCTATAGTCGTTTGTCGCTAGTCACTGGTCAAAAAAAACAAAAACTATAGTTTCCACATGTTTTACATTTGAACAATATAGATGGTGTTGGGTTTTAAACAACAATAATAAATCCTGTAAATCTGCGTTTATCTGCGTCCTATTTTCTTTGTGTCTTAGTGCCTTTGTGGCAAATATTCATGACGGGTTGACGTTTTATTCAAAAAACATAATATTGCGTGATGAAAGAATTCAATGTTTTAAGATTCTTTAAGGGGAAAACCACTTCATGAAGGCTTCTAAAGACTTATCAACAAATATTCTTTTCTTTTTTTTGTTTCTTCTCTTTGCTATCTTCTATATTCCCGCATGCGATAAAAAAACTCCCTCCAAAAGCCCTAAAAAGCACTTCACAGAAGCAGAATTATTGGGGAAATACAGACCAAAGGACTTAACGAAAGAAAAGGTCGACAGCATTATAAAATCAATTAAATGGGAAACGAACGAAAATCCTAATATTCTTGGAAGTAAAGAAGCAAAAAAAGGAGGAACCGTTGTTTTTGGATATTCAAACTATCCTCCCACTTTAAGAACATATGGAGAAAATTCTAACGAATTAATAACCCAATTAATTACCAGCATAACATATGAGACGCTTTTAAAAATAGACCCTATAACCTATGAATATATCCCGGGACTCGCGGACAAATGGTCGGTTTCCGAAGATAAAACGACTTATTTCTTCCATATAAATGAAAAAGCAAAATGGCAGGATGGAGCTCCCGTTACCGCGTTTGATGTCGTTGCCACTTATGATTTATTGATAGATGAAGAAATAAGGGATCCTTATAATAATGATTTCTACAGCAGTAAATACGAACGCCCTGTAGCCTTAGCTCCGGATATAGTTATGGTTAAAGCAAAGCTGATGCAATGGAGTTTGTTCTTATATTTCAGCAACGATACTTATATTTTACCGGAGCATATTATAACAAGAATTAAGCCCTCTGAATATCTCACAAAATACAACAATGAAATGATGATTGGTAGTGGGCCTTATTCTTTTGAAGAAGCAATTCCGAATCAAGTTATAGTTCTTAAACGTAATACGAGCTGGTGGGCTGCCAATCTGTCTCCAAATAAAAATTTATTTAATTTCGATGAAATAAGAATTAATTTCTATACGGATGAAACAGTATTATTCGAAAACTTTAAAAAAGGAAATACCGATATAGCTCCCTATATATACCCACACACGATCAATAAATGGGTCGAGGATTTCTCTCCGGGAAAATCGGATTTGGTTAAAAACAATTGTATAATAAGACAAAAAATTTATTGCGGTAAACCGGCAGAAAAAGGAGGCTTCGCTTTCAACATTAGAGAAGAGCCTTTTAACGACATCAGAGTAAGAAAAGCTGTAAGTTTACTTTTTAACAGAGAAAAAATAATAAAGAAGCTTTTCTATAATGAGTATAAGCACATGGATTCATATTACGCGAATTCTATTTATGAAAACAAAAACAATCCTAATATTAGATATAATCCGGAGGAAGCAATTAAACTTCTTGAAGAAGCCGGATATTCACAAAAGAATTTAAATGAAGAAGGTTATATTGTTAAAGACGGCAAACCCTTCGAACTAAATTTGAATTTTTATCGAAGTGACGATACTCGAATAGAAACTTTACTTCAGGAAGAATTAAAAAAAGTCGGGATCAAAATCAATTTGAAGAAAGTAACATGGGCGACACACATCAAAGACCTTGACGAAAGGAACTTTAAAATGATATGGATAAATTATACAACTGATTTATTCGCAAACCCGGAACACGCATATCATTCCAAATACGCCGATAAGCCAAATACAAACAATATATTCGGATTTAAAAACAAGAGGATAGATGAAATCTGCGAAGAATATAACGGGGAATTTGATCTAAAAAAAAGAGAAAAACTTATCAAAGAACTCGATTCGATACTTGTAAGCAACTACCTTATGGCGTTGAACTGGTATTCTGAAGACACAAAAATTCTATACTGGAATAAATTCGGAACGCCTGAATTTGTTATAAGCGGAGTTTCATACTCGGGAGAGATTACTTTCAAGCTGTTGGAAGTAATCTCCACTTTCTGGTGGTACGACGAAGAAGCGGATAAGGTATTACAGGAAGCAAAGGCAAGAAAAACAATGCTGCCGGGCAAACCTTATGAAATTAAAGTATGGGAAGAACTTAAAAAGAAATATCAAAAATGATTAACTATTTTATACGCCGTATTTTAATGATAATACCAACATTCCTGGGAGTAACATTTATCGTTTTCACAATAACGCGATTCGCTCCGGGCGGACCGGTAGAGATGGCAATTCTAAGGTATAAACAAATGCAGATGGAAGGTGGAGGTGGGGCAATGGGAACCCAGGGTACCGCAATATCTGAGGAAATGGTAGAAAAATTGAAAAAAATATACGGGTTCGATAAACCTTTTTATATTTCGTATTTACTGTGGCTCGGCAATGTTGTACGGTTCGATTTAGGAGACTCGTATACCTATTCAAAACCAGTATGGGAAGTAATAAAGGCCCGCTTCCCAATTTCGCTTCGGTTCGGAGTAGCAGGTTTTTTACTGGCATATCTTGTTTGTATACCTCTGGGAGTTTTAAAAGCAATTAAGCACGGTTCGGCTTTCGACTTTACGAGTTCCACCCTGGTTTTTATAGGTTATGCAATTCCGGGATGGGTCGCGGGAATCGTTCTCCTTGTTCTTTTAGGAGGAGGTTCGTTTTTTGATGTTTTTCCTCTTGGAGGAATACATTCTATGGATTACGAAAGCCTATCTTTATTAGGTAGATTCTGGGATAATATTTATCATATGATTTTACCTGTATTTTGTTATACTCTCGGCTCTTTTGCGTCCCTTACTATTTTAGTGAAAAATTCCTTGATTGAAAACCTCGGCAAAGATTACGTCAGAACCGCTTTTGCAAAAGGCTTATCCGAAAAAACAGTAATATTTAAACACACACTTCGTAATTCACTGATTCCAATAGCAACTGGACTCGGAAGCGTGTTTTCTATTGTTGTATCCGGGGCCTTATTGATAGAAAAAGTTTTTAATATCCACGGTTTCGGACTGCTCGGCTACAATTCCATCCTGGATAGAGATTATCCTGTAATGCTCGGTATTCTGGTTTTTTCTTCCATTTTATATATGCTCGGAAATATATTCTCGGATTTTCTGTATTGCGTAATCGATCCACGGATAAGGCTGGACTGATTTAATATGAATAAAATTCGAAAATCTTTTTTTTCACCGTTATTTCTAAAAAGAATAAAGAAATTCAAGAGTTTTAAAAGAGGATATTATTCCCTTATAATTATCGGTATAGCATATCTGCTATCGTTCTTCGCGGAGTTTATAATAAACGATAGAGCCCTTCTCGTCAAATTTGACGGGAAAAAATTCATTACACTTTACAGTGATGTTTCTTTAAAAAAATATATTTTTTCGAAAGCGATTGAAACAAAAGAAGAGTATCTCGAATATAAAAAACTTCTTGGAGGTGATACTCTTAATGTCAACGATGATGAGCGCTTTTCTCTAAAAGCCAAATTTGAGCTATACGATAGGATAAAAAAAGACTTTGACAATCATCGTATTTTAAGAGATATATTCGAAGAACAAAAACGCGGAGATTGGGTCATCCTCGTCTCCTATCCCTATGGTCCAAACGAAAATTTGCTCGACGAGCTGGGCGAGAGAAATCCACCGACGAGCCCTGACGGACAGCACTTCCTCGGGACAGACGATAGAGGAAGAGATGTCCTCGCCAGACTGGTTTATGGTTTTCGTATTTATATGACCTTTTCTTTACTTTTAACTATATCGAGTTATATAATAGGAATATTCTTCGGTGCAATTCTCGGGTACTACGGCGGAAAAGTAGATTTTCTTGGACTTCGGTTTATAGAGATATGGGCTTCGATTCCTTTTCTTTTCACGGTAATGGTTATCTCCTCAATAATGATTCCCAATTTTACGATTTTGATTATAATTCTTTCGCTGTTTTACTGGATATCCATGGCAAGATATATAAGAGCGGAGTTCCTGCGCGAGAAATCGAATGATTATGTACAGGCAGCGTTGGCTGTCGGCGTAAGTGATCAAAAAATAATATTCTCCCATATCCTGCCAAATTCCTTAACACCTGTAATTTCTTTTCTGCCATTTACTATTATTTCCGGAATAGCCGTACTTGCATCGCTTGACTTTTTGGGCTTCGGTCTGCCTGAACCAACACCAAGCTGGGGACAACTGCTTTCGCAGGGGATTTCCAACTTAAGTTCCTGGTGGCTTACCTTATCCCCAATGGCTGCCATGTTTTTAACTCTCATATTAATCGCGTTTATAGGGGAAGCAGTTAGAGAGGCTCTCGACCCGAAAGTTTACTCGAGGATGAGGTAATATGGGAAAGAAACAAAAAGAATTACTCAAAGTTGAAAATTTGAAGACCCATTTTATGATCGAGGAGCAAAAGGCAAAGGCAGTGGATGGCCTTGATTTTAATGTTTTTGAAGGAGAATTTTTTGGGATCGTCGGAGAATCAGGTTCAGGTAAGACGGTTACTGCTTTATCTGTTTTGCGTCTGATTCCGGATCCTCCGGGGAAAATTTCAAACGGAAAAGTCTTATTTAAAAACAAAAACCTGCTCGGTCTCTCCTGGGAAGACATGAGAAAAATTCGAGGCAACGAAATATCCATGATTTTCCAGGAGCCGATGACCTCTTTAAACCCTGTTTTCACCGTTGGATTTCAAATAATGGAACCGCTTATGTTACACAGAAATATGGGTAAGAAAGAAGCAAAAGAAGAAGCTATTAAAATGCTAAAAAAAGTAGGTATACCTTCTCCCGAGCGGAGGGTAAATGATTATCCCCATCAGTTCTCAGGAGGAATGAGGCAAAGAGCAATGATAGCAATGGCTCTCTCCTGCGACCCGGATCTTTTGATTGCAGATGAACCTACCACAGCACTCGATGTAACCGTGCAGGCTCAAATTCTGGAGCTTATGACGGAAATAAAAAACAAGAGAAAAGAATCCGCGATTATTCTAATTACTCATGATTTAGCTGTTATAGCGGAAACCTGTGATAGAGTTATGGTTATGTACTGCGGTAAGATACAGGAAATCGCAAGTACCCTAGACTTATTCGAAGGTCCTCTCCATCCATACACAAAAGGTCTGATGGCTTCGATTCCCTCGCTCGTAAAGAAGAAAAAAAGATTAACCACGATACCGGGAAACGTCCCGGGGATTTTAAATTTTCCATCCGGTTGTCCCTTTCATCCGCGCTGTAAGCACAAAATGCCCATCTGCGAAAAGACCGTGCCGGAATTGTTGGAAGTTGAAAAAGAACACCTTGTACGATGCCATCTTTATAACAGTGAAGGAAAGAACAAATGACAGAATTCAAGAAGTCTGGATTAAACTTACTAGAAGAAAAGGGAAAACTTATCCGGGTAAACGGTAAAGAGAAAAAAAATCTTCTCGAAGTCAAAGATTTAAAGACATACTTCCCGGTTTTAGGCGGTGTCTTCAGAAAAGTTATAGGATACGTTAAAGCGGTCGACGGCGTAAGTTTTTCTATAAATAAAGGAGAAGTTTTCGGTCTTGTCGGAGAAACAGGATGCGGCAAATCTACGATAGGGAAGACTCTCATTAGAATTCTTAATCCTACTTCCGGAAACATACTCTATTACGATAACGTAGAGCTAAAAAACGGACCATTCCAGAGAATAAAGATCGACCTTTCAAAGTTGAACAGAAAGGAGCTGATGCCTTACCGTTCTCAAATTCAAATGATATTCCAGGACCCTTATTCCTCGCTCAATCCCAGGTTTACAGTAGGAGATATAATAGAAGAACCCTTAGCTATCCAGAGAGGAAGAAAAAAGGAAAACAAAGATAAAGTAAAAGATCTTTTAGAAAAAGTTGGAATGAGCGAGGAGCATATCTATAGATATCCTCATGAATTTTCGGGAGGTCAGCGCCAGAGAATAGGGATAGCGCGCGCTTTATCCACAAATCCGGAACTGATAATCGCCGATGAGCCGGTTTCCGCGCTCGACGTTTCGATTCAGGCTCAAGTAATAAATTTAATGCAGGATTTACAGGATGAATTCAAGGTCACGTATATTTTTATCTCTCACGACCTCTCGGTTGTAAAACATATAGCTCATCGAATTGCCGTAATGTATCTGGGCTTTATTATGGAAATGGGACCGGCGGAACAAATTTACAACAATCCTCAAAACCCCTATACAAAAGTTCTTTTATCTGCAGTACCCAAAGGAGACCCAGGAAAAAAAGCAAAGAAACAACCGCTCAGAGGAGAAGTGCCTTCTTCTCTAAATAAACCAAGCGGCTGCGCATTTAATCCCCGCTGTCCTATTGCTAAAGATATTTGTAAAAAAGAAGAGCCTGTTTTCGAAGAAAAAGAAAAGGGCACCTTTGTCAAATGTCATTTCCCGGGGAAGTATTAACCACAAAAGCTAATTCTCCTTCCGGGCCACATAGAACACTTTGTTATTTGACATGTAGATGAATATTTATTATAATTATAAATATTGTATAATTGAGAATTAACAATTTTAAGAGGGAGGTGTAATGAAAAAATTATTTTTTATTCTTTTGTTATTTGTGACTGTTTTATTTTCATCTTTTTCTCTTTCCGGTTTACCGCTAGCTCCAAAGAGTAAGATTGATTTGATAAAAGAAAAGTTATTAGGAAGGCAACCATTAAGCAGTGAGTTTCAGGAATACGAGAAAAAAGTTAGAAAGTTGAGGGGAGATTCGTTAAACTGTAAACTTGAAGGAGGATGGTTCAGGGGCCCCTGTGTTGCAGCATTTGCAGTTGATACACTTGCTTATATAGGAGACGGACGTTATCTGAAGGTGCTCAATACAAAAGACCCCGAAAACCCGGTAAAAATTGGAGAGATTAAAACGCTAACGAGTATTTTTGATGTTTTTGTTAAGGATAACATTGCGTATGTTGCTAGTGGTTCGTATGGGTTACGGATTGTAGATGTATCAGTTCCGAATAATTTATCGGAAATTGGAATTTATGATTCGGTTTATGCTTACGGGGTTTTCGTAAAGGATACTTTTGCATATATACTTGATGGTTCGGGATTTGATATTGTTAATGTGGCAAATCCTGTTAATCCTTATGAAGTTGGAGATTTCGAACAAAATTACGGCAGTATAAGTATATCTGGAGTGTATGTCCGGGATACACTAGCCTACCTTGCATTATTTTCTGGTCTTTACATTATAGATGTTTCAGATCCTGCCAATCCTGACAGTGTCAGCTATTATGAAACGGGGCTGTCGGCTTTTGATGTATCTGTGGTAGATACTCTTGCCTACGTAGCCGATCTTGATTCAGGACTTTGCGTAATAGATGTTTCCGACCCGATTAATCCTTCAAAGATCGGAAGTTATTCTCCGGCAGATGGTTTTCTCTACGATGTTTACGCCGTGGGCTCTCTTGTTTATGCGGCGGATGCTATTAACCCTGATAAAAGTTTACGGATAATCGATGTTTCCGTCCCTTCGAACCCATTAGAGATAGGGCGTTGTGGGGCAGGAGAGTTCGCAGTGGGAGTCTATATTGAAGGCTCTCTTGCTTATGTGGCAAGTTCGGGAGATGGGGTTCGTATTGTCGATGTATCGAATCCTTACGCTCCAACAGAGGAAGGCTTTTATGATACGGGAGGAGGTGTTCAAGGTATATATGTGGTCTCCCCATTTGCCTATGTCGCGGATGGATATGACGGTCTGAAAATCTTCGATATTTCTAATCCTTCAAACCCTATAGAAACAGGTAACTGTGATAATGGGAGTTATGCATATAGTGTGTCGGTAATAGATACTCTTGCCTATGTCGCGAATTTCGACTCTGGTCTTTGTATAATAAATGTTTCCGACCCTTCTAATCCTTCGAAAATTGGAAGTTGTAATACAGATGGTTACGCAGCAGATCTTTATATTTTTGACACCCTGGCTTATGTGGCGGATTTTATTGACGGGTTAAGAATAATCAACATAAAAGACCCCTCCAATCCCCAAGAAATTGGTTATTATGATACGGGAGCCTGGGTTTATGATGTTTATGTTGTAGATACTCTTGCCTATGCTATAGATATTGACTCGGGCTTGGTGATATTAGATGTTTCTGACCCCACAAATCCTTTGAAGATCGGTTCCTGTGGTCCGGAGTTTGCGAGTTACGCGGTTTTTGTATCAGGTATATTTGCTTATATTGCAAATGCTTTTGATGGTTTACGCATTATCAATGTAGCAAATCCAAGCGACCCTTTTGAGATTAACACTTATGAAGTGGAGGGATTTGCTGAAGATGTATATATTGTTGACACTTTTGCGTATGTTGCGAGTAATGAAGGTGGATTACGAATTATCAGTATAGCTAATCCTGTTAATCCTTACGAAGTGGGTTACTATGAAGGCGGAGAACAGGCAAACGGTATTTTTGTTAAGGGGAATATTGCCTATGTAGCGAACGGCGAAGAAGGTTTTTACATTGTTAACCATACAGGCGGAGCAGGGATTGAAGATGAGTTTACCGGATCAAATTCTTCTATTATAAATAATTTTTTCGACGTTAAGATAAATTATAGCCTCATCGGCAGAGAAAGAGTAAAGATAAATGTCTATAATATATTAGGGCAGAAAGTAACTTCTTTAGTCGATAAGATGCATACTGCGGGTAGTTATATGGTTAATTGGAGTGGCAAAAATTCGGGAATTTATTTTGTTAAGGTTGAAATCGGAAAGAATATAAAAACATATAAGACTATGATTATTAGGTAAGGTTGAGAAGACGTGTAATGAAAAATTTTAAATTTACAACTTCTAATTTACAATTTATAATTATTAAAAGGAGGTTCGGTGGTTAAGAAACCAATAATTATATTTTTAGTGTTAGTTCTGTTTTATGGTATTTTTCTTTTCGGAAGCGATTTGTCATCCGAGTCGGGCGACAGTTATGAATCAACTATTGAGAGTTTAACGAAAGATCATCCGTTTGTTTTCCCTATCCCGAATGTAACGAGACCTTCAAGAGGTACACTAAATCTTTCGAAAATGAGAGGCGATTCTTTAAATTGTGTTCTCGAGGGTGGATATTTTGGAGGTATTTGCCTTTCTCTTTTTGCAAAAGATACTCTTGCCTTTATTATGGACGGAAGGTACTTGAAAACACTTAATGTTTCCGACTCTTCCAACCCTCTCCTCCTGAGTGAGATCAGGATGATTTCATTAATAACGGATATTTTTGTAACCGATTCACTCGCTTATGCCTCAACAGGTGACTACGGGCTTCGCATAATAGACATTTCAGACCTGTCTTCTCCGGTAGAAATCGGATACTATAGCCCACCTGGTGGGATAGGTGGTATATTCGTAGTGGACACCTTCGCGTATATCGCAAGCGATGATTCCGGATTCCAGGTAATTAATGTCGCCAATCCGGGGAGTCCCGTAAAAGTTGGCGAATTTAAAGGAATATCATTGAATCCTGAGAGCAAGATAGCAATACAAGATGATATTGCTTATATAGCTGCCGGATATTATGACGTAAGCATTTTAGATGTTTCTAATCCTACATCACCGGATACGGTTGCAAGTTACGATATGGGAGGAATGGCAAGCGCAAAGGCAATTTGTTTAAAAGATACTTTTGCATATATAGCAGAAGGGGATTCAGGTTTATGTATTTTAAATGTTGCAGACCCAGCTTCCCCGGAATTTGTTGGCAGTTACGCAACGGGCGGTTTCACCCTCGATGTTTCTGTAAATGATACAATAGCATGTGTTGTTGATATAGATAACGGTCTTACTATCCTCGACATTACAGACCCCACCTCAATTTCAGAAATAGAAACTTATAAAGATAATCCTCTATCTCTATACGTAAGAGTCGAATTGACAGGAAATATGGTTTATGTTACTGATTACTATTATGGATTCAAAACAATAGAGATCTCTGGCAGTGCTTCAAAGATAGGTAATTATGATACCTGGGGGCTATCCTATGGAATAGTTGTGGAAGATACTTTAGCGTTTATCGCGGGCCCCCCTACCGGGCTTCGTATTTTGAATGTATCGGATCCTGATTCTCCTTCAGAAATAGGAAATTGTGAGACAAAATTCGTAGCTCATGATGTTTTTGTTGTTGATAATCTTGCTTACGTTGCGGATAATGATTCAGGTTTATGCATTATAAATATTGCAGATCCATCAGCGCCTTTCCGGATAGGAAGCTGTAATACCAGAGGAATCTCTTACGGTGTTTTTGTAGAAGATACCTTAGCTTATATAGCAGACGGAGATTCCGGTTTATCTATTGTAGATGTTTCGGATCCGACATCTCCGATAGAAATAGGCAATTGTTATACGAAAGATGAAGCATTGAATGTATTTGTTCAAGATAACTTAGCTTATGTTGCTGATGCCGATTCTGGGCTCAGAATTATCTCTGCATATAACCCGACAAACCCCTTTGAGATGGGAAGTTTTAATCCCATGGGTTATATTAATGGGGTATTTGTTCAGGGTTATTGTGCCTACATTGCAGATTTTGGAAGTAATCATCTGCGAATTATCGATGCTTGGGATCCTTTTTCTCCTGTCGAAGCGGGAAATTACGGAGGGCTTTGCGCCCATGACATTCATGTGATAGATACTGTAGCTTATGTTGCGAGTTACTGGGATGGGCTTCATATAATAAATGTTTCGGATTCTTCTTCGCCTTCGGAAATAGGATATTATGTTACAGAAGTTAGTGCATGGGATGTTTTCCCTGCTAACGACCTCATATACGTAACGGATTATTTTGATGGTCTCTACATCATTCGTTGTACGAGTTTGTCCGGTATAGAAGAAAATCCGGATCCGTCAGAAGAAAACACATCCGGTTATATTGTTTTACCTTCGAATACCGCGTTAAATTCTTTGAATTTTACATATAAAGGGAATGCATCCGGGACTGTTGTCGTTCGGGACATTACAGGAAGAGTAATAAAGGAATATCCGGATACCAGACCTGAAACAACGCTCAGTTTCGGTGATAAAGGAATCTCATCAGGTATATATTTTATTGGTGTTAAGGGGAATGAGAAAAGCGAGAAGGTTGTACTGCTGAAATGATAAAAAGCGTATCGAATTGAACACAGATAGGCAGGCCTTAATTTTTAATTTTCTTTAAAACCTCGCCAACAAGATAAAAAGACCCAGTTACAATTATTATATCGGAATCGGAAGCAGATCGAGCCGCGCTTTCTATATCTTTCTCTATCATCCCTGTTGTATCAGCCATTTCCATCCCTAATTCCCTTATTATATTTTTTATATCATCAAGCGGCATTTTTCTGGCGTATGATATTTCGGTAGGATAGACTTTCTTAACTATTGGTTTTATCTCACCTAACATCCCTTTAAGGTCTTTATCGGACAGGCAGGAGAAAACAAGAAGGACTTTTTTCTTATAAATTTCTTGAATCGTTTTCCTTAAGGCTTTGATCGAAGCAATATTATGCGCTCCGTCAAGAATTATGTGCGGGTTGGTTCTTAAAATTTGAAAACGCCCGGGTATTTTTAGATTTAGTAAAGTTTCGTTTAGTTTTTTGTTATTTAAAGAGACTCCCGCTTTTCTGCACGCGGTAATAGCCAGAGAACAATTTAAAGCCTGGACTTCTCCGATTAGGCCCGTACAGAATTCTTCTTTACCCAGTCGAAAAGATGTGACGCCTTCATTTAAAGAAGTTACCCTGTAATCTTTTACAAATTCTATATTCCCTTCAACTTCTTCTTTTAATACTTTTTCTACTTCTTCGGCCTGCGGAGCTGAAATATTTATTTTTTTCTTTCTTAAAATTTTCGCTTTTTCTTTCGCTATTTCTTTAAGGGTTTTCCCTAGTATTTCAGTATGGTCATAGCTTATAGAAGTTATTATCGAAACATCCGGGTTAAAAACATTTGTCGCATCCAGTCTACCTCCCAATCCGACTTCGAAAATAGAATAGTCTACTTCTTTCCTGGAAAAAAGGAGAAAAGCCATAGTTGTTAAAGTTTCAAATACAGAAAGCCCGGTACAATTTCTTGAGATTTCTTCTATAAGTGAGGCGAATTCAGCTCTGGTAATAGATTTGCCGTTTATTTTTATCCTCTCTCTATAAGAAGTCAAATGCGGAGAAGTAAAAAGACCGGTACTGAAGTGCGCATTCCTGCAGATCGATTCTATAATATGAGCGGTCGAACCTTTGCCTTTTGTTCCTCCTATCAAAAATCCTTTTAATTTTTCATGGGGATTACCGAAAGTCTTTAAATGGTCCCTAAAAGACTTTAAGGATTTCTTGTACTTTTGACTGCGGTTTTTTTCTCTATCGACCAGGGAAGATAAATACTTAAGGGACTGGGTATAATTCAACTTTATTGTGTTTTTTTATTTTTAACCTTTCAACCATTCAACTTTTTTAAAAAAATCCTGTAAATCTTGTTAATTCTGCCAAGATATTTGAGGTTGTGGGTGGAATTTTGTGTATCTGTGTAGAAATTTATTTTTGAATTTTAATTTGTCGTTTTCCATTTTGAAATTTAAATTTTACATTTTAGCGGCTTTGCCGCTTTATACTCCGAGTAAAATCCTTTCTTTCATTTCAGAAACGGCTCTTTCGATTCCAACTATAAGAGATCGGGCAATTATTGAATGACCGATATTTAATTCACTAATTTCTTCGATTTCCACAATATCCCCAACATTCTGCAAATTCAGACCATGCCCGGCATGAACCTCGAGTCCCAGTGTGATACCTACCTGAGCGGCATCTTCAATTTTCTGAAGTTTATGTTCGGTTGGATTATCACACCAGCTCCCAGTATTTAATTCTACAGCATCCGCACCAAGTTTCGAAGAGAGTTCCACCAGTTCTTTCTCCGGCTCTATGAAGAAAGTAACTTTTACTCCGGAATCTTTGAACTCACGAGTGGCTTTTTTTAACTCTTCCTTGACTTTCCTGATATCAAGCCCTCCCTCGGTAGTTATTTCTTCCGGACGTTCGGGCACAAGACAAACCCAGTCGGGTTTAACGGATTTTAGGAAGTTTTGTATTTCCCTGTCAAGGGAACATTCCACGTTGAGATGAGTTTTTACTAACTCTCTTAATAATTTTATATCTCTCTCTTTTATGTGTCTCCTGTCTACTCTGATATGACAGGTTATGCCATCCGCACCAACCGACTCTGCAAGTAGAGCTGCCTCTACGGGGTCGGGATATTTTGTGCCCCGGGCTTCTCTTATTGTAGCGATATGATCGACATTAACTCCTAATCTCATTATCAGTATACAGTTTCCTGTCTGTTTCCCGTAATCTCTTTATCAGAGATTTAACCAGATTATAAATCATTGGATTTTCCTGTAATTTTTCTTCCAGTTCTTCCACTGCAAGAACAGAAACAGTCGTGTCTTCTATTGCCACCGCTGTCGCACTCCTCGGGCGCCTGTCAAGAGCGCCCATCTCACCTAAAAGATCTCCGGTTTTTAAATCGGTTATCCATTTCCCTTTCTTTGTTATCCTTACTCTCCCCTTTCTTATCAAGAACATTTCTTTTGGGATATCTCCTTCTGAAATTAGAACTTCTCCCGCTTTGAAATGTTTTGTTTCATTCATTATCTTTTCCTTGACGGACTATTCTTCTCCCATTCAGCTACTATTGGAGCAACAATAAAAATCGAGGAATATGTACCAATTATAACTCCCACAAGAAGAGTTAGAGAAAAGCCGTGTAGTATTCTTC
>CAYQMH010000016.1:0-38272 GCA_964418485.1 uncultured bacterium | reverse complement strand
AAGGAGGTAAAAAAAAGATTAATTTAACCCCACCCCTTGACACTTTTCAAAGAAGATCTGACCCCGTTGACACGTTGATATTCAATTACACTCTAGTTATTTTTTTGGATACCAGGATATATTTCCATAATTGTAAGCGTGAAAGCCTATAATTTTCCTTTTGTTAGTTCCATCATTATTCATAACCCAGATTTTAATATAATATTTATCATGCTCCCTCTCTCCTTCGACAATATAAGCGATTAACTTGTCATCCGGAGAAACTTTAGGAGAACTTTCGGATATTTGAGGAGTATTTGTCAGGTTCTTTTTATTTTTGCCATCAATGTCCATAACAAAAATTTCCATTTGATATTCATTGGAATCCTTTCTTATACTTTGATCAACGCTGCTAAAATATATTTTGCCGTCTCTGGACCAACAGACTCCGCTCTCGCTAATTTCGTTGTTAGTTAGTCTTTTATAGTCTCCATTCTCTAAGCTCATAATAAATATTTCTGTTGAAGAAGCATATTTTAATTTTGTAGCAAAGGCAACTTCCTTTTCATCCGGAGAAAGAGCAAACGGAGAATAGATATGAGCCAGTTCAGGACTCTTTTTGACAGCACTAAAAGAAATTTCGGACTGAATTGTATCATGAACTATGAATTTATATCCACCAAGATTAAAAACAACTTTCCCTGAAGAAGTAGGCATCACATCAGAAATATGACCATATAGCTCCTTGTACTTTTCTTTATTATTCTTAGATAAACTGTTCCAACATTTAATTATTCTCCTTATTCCTGTTGTATCCAGTACAAAAATATCTGGATAGTCCGAAAGATCGATAAATCCAGTTCCGCCAAACAGATCATTATCATACATGCTTCCAAGAAAAACAATTCCCGAACCATCCGGAAGCCAGACGGGATCTTCAATGGGATATCTTGTATCTGTTAACTGATACAGAGTATGGGGTGAGTCTACTTCGACGGCAAATATCTGAGGTCTCCTAAGCTCATACTTGTCATCTATCTGTGCCGTAAAGAGAATTGTATTCGTAAAATCAACATCAGACGGAAGTTTCTCTTCTTTTTTAATCCCGCACTCGCTTAAGACTGAGATAAAAAGCACAAATACAAATATTTGTTTTATCATGTTATTAACTTCCTTACAATACGATCATAAAAACTCGGCGGATTTATTTCCTCTATTTAATCATAATAAAGCTAATTATAATAATCCGGAAACCGCCCGCTTTCGGTAAGTTCTTATGGGTTCCTTCCAAGCTCCATTACAAGCTTAACAAAAAGATCCATTTTGCCAGGTTTTTCTTTCCTATTTTCAGCTCTCTCTTCTGAAATTGCGTTCTCAGGCTCCGGTATAATACTAGTATACATACCTTCTCCCGCCGGGTCGTAAGGATCGTACTCATAATTATCAGGAACATCATAATAATCTATCGGCAACGTAGGTTGCTTCCACTCCCCCGGATACCATATCTCCATTTGCTCATAAAAACGATCATCATACCACCACGGATACTCACCTGATTGAATAAGCTCTATTGGGTCACCCCCCCAATACATACATTTATTAGCATAGGCTTCCATTCCTCTAATTTCTTCTATTGCATCTGCTACGGTTCCGTTTTTTATTTTGTTAAGATCGAGCTGCCTACCATTCTTTATTACAGTCTCAGGGTGTCTCGCACCAAACATCCCCATAACTACCCTATCTAAATTTGCTTGGCTAATGCCCTTAGAAATACCTGAGAATACATTGAGGGCTCGTATATTGTTAAATCCATGTAGATCTGCGTCTTCAAAACAATCACTAAGTGATTGCTGATCTGCAGCGCATTGGCCTAAGAAAAATAGGGGTTTAATTATATTTACTTCATCGGGGAGTATATTAGTCCAAAATCCCACCCAAGTTCCCATAATTCGACCATAGCTATATGCGATATTATATCTGTCTATGCGGACCAAACCATCCGGATCAAAGTAATATAAAGGATCATTAGTACAATATACATATGGATTCAATGTCTGAGGATCAGTACGGTCAAAACCTCCAGGGCCTAACGTATGCGGATCAGGACTCAGGAACCTTCCGATATTTCCACTGTAATATCTCGCACCGAAGTAATGGAAACCTGTCGGGTCTTTTTCTTTTCCTGTAAATTCTCTTTTATCCTCATGAGTTCCGGATGCAGAGATTAAATTTCCAAATGCTTCGTATTTTTTCTGTTTTACCACATTTCCACTCTCATCCGTAATCACAATAGGCGAACCAAGTTGGTTCAAATGGTAGAAATAGAGTTCTCCGTCTTTTTCTTTAGCTAGAAGACGGCTTCCCGCGTAGATGTATTTTGTCTGTGGATTTCCATCTTTATCATTAATCATTAGCAAATTCCCGGCAATATCGTAAAAATAGTCATACGCCTCTTCGATCTCTCCAATTATACCCTCATCTATACTTATATTCATATTCCCTACCAATAAAGTACCACTGCTACTACTCTCCCGCCTTACTCGTAGCTTCAAATTTTCAGTCCCGGCAGGACAATCTTCATACGATATATAACCGGATAGCTCTTCCCAATCATTAAGATGGGATCCCTCTATCTCATACAATACACTATCTCCTATTTCATTATTATTTGAGTTCAGGAAAACCGCCTCAAGTATACCTCCTGTAAGATTATCGTATTTTACTTTACAGTAATATTTATAACCTTCTGCCTCGAACTCAATATCCGATAATTCTTCCTCTCTTATCCTCTGCATTCCCTTGTAATAATACTTATATCCGTTGCCTTCTTCATCACAAAGCCCTTTAAGTCTGCCTTTCGAATCGTAGTAAAAGTTTACCATACCATTTACATCGGACTTCGATTTTATACATCCAATATCGTTATATTCGTATGTCCTCACTCCATCATTTATCAATTTGTTAGTCTGATCGATATACTGATAAGCTACACCATCAACGACATCTCTATTTCCAACCGCATCATAGGTAAAACTGTGGTCATTATCAGTCCCCTCCCGATCTTCATTTGTAAGCCGGCCAAGATCATCATATGTGTATGTTGCTACCGTAGTCTGCGGGGAAGGAGCATACCTAAACTCTTCCAGGAGTTCTCCTCGTTTGTTATATTCAAAATCTCTCCAATATAAATCAGAAGAATTATCGGAAATTTTCATCCAATCCATCCAGTTCCTCTGCGTATATTCAAATGTATCCTTAACCGATCCCGGAAAACGAATACCGCTTAAAAGCCCTGCGGCTGTGGATGAAATATTTATCGTTTGATTATCGTTAATCGTAGCAGAGGAAATATTGCCCAATTTATCATATTCGTACTCGACTTTATAACCCGGATATTCTGATTTCGTTAACTTTCCCTTTAAGTCATATGAATATTGAAAATCCTTCTGTTCGGAAGCTCCAACAGACGGTATAACCTTTTCGTAACTTAAATTGCCGAATTTATCATAAAAGTACACTTCACGCACATTTTCATTCTCAAAACCCGTAGGTCTTCCTTGGGAATAGGTTAAACCCAAAGGAGGTGTGTAAGTCGTTCCCTTTATTTTATAATTATCATAAAAATATTCCTCCTGTTTATCTACAACTGTAACATAAGGTAATGAATCATAACCCAATCCTTCTACCGTAACATTCTTTATCGAATCCGCCCAATTACCGCCGGGATAACCGTACGGAAAATTGTATTCGTATTTACCCTCGCCTGTATGTTTCATTCTTATACCGGAAATAATATTTCCATAATCCTCACGGTCAAAACCAATAGAATAACCACTATTAGGTAAATAGCCCCATTGGTTAGCATCGGGAGAGCCTTCCCATATTTCAAAATACCGCTCGAAGGTGTCAACAGGATCTTCAAAAAACACATATAATGAGCATTGTCCTAAAACATCCTTATACGTAGCAGGTAATCCACATTTAGTTATAAATCTTATGACTACTCTTTCCCACTGAGATATATCCTCATTTAACTCCCAATCTGTCCAACTTTCATACTCCGGAACAATATATTGGGTTTCTGTGTCATAGAACAAAGTATCTAATATGTAAACCATCGGCGGATCATATAAACCCAAACCACCTTTAGCTTTAATCCTGCCTAATTTATCATAGCTATAAAAGATCGAATCATCTGAATTATTTACATGAAAATAGAACTGCCCATCAGGATAATAAGCAAAGGTATCGACACCTCTGTCCGGTCCTTCCCTTCTCACTAAATTTCCCAACCAATCGTATTCGAAGCTCACTTTCTTCCCTTCGGCATCAATGATTGAATCAAGATTGCCATTAACATCGTAATAATAGTCCGTATGATTGTCGTCCGCGTCTATTACCTCCATTAAATCACCCGACGGGTTATAGAGTAACTTAGTAATATTAAATTCTTCATCAGTTACCTCTGTCTCTCTTCCTCCATAATCATTTAGAGAGTAATCATACGTAACAATTTCATCACCTGAGGCCGACGGATATTCAATTTCCATTACACTACCAAGAATGTCAAGTTTCTTCTTCACTGTATCCGCAGTCGACGCATTACGAAATCTCGGGAGTGTCTCTTTATTTAAATTCCCTTTCTTATCATAGAAATATTCCTTTATTACATCTGTACCCGAACTCTCTCCTAAAAATTCATCTTTCTCAAGTCTTCCTAGTTCATCGTAATAATGATGAACAGTATTCGAAGAGCTGACGGAAGAATACGCTGTCGCGGTTGCCATTCTATTGAAATCATCATACTCATACTCCTCAAGCAAACTAAGGTCTCCGGAAATGCCTCTTCGGGACTCCGTCAGCCTACCGTAAATATCGTACTGAGAGGAATTAATTATACCGCTTCTATCGGTAACAGAAGTAAGCCTGCCTTCGTTATCAAAATCAACATACTCACTTTTATTATTCGGATATATTTTCTCCTCCGGGAACACAGCATCATCGTCATATTTAAATTTATATTTTTCACCCATATAATTCGTCATTTCTACAGCATTTCCGCATATATCATACCAGTATTCCTTTGAGCGGTAATCGTCCGGGTCATCACTTCTCCATTCTATCTTCTTGGTAAGATTTCCGCGAACTGTAAAATCCTGATCCCAGTCAGAATCATGAAAACTCGGGCTGGAAACATCACATAAATCATTCCCGTCATAATCCAAATTAATCTCTCCAACCTTCTGTCCAACCCCGCCTCCCGGTTCTATACTAAATTCTTGTCTACCGTGTAAGAGGTGTACTAAAAAAGGACGATATAGAACACCTCCTGTAAATACCATTCTGTACTCGTCTCTAGATTCATGGAAGAAGTTTTGTTCTACTATCCAACTGTCTTCATAATCCAAATCATCGAATTCAAGTATACCTTCGTGATTAGTCCATTCTTCTACCGGTAGGGGAAACACCTGAGGCCAACCATCTATATCTATATCTTCATGGTCTTGATAGAAACTTAGATTCTGGGTACCTAAAAATTTTATATTTCCGCGATATTTATATTCCAATTTATTATCATATTTATCATACTCATTATATTCAAATAACTCCCAGCCTGTATCGTTTACATTAAGAGTCGCATCATCATTATCTTTAGTGACAACATGATAACTCAATACAGAATGCAAACTTCGTTTGCTTATAGGGTGATAATCAATTTCATCGTTAATTTTCCAAAAAAAACGTTCGGTCTTAATCAAACCTCTTTCCGCGTCATACGTCCTTATATATTTCGGTTTACCATAAAAGTTCTCTACCCGAGCACCGTATACATTAACTTCACAGACTACGTTTCCATCACGGTCTAAAATCTCCGCCACAACTTCATACGGATAATGACCAGTAAATTTATCAAGCATATATTGATCATTTATATATCTGTAAGACACCCTGTCACCACCTGGTAATCTTACCTCACATCCCTTGTAAAGAGGATACCAAGAACTTATAGGATACCAAACCCACTCTCCTTCACCATAATCCCAATACCAAAAATACATTCCATTATATCTGAATCCTACCGAAGATTCCATAACCTCCTCATCAACATCCTCTCCCACATAATCATATTCATACTCCAGCACCTCACCAGTTTCGGGTATAGTTACTTGCTTTGAAGAGATTCTCCTAAACGCCGTTGTGAAGGTTTCATCTAAACCGTAGAACTCGGAAATTACAAAACTCTCCGCCTGATCCTGCTCATACCAATACTCGGTCTCTACACCATCAGGTGTTATAAATTTGACAAGTTCTCCGGTATCGTCGTCATAAAAGAATTTATAGGAAGGTTTTATTCTTATATCATTTTCGAAAAATGCGATAGAGTCCAGCAAAACAGCCTCACGATGATACCAATATTCAATAGCTTTAGACAAATCCGTTCTAGTATAGTAAAATACTACCTTGAACTTATCTCCATTTATCGTTTCTTTTAATGTATCAACTACATAAAAATCCCAACCCTTTTGGTAAGACCCATTGTTTAACTTTTTTATCCTCTTTCTGGAAAAAGTACATCCATCGGTTGGAGTAGAAATCCTCTTAGGAACTCGTTCTGCCGGAGGACACTCATATGGAAAAATTGAACTCCAAACATCTTTATCGTGCCATTCTACATTTATATAATTCCCATTTTTATCAGTAAGTTGCGTAACTAAAAACAACTTCCTATCCCTAACTACCTCTTCACCATTTTCACTCTCCACGGTACGAGATGACTGAGGGTACTTGGCGAACTCTCCGAAATGATATTTATATCCCGGAGTATAAAAATCTGCAATATCATCATCAGCATCGAATTGTACCAACATATCCTTTGTATTACTCACCCTCCAAATACCTCTAATTGACTCTTCGTATTCTGCCTCTTCGTAATCATTCCAGAACTGGTAAGTATTAAATTTAAAAATACCATAATTATTACCGCCATTAAGACGGACGGAACCGGCATAGTATTCTAATATGTGGCCTTTCATTGGAACATCCTGTTTAGCATTAGGAGCTACACTAATTTCCCCTGGCGTAATATCCCATCCCAAACCACAATTACCCATATCTCCCGCAACAATAAAATCATGATTATTAGTACCATAGCTATTGATCAGTACAGGGTTACGATTCCAATGCTCATCCCCGTACTTATCAACATCTAATCGCATACCATCCAAAGATAAGGGAGAACCCCGATAAGTAAGATATACATCATAGGTCTTACCCCCTCTCAATGGAAGACTGGTTAGTTTTATCTTTAATTTTACTTGCCCGGATGCAACATTTACCTCCTCCTCCGCAACGTTGGTAGATATTGAACTTTTGTTGAAACCTACCTGATAGGGATCCCAACCGTCAGTATACGGAACAACATCGTCGATGGAAATAGATCTAACAGTTGTAGAATCCATATTTGACTTATCCGACTTATCCGAACCCGAATCATTAGAGAAACTAGAAATAAAAGATGGACCGGAAATCCGGAGACTGCTCCTATATTGTTTTACCCCGGAATTTCCGGCGTCTTTGGATGGTGCGGCTTGAAGAATTCCGGCGCTATTAGCTAAAAGTATTAACATTAATAAAATCATTAAATGCCTCCCTGCGCCTACATTAATTCGACAACGAGGATATTTTTTGTCTTAATGCTTCGTTCTCTTTCCTTAAATCTACGACCGCTTTCTTTACTTTAGTTAATTCTTTATTCTGCTCAATAACATACAAAGTCAATTCCTCGACTTTTTCCAGAAGTTTTGCCTGCATTTCTCCGACTTTCACACCATTTTCAACGGCTTCCTCACTAGTAGGAATCCCAGGCAGGCTTTTCTCTCTTTTAATATGTTTTTCAAGTTTATTAAGAGACATTAATTTATAATTATCTTCAAAAACAAAATCAGGAAGAATATCTACCTGAACCTCAATTTCCTCGGCTGTGATTGTTCCGTTGACCGTAAGTTTGGATTGAGGATCTGTTGTGCCTATACCAACGTTACCTGAGAAGTAGCTTTTGGGCCCTTGAAAATATCCCGCATATCCGGAAGAAGAATAGGAGTATATAGCGTATCCTGAGGTTGAAGAAGCAGATAAACCACGACCTGAACCTTCGGCCGTAGCAAGTATTGCAGCCTGACTACCGCCAGTGGTTTTTGCATGGATAGCACCCATATCATCCCCAAAAACATCTAATTTATAAGCCGCCGGATACGCTGTCCCGATGCCAATCCTACCATTATCTAACATTCTTAACATCTCAGTCCACGAAGAACCGTTATCGGAGCTAAGTTGGAAACAAAGATCGTGCTGGTCTTCCTCTATACGCCACATATAGCCATCATCAGCATCATTTAAATCAATATATGGATTTTCTAAAGTGATTCGAAGACCACCATCTTTAACTTCGAGTTTATCCGATGGGTTCGACGTCCCGATCCCGACATTACCTGCAAAATAACTTTTCCCCGATGAACTAGCAGCATAAAAATCAAAAGTACCGCCGTTGCCTTGAACACCGATACCGGTGCTTGAGCCATAGACGCCAACACCACCCTCAACGCCCTCGCCCCAGACGCCATAACTTTCTCCTTTGCCGTAAACACCAGTTGAAAACCCAACACCAGGGGCAATTGGTTCACCTTCGCCGTAAATAGCAGAGAAAACACCACCACTGCTTACAACGTTCAACTGTGACATTGATGAGGTCGTCCCGATACCGACTGTTCCCGTATTATAATAAATATTATTCCCATTCGGCAACCATACACTTCCCCCCACATTCGGCTGCCAGTTCCCTACGCCGTTACCATCAGACGTTAACACATAACCAGCGGACGCACCTGTAGGTAATTTCAAACCTTCCATCTGTACTGTGCCAGTTACATGTAATTTCTCAGCCGGACTCGCCGTCCCGACACCAACATTGCCCGCCTCATAATAAATACTGGCATCCGGATTCAGTGACCATAAACTCGATCCACCACCTCCCACTACCTCTTGCCACGTCCCTACGCCGTTACCATCAGAAGTTAAAACATAACCATTTGTTGCGCCTGTTGGTAATTTAAATCCATTCATCTGTACTGTGCCATAGACGTGTAATTTTTCACTGGGACTTGTCGTCCCGATGCCGACATTGCCGTTGTATCTTATTCTCATCCTCTCCACAGCATTTTCGTAACCATTAGTGGTTCCGGTTTCAAAAGTTATCCCCCCGTTACTACTGACGCTATTCCTAATCCGTAGGGCGTTATTATCCTGCTGTATAGCGCTTTCTTCTATGACTCCATCCTGTCTGAAAATAAGTATGGGATTGTCGTTTTCATTGTTGTTATCGGTATCTGCCTCAATATATACTTTAGCATCACCGGAAGTTCCCGAACTCACGTGCAGTTTTCCAAGAGGACTCGTCGTCCCGATACCGACATTGCCGTTATCTAAGATTTTAAGAAAGTCATTCCAGGAGCTACCACTGTTTGAACTGAATCGGAAGAGGAGATCGTCGCCACTGTCTTCATCCATGCGCCATATGTTGGCGTCAGCGTCCTCATTAATTCCAAGTCCTCCCCTGAAATAACCGGCATATCCATTTGAATTTTCACTATATCCATAAAGAGCCATGCCTTTACTTGTTTTCACTCTTCCAAATAAACCAATAGAATTAGCATAGGTACCATCGGTACTGGTGTTGTAACCATAAATGGCAGACCGATTCTCCTCCTGCGTTGGTCCAGCTGCGCTCCATTGTACATGCAATTTGCTGTATGGACTCGTCACTCCGACACCGACTTTATCCGAACTTGTTGTTAATCTTACTTTAGTACCATCATCAGTCCAACCACCCTGTCCATAAGCAACCATACTGACTAACAATAACGTAATTACGACTAAACTAAGTTTTCTCATCATACCTCCTTATAATTATTTGTTAATTTGAAACAAACTTCTCCCAACAAAATCTAAATTTAATCTGTTGAACAAAATTCTTATGAGATTTCCAATGCCCATTATAGAAATCATTGTAAGAAAAAACCGGGTACTTGTCAAGGGTAAAAAATTATTTACTTGTTTCGTGTTTATAATTTAGTCATTTGTGACTGGTCATTAGTCATTAGTCAAAAACAATAGATAAAAAACTTTGTGTTCTTTGTATTAATTAAGCTATCGAGGGTTCAAGGTTTCTAGGTTTCAAGTAAGAAACAATTCGTGCTATACGTGCGACTTGTTGTTTCTCTTGTTGTGTGTGCGGAGCTGATTTTAGCGGGAAGCGGAAGGCGGAGGCTGTGCCAAAACCCCCCTTTTCGCAAGTTGCAGAAAACTAAGTTCCTGTTTTTCAAAGGCTTATTTTTTAGAAATCCGTTAAATTTGGACTTTTGGCACAGCCTCGGCGGTCAGCGGATAGCCTGATATCTTTGTGTTCTCTGTGGTAAAAAATCCTGGGTGATGTTGTGTGGGCTCTGCGATCTCTGTGTTTTTATCAGGGTAGTGGGTTGTGTGTAAACAAAAAAAGAAATCTCTGTGCTCTCTGTGGTAAAGAATTTGCCGCGTTAGCATACTTGACAAATCAATTAATAAATACTATCTTAAATACGTTATGAAACGGCTATTTTTAATAATCTGTATATTGTTTTCTTTTTTAAACGCTAACGCACAGGAAGAGGAAAGAAAAATATCCGTGTCTTTCGAAGATCTTCCTGTTCAACAGGTAGTTCAATTGTTGAACCAGCAATACGGATTGAATGTCGTGCTTCGCTCGGACGTACAGGGCACAGTAACTCTTTTTCTTTCAGACGTTACCGTAGAACAACTTTTATCAACTCTGGCTCAAAGTCTTGGTTGTTCTGTTAACAGAGAGGGAAATGTTTATTACCTCACCAGAGGTAAAACAGCAAAATTAGATGTTGTTGTCAAAGATAGTTTATTGACTATCGACTGCGACGACGTGGAAATCGACCGGCTGATAAGAGAAATATCCAGGCAAAGCGGTTTAACTATTATAGCCGGTGAAAATGTTAGGGAAACCAGGATTTCCGGCTATCTCAAGGGCGTTCCCATAAAAAAAGGATTGGAAGCTTTTCTAACTTCAAAAGGTTTTGAAGTTATCGAAAGGGAAGGAATCATCGAAGTTTTAAGGATAGAAGAAAGAGGTAGGGAAAGGACAAGTAGAAGAAGGTCTTCCGATGAGGTAAAAATAAAACGTGATACTCTTATTTCTATCGATGTAAAAGATATGGAATTAGAAAAATTCATCGAGGATTTATCACAAAAAACAGAAATGAATATAGTTACTTACGGTGAAATTACAGGCAAAGTATCCGCTACAGTAAAAGAACAACCTCTCAACAAAACCCTGGAACTGGTACTAAGCGGCACAAATTACGGATTCAAAAAGATAGACGATGTTTACGTTATAGGTAAAATTGAAGGAAAAACGCCGGGGGAAGGACTGATATCTTCGATCACACTGGTACCTCTTAAATACATTAAAGCGGACGAGGCTTTTAAATTACTCCCGTCCTCCATTTCTCCTTCCAACATAAAAGTGGTGGAAGAGCACAACGCCTTTCTTTGCTCGGCAACATCAGTACAGTTAAGGCAAATTGAAGATTTTTTAGAAGAAGTAGACATCCCGGCAAAAAGAGTGAGAATGAGAGCGATTATTCTTTCCGTATCAAGAAAAAAACTTTCGGAATTGGGCATAAACGCGGGTGAGAATATATCCGATGCTCCGAAAACTTCCTCAGAAGAAACAGAAACCGCGGGAGAATTCAAAGCGACTTTTACCAAAGAGGATATAGATGACATCCTGGAATACATATCTTCTTCACTAAACCTGGGAACTTCACTGGAGATTCCCGCTGGCTTCAGGATAATGATTAATGCTTTAGAGCAAAGAGGATTAGCAAAAGTCCATGCTGAACCCAGTATTGTTACAATAAGCGGTCAGAAAGCCAGTATTAATGTGGGATGGCAGGGCTATTACAGAACCAGAATTGGTACTACGGATAATCCCTTGATACAGGTTCACCCGGTTGAAGCGGGTGTTAAAATGACAATAACACCCTGGGTAGGAAGAGAAAATGATGTAACGGCTGACGTCGAAGTGGAAGTCTCGTCACTTAAAGGGTTTAGTACCGATGGACTACCGGAACTTTCGAGACGTTCCATAACAACCACACTAAAATTGCAGGAGGGAGAAACTGCAATAATAGGAGGATTAATACAAAAAACGGAAACTATTAACAAAAATAAAGTTCCAATTCTCGGAGATATTCCTTTAATCGGAGACTTTTTATTTTCCAGTCAATCCATCAATGTCGATGAATCCGAACTCATAATATATTTAACACCTGAAATTGTACCATGGCAAAAAATAGAATGAAAAATATTTTTATAGCATTTATTTTAACGATAATAAATTGCATGCCTAAACCTTTTGTGGTATCCCAGGAAGGTGAGACTGTAAAAGTTCACTTTAAAGAAATCGGAGGAAATTACGGTCAGCTTGTGGATAAAACTCAATTTTATGTCTTCCGGAACTCGAACGGGTGGGTCGTGCCTGTTGAAGACTCATTGGAAGCAGAATATAGCATTCACTTCTCTATAAATTCTTCCCTACCGCGTCTTAAAAATCCTGAAAAGAAAACTTATGAGGTTGTCGTAAAGGTAAAATCTAAAAAGAATTCTTCACTCCTCGGCATGACTGAAGCAAAAGGCGAAGGAAATTGGAACGAGGTTGTAACACCACTGTCGAAAGAATTGGCAGACAACCTGCTACCTATTTTTAAGGGAATATTAAAAGAAAAAAATAAGGAAGAAACACCCGAACCGGAAAAAGAAATAAAAAATGAATAAATACCGTTGGTACATACTCATAGGTGTACCGGGTCTAATTTTATATTTTTTCTTATTTTTCAACCTTATTGACAAAGTAAAAGAAGATAACAAAAAAATTCTTGATAGACAAAAAAAACTTTTTCTTTATTCTCAAGGTAATTCCTTACATAATTACTACCTCTCTCTGGAAAAACATATATCAAAAAGACTCGATGAATATAAAGAATTTGAAAACGTATCAGAAGGAATTACCAACTTGCTCTCTCTGGTTAAATCCTTTAATTTGCGGACAAATTCAGTATCTCATTCAACCGTAAGAGAAACAGAAGATATATCTTATATTACCGTAGAATTAGAACTGTCGGGAAAATATCCCGAGCTTTGCTTGTTTCTCGATAAGTTAAGCGGTGACGCGTTCAGGATTGAAAAATTAAAAATATATAGCGGTACAACGGGAATAATAGCATCTCTACGCATAAGATTATTTCTCTCCGATGATGTCGACAAATAAAGTAATAGTTTATTTATTGGTATTTGTCTTCATCACCGCGTTATACGTTACCTTTCCAAAAAAGGTTAAATATTCTCCTCCTGAAATAGAAGTAAATTTCAAAAAGAAATATTCCAAAAAAGTAACCGGGGCTGAAAGAGACCCATTTAAATATAAAATAAAGAGAGAAAGCACTTCTCAAAAACAATGGAAACCTTCATCTATTATTGTAAAGGGGATTATTTGGGACGATAAAAAACCATCTGCGGCAATCAGTATAGATAATGGTAAGACAATTTTTGTAAACGAAGGTGAAAAAATAAATCATATAAGGATTCTAAAAATTAAACCTGATAAAATAATAATCGATGAATACGGCAGAAGGACAATCAATTTCAAATAAAGGATTTTCTCTTTTTCTCACTTTAACTATTATTATAATCATATCTTCTTTAATAACGAGTTTTCTATTAATAAGCAATTCACAGAATTGGAGATTAAACAAACGATTAAACTGGGAACAGGCTTTTTATATTGCTTCATCAGGAATGATAAAATCTATGGAAAATCCGCCTTCTTCGGAATATGAAAATATAGATTCACTTTTCGGAGGCTATTTGACTACTGAAGCGGAATTTAAAAGAGGGTTTATGAGTATAGTAACCAGCGGAAAATTCAAGAATGAAGAAGTTTATATGCTGTCCGAATTCGGCTCAAATTTCGATTCAAGTGTTTCCGCATACGGAGCAATCCTGGAGGTAGATAAAAATCCTGAAATCTACGGTTCGATAGAAGGAGCGATAAAAATTGGTCACGTTCTTCCTGAACTTAATACATCGGCTATCGAAAATAGAATAAGTTTGTTTAACGCATATCTTCAATCTCCCTATCAAGCTGACACGGAGTTATTCTCACCTCAAATATTTTATGACGCAAGTGATATACCGAATAAAGAAATCACTTATATAAACGACGCTGTATTCTTCCGGGATGGGACATTCGATTATCCTAAAACTATTATAAGTACATCGGATATAATTGTAGAAAATGCTCTCTTAAAAGAATTAACTCTCATTGCTTACGGAGAAGTAAGAATACAATACGATTCGGAATTACATAATGTTTCAATATTTTCTCCTAACTCCGTCACTTTAAGCGGTTACAGCTACTTCTCAGGAGAAATTATTTCGCAACAGGAAATCCGGGTCTCAGAGTACGCGACAATAGCGGAATCATCAGTTCTCATCGGAGAAGGCGAAACAAATAAAATAAGATTTACCGAATCGTCTTCATTTTCCGGGACCGCGATATCGACAGCGAAAAAAACTATCGCAGGTGCACACCAGAATGCCATCACAATAGAAAGATACTCCCGATGCAGAGGGCTGATATACTCATCCGGAAAAGCGTCTATCGAAGGTGATTTAGAAGGCCTGGTCTGCGCGCATTCTTTCTACGGGAGGAGTTCTAGTGGTCATTACGGAAATGTTCTCGTAGGAGATATAATTTCAGGAATACCAGGGTCTTTGGTCCCCTCCGCTTATATAAAAACAAAAAATTTAAAAATGAAATCATGGAAACTGATAGAAAAAAACCATTGACCACAGAGAACACAGAGGAATTAATTGTGTTAAAAAAAGAAAAAACCACAGAGCACACAGAGAAAAAATAGAAAAACATGGACCACAGAGAGAAAAGAAAATTTAATTGTGTTAAAAAAGAAAAAACTAGAGAGAAAACAAAAAAAAGAAAAAAAGCCTTCACTTTAGTGGAAATTATAGTATCAATAACAATTCTCTCAATTGTTTTTCTCTCTCTTTATCAGTTTTTTTTCAAGAGCTATTCGTTTTCAGAAAATGTACATAAGAGAGAAGTCGCGCTGCTTCTCGCGAGAAAAAAAGCAGAACACACTCTCGCGGGAATAGAAGCAGAACAGGACTCACTTACAATAGATACTCTAAACGGCACTGTATATATGACAGTACTTAAAACAAACGAAGAAATACCTCCAAAGTGCAATATTGAAGTATATGTAAATAAAAAGAAAATTTTGGTGATTCAATTGCTAAAACCACTATAATATGAACCACAGAGAGCACAAAGAAAAAATTAAAAAAGAATCCAGAATCCATAAGTCAGAAGTCGGAATCCCTTCTGCCCCTAGAATAGCAGAAACAACGAATCGCACGAATAGCACAAATACAGAAAAAAACAGATTCTATTTTTCGCATTAGCAAAAATGATTAATCTTAATTTATTTGTGCAATTTGTTGTTAAAAAATCTTCGGGGTAGGGTTATGAAAAAAAACGGGTTCACTTTAATAGAAATAATAGTATCCATTCTCACTTTTGGTATTCTCAGCGCTCTTTTATTCTCAACATTCATACATATACAAAGAAATATACATAAACATAGATGGAAAAGCCAATTAACAGAAGAAGGCGTTAAGATATGCGATATAATAAGAATAGAATTAAGTGGAGCCCGCGAAGTACATTATGCCGATCTAGATAGTATTTCTTTCATCAACCAGGAAGGACAACTTTCCTCTTTTTGCTGGAAAGACTCTTTACTGTTTAAATCTAACAAAAGCATAACCCCGGCAGACACCAAAGTAATTTCTTTCAGATTTATATATTATCTGCCAAGTGAATTTATTGGTGAGAGTTCGGATGCGATATATTACTTACCTGTCGACCCAATAAGTCTTGAAATATTAAAAGTTGTGGATTGGGAAATAGGACTCCAAAAAGGAATAACCAAAATTAACCTGAAGACAGGTGTCTTCATTCGAAGTATACTACAACGGTAAAAACATAACTCGTTATTCCTTTCTCGTTTTTAATTTTTTTGATATTTGCTTCATCTATAATTTCCATACTCTGTATTTTAGAGTAAAAATCCATAACAGCTTCCTGCGTTTTACCCTCACCTGTTAAATAAAAAATAAAACCTGTTCTGTTTTCTTTCATCGTCGGTTCACTTTCAAGCTCAATCAAACAAACATCATCAGGAATACAACGAGAAATCTCAGAAAGGAAAAAACCCCACGGTATTGACGTTCTTGTCTCTTCACGCAATTTTAATTTCTCTCTTAATACTACGACTTCTGTTCTAATTTTGTTAACTTTTTGATAAGAATCTTTTAATTTAACAGTCTGTCGATCGAATACATAAAACCATACTTCTCCTGCGATTAATAAAAGTAACGGAATCGATAATAAAATTCCCATAAAATAAGCTATGCTACGGGCAAACCTTCTGAATTTTGCTTCTTTATTCCACTTTTCTCTTTCGTTAGCTATATATTCAGGTGTAAGATCATTTTTAAATCCCATAACCGGAGAAAGCGAAAGTCCATAAGCGAGAACAGCATCGGAAGAAAGCTGCTCAGGACTTTTAAATTTACTTATTTTATTTTTATAAGACGGAATTCCCTTTTTGAGTTTTTTTAGTGTCTTATCCGTTATCTCACCCGTAAAATATATTTTCTTCACGGAACCAACTCTATGTAATAAAATATCAATTTCTTTTTCCAAAGAATTGAATAAATCTTTTTTTTCAAAGAAAACGCTTCTAGTAAAGGTTATTACTCTATTATCTATAACATTAAGTACCAGCTCTTCAGATCCTACTTCAACAATAGAAAACGGCTCATCCAAATCCTCTTCAAGCATAAATGGGTACGATATCGCGAAATTATCCGGTATTACTCCCGAAATTCTGTAATTTTCGACAGGCAAATCGACAATTCTAGCATAAATTTGTTCTTCTTTCCCTTCTATTATATAAACATTAGACCCATCTTCCTTTGGAACCGCGGTAAGCTTTATTACATATTCTTTACCTCTGCCAACGGAAAATTCACTTAAATGTTTTAATACATAATTCTTCGCCTGTTCCGGATCTTTCTTCGTGAAAAATTTCGCTTTTACAAGAAAATTATTCTCTCCGGCATTAATATATATATCATTACATCTCTTAATCTCCTTTGAATTAAATAATTCCTTAAGCGTCTTGAATTTAAAATAAGTTACCTTGCCACTCTTATCATCCCTTACCACCAGGATTAGTCTTTCGATGTGAACACCCGCAATTCTCATCAGCCTTCCCTACCTTTTTGATATGTAGCGATTGTCTGGGCAAGTTTCATATCAGAGGGATAGGTAACCTTAATATTAAAAGCATCGCCCTCCACCCATCTAATATAATAATTTAATTTCTCGGCAAAAGCTAATTCATCGGTAAAACTATAAGCGGAAAACAGCCTTACAATACGCTCCAAAATATCTCTTCTAAATCCCTGAGGTGTTTGAACTTGAAGTAAATTAGTTCTGGCATGGGTCCATAGGATTTCATCATTTTTGAATATTTTCAAAGTATCTCTCACAGGTATACCCGGAGCGCAAACGCCAAATTCTTTAACACTTTTTACTACTCTGTCGATAAGTTCTAGACTGACAAAAGGTCGAACGGCATCGTGAATCAGAATGATTTCTTCTGAAGTTTCTTTGAATCCATTGTAAACGGAATCCTGTCTTTTCTTTCCTCCCGGAACTACTTTAATCTTATCTTTAAATTCAGAAGTTTTTTCTTTAACATTCGAAAGCTCTCCTCCGGGAACCACAAGGATAACTCTATTAACTCCGTATTCGAGAAATTTTTCTAATGAGTACGAAAACATCTGTTTTCCGGCAATCGGTGAAAATTGTTTGTAAACATCCCCCATCCTCTTTCCACTACCACCCGCAACAATTACCGCTTCAATCACGTTTTGCAACCTTAGCCCAAACTTTTCGGTTAAATTTACTTTCCATAATAGCTTCAATAGAACATTCTAGGGAAACCGGATGATTTTCGGGTACATCACCCTCAATCTCCACAAGAGTTCCATCAGCTAAATAACCTTGAGCTCTATCGTAACCGTAATCTATGTGGTTTACAGTAATTTTTTCTCCTCTTATCAAATTAGATCTTCCTATCTCATCGAGGTCTTTTATATCAATACATTCAATGCCCTGAATTTCCAGCGTTTCTTTGTCATTTCCGGCGATTATCGCGGGACAGTTCAATTTTTTACAAATAGTGGGCAAATCACCCCTCATTACAGTTAAGTCCAATTCCTTTAGCACCCGAAGACCGTCTTTAAAACCCTCCGGAATTTCATCCGATTCTAAATATTTTGATACTCTTTTCATATCATCTTCCGAAACCACTGGTATACCCTCGATTATTCCGGATTTAAATAATTTTCCAACTCTCCCGTCCTCAATAGCGGAAAAACGTATCGCTTTGTAATTTTTTTCTTGATCCAGCTTATTGCAATGATATAGGCACACTATAACGATAAGCCATCCAGTAAAGCCAAGAATAATAACCCAAAGAAGCGGCCACGAATTCATAGTTTGCAAATCTCCTTTGCCTGTGAGACATTCGAAACTTTTAAAACCTCAATATCAGACTTAAAATCTCCTGCTTTATCCGGGATAACAATTCTCTTAAAACCAATCTTACTCGCTTCTTTCACTCTGCTTACAATAAAAGGAACTGCTCTAACCTCTCCCGAAAGGCCCACTTCACCCACTATGCAGAAATCATCCCCAATGGGTTTTTCAAGCAAACTCGATAGTATCGCTAAAATCACACCGAGATCTATAGATGGCTCAAAAACGTTCATACCTCCTGCTATATTACAATAAACATCATATCCGCTCATATCCATCATAAGACGTTTCTGAAAAACAGCCATCAAAAGATCCAGTTTTCTTTCTTCAAATCCTCTCGCGACTCGCTGAGGATAAGAAAATCTTGTCGGAATTACAAGAGCCTGAATCTCAACCATAAGAGCCCTGGTTCCTTCGACTGTAGGAGTAATTACAGAGCCGGAAGATTTCTTTTCCTTCCCTGAGATTAGATAAAGAGAGGGATTCGGAACTTCCTTTAATCCCTTTTCATCCATATCGAATATACCGACTTCATTGGTAGACCCGAATCTGTTTTTTATTGAACGCAACAAACGAAAAGAATGAGTGCTATCGCCCTCCATAAAAAGTACGACGTCTACCATATGCTCTAAAGTCATTGGACCGGCGATATTCCCCGACTTTGTAATATGCCCGACAATGAACACCGTGATATCGTTTTTCTTGGCGATTTCCATTAATTCCGAAGTAATTTCCCTGACCAGAGAAACCGAACCAGGGATTCCGCCCCGACTGGACAGCGCCATAGTTTGTATAGAATCTATAACAACTACCTCGGGTTTTTCTTTTTTAGTTAAAGAAAGAATACTTTCAATGTCAGTCTCGGACACGGTTAATAATTTTTCTTCTCCCAACCCCAGTCTTTGTGCCCGCATCTTAATCTGATTCAAAGACTCTTCACCCGAAACATAAAGAACCTTAAAAGACCTGGAAAGAATTCCGGATACCATCAGAAGCAACGTGGACTTACCGATACCGGGATCTCCCGAAATTAAAGTTAGAGAACCCGAAACAATACCCCCACCCATAACCCTGTCGAACTCCGAAATACCCGTTGTAAAACGCCCTTCTTCTCCCGCAGAAAGTTCGCTTAAATATTTTGGACTTAAGGCTTTGGTTTTCTTTAACTTAGATTTCTTTTCTTCGATTACTTCCTCTAAAGAATCCCAGCTTTTGCAGTCGGGGCACTTGCCCATCCATTTAAGAGTTTTGTAACCGCAGTTTCCGCATATAAACATCGAATTCAAACCAGTAAAGAACTACTTTTTATAAATGTGCTCATAAAAGTATTTTTGGTTTTTAATGCTTCCTTGGGGGTTCCGTCGAAGACTATTTCTCCGTCTGCGAGCATCGCAACTCTATCCGTAACTTTAAAAGCCGAATTAAGATCATGCGTTACCATGATCGTAGTTTTTCCAAGTTTACCTTTGAGATGAAGCATAAGCTTGTTCATCTTGTCGCACATTATTGGGTCGAGTCCGGTAGTAGGCTCATCGTATATAATATATTCGGGATCGAGGCTTATGGCTCTTGCGATAGCGACCCTTTTTTTCATGCCTCCGGAGATTTCCTGCGGTTTTTTGATAAAAGAAGTTTCATCGAGACCAACCAGAGCCAGCTTTTCCTTTCCTATATTCTCCATTTCCTTTCTACCCATATCAGGAAAATGCTCTCTTAAACCAATAATTACATTTCCCATTACATTTAGCGAATCAAAAAGAGCGGAACTCTGAAATACCATGCCGAATTTCCTCCGTATTTCAAAAAGATGAGCGGAATCTTTGTTAATATCAACTCCGTCGACTAAAATTCTTCCCCTATCAGGTTCAAGTAAACCTAGTATATGTTTTAATAGAACGGTTTTACCGCAACCACTTGAACCGACAATAGCGATAGTCTCTCCTTTACCGATATTAAGACTTAAATCACGAAGAACTTCGTTTCCTTCAAAGCTTTTCCAGACATTTTTTATCTCTATCATTCTTCTGTTTCTAACTCTGTTTTATTGTCGAACCTAGCATATTTCCTACTGAAAGATAGAAAGAAACTTCCTACAGGCCCATTTCTCTGCTTTGCTATAATAAGTTCGGCATCCTCTCGCTCTCTCTCCATATCAGAACTCTTTTCAAATTGATCCGGCCGGTGAATAAATATAACAAAATCCGCATCCTGCTCGATAGCTCCGGATTCCCTCAAGTCGGAAAGAATAGGTCTGGAATCTTTCCCTCTTCTTTCGGGCTGCCGTGAGAGCTGCGAAAGAGCAACAACAGGCAAATTCAACTCCATGGCAATAGATTTAAGAGCCCGGCTTATGGCAGCGACTTCCTGTTCTCTTGTCTGTAGCTGCGGCCCTTTAATTAACTGAAGATAATCCGCAAATATTATCCCTATATCGTATTTCTTTTTCATTCTTCTTGCTTTAGCCCTGAGTTCAAAAATTGTCATGGCTGGCGAAGCATCGATATAAAAAGGTGCTTCATAAAATCTAGACATTACTGTATTTAATCTTCCCCATTCATCTTTCTCATTACTTAAATTTCCTCTTCTTATTCTATTCCCATCAATACGTGACTCAGATGAAAGTAACCTAAAAATAAGGCTTTCCCAGTGCATTTCAAGAGAAAAGAAAAGCACGGGTATCCCTTCTTTAATAGAAATATGGGAAGCAAGGTTGAGTGCGAGCGCTGTTTTCCCCACAGAAGGTCTAGCAGCCAGTATTATTAACTCCGCATTTTGAAGACCACAACTTATGTTATCTAACTTTATAAATCCCGTAGGAATACCTGTCAATAAATTCTTCTTCTCCGCTCTTTCTTCAATAATTCTCATAACTTGCTTAAGTAAAGGAGCTATCGGTTTAACTCTCTCATAGCTTTTCTTTTTTCTAACGTCAAAAATCAAATTCTCCGCTTCGTCCAAAACTTCTTCTACTTCTTCTTTCGCGGAACTCGCTATATCGATTATAGACTTACTTTTTTTTATAAGATCTCTTAAGATAGATTTTTCACTTACAATGTCGGCATAGTATACAATATTTTCAGCTGAAACGCTACCTTTGACAAAAGAAGCCACATAAGATGAACCACCGACTTTTTCCAATAAATCTTTTTTTTTCAACCTCTCAACAACCGTAACGATATCTACTTTTTGACCCTTATTGTAAACATCTAAAATAGCACTATATATAATCTGATGCGCCGGAAAATAAAAATCATCCGGATTTAAGGTAGTACTCACCTCTGCGGTTGCTCCCATATCCATTAACATACTGGATATTACGGCAACTTCTGCTTCTTCCGAATAAGGCATTCCCACTTTTTCCGTCAAGCTATACTCCTTACAGCTTTCTTAAAATCTTCAATCACTATTTTTTCACTACCGGGATTGCGAATAACATAAGCGGGATGGAATGTGGGTACAGCAGGGTATGACATATACTCCAATATTTTCCCTCTCATTTTCGTAATACCGCTCGGCTCTCCCGTAACGAGAGAAAGCGCTATATTTCCAAGCAGAACAATAACTTTAGGACGAACTGTCTCGATCTGTTTTAACAAATAAGGGTTACATTTCATCATTTCATAGCTTTCCGGATTTCTGTTTCCGGGAGGTCGACATTTAACAACATTAGTGATAAATACTTCATCGGTTTTGATACCCGCCGCTTGAAGCATATTATCCAATTCTTTACCAGCTTTACCAACAAAGGGTATCCCTTGTAGGTCTTCTTCTCTACCCGGAGCTTCTCCGATAAGCATAATTTCTGCGTTGATAGGACCCTTTCCAAAAACCGGATTTGTTCTGGTCTTATGAAGGACGCATTTTTTGCAGTTCCTAACCTCTTCTATCAAATCACGAAAAGAAGAAACATTCACAAGCGATTCATCGATCTCATCAAAACCAATATATCTTAAGAGTTTCAAAACCTCTACGATTTTATTTTGTTGACAATTTTCCATGCCAATTCATCTTTAGAGCAGTTAAACTCTTCTTCACCTGCAGGCGACAAGATTATCCCGGAAATATTTTCGCTTCCAATAGAATCAGGATAATTTCCTATCATTAAATCACAACCTTTTTCTTTCATTTTCTTCAAGGTCAGTGTCTTAAGATTCTCGGACTCAAGAGAAAAACCAACAATAAACTGTTTCTTTTTTGCCTTCTTTATTTCTTTTAGAATATCGATATTACTTTTCAACTTTAAAACCAATTCATTTGTTTTCTTAATTTTTTTCTTAGCCTCTCTACTAACGGTAAAGTCAGAAATAGCCGCATTCATAAAAAGATAATTTACTTCCGCCCATCTTTTCATAATTTCATCCAACATATCCTGAGCCGTTTCTACTTTAGTTATTTCATAGGGCATATCAGCATTAGAAATAATTGTATTTCTTCCTAAAATTAATTTTACCTTACCACCTACTAGATAACAGTTTCTTGCGAGCGAATAAGCCATTTTACCTGATGAAGCGTTGGTTAAATATCTTACAGGGTCAATTTTCTCATAAGTTCCGCCCCCCGTTATAAGACAAAGATCATCTTTAAAAATAGCGGGAGAAAGAGCCTTTTCCGTTTCAAGAACAAGGCGAAAAATTGAAGGAAGTCTGCCTTTTCCTTCTTCTCCGCAAGCTAAAGGTCCGGAACTCGGGTCGACAACTAAATGTCCGCAACTCCTTAGATAATCTATGTTTTTTTGTAAAACCGGATTTTCAAACATTCTGCTATTCATAGAGGGAAAAAACAACAACTTCTTATCGTAAGCCGCGATCGAAGACGAAAGAAGGTCATCGGCAATACCAGAGGAAGCCTTTCCTATGATGTTATAATCGGCAGGCAAAATAACAAAAAGGGATGCTTCTTCAGTTAAGGTAATATGGGGAATACCCTCTTGCCATAGAGAATCAAAAACTCCATCGCTTAAAACAGACAAAACTTCCGAGGAAATAAATTTTTTCGCATTCGCGGTTAAAATTACCTTAACAGTTGCCCCTTTTTCCTTAAGAGCTCGAATAAATAAAGGGACTTTATAAGCAGAAACACCAGCTGTAACTCCGATGAGAATAACTTTTCCTGAAAGAGGATTCAAAATTAGTCTTCCTTTTCTTCTTTAATTACCTCGTACTCAATATTTCCTTCCAAAAACTCATCAACAGACTTATATATGGGTTTATCTATCGTTGTTCTCCTAAAAGTACTAAACCACTGAGCACCTTTACCCATAATCACTACAGCTTTGTAAATATTTTTTTCTCTCCCTTTAACATCCTCTAATGAATAAATCATACCTTACCTCCGATTTTATTCTTTACTCTATGTCTTTCTGCTACAATTATAGATTTAACAACTTTAACCGTTTTTTTTAAGTCATCATTTACCACAAGATAATCAAAATTCTTGATTTCTTTTATCTCACGGGAAGCCGTCTCCATTCTGTTTTTTATTTCCGTTTCTTTTTCATCATTTCGTCCTTTAATTCTTTTAACCGCCTCGGGCATAGTTGGCGGTAATAAAAATATAGAAACCGCATTTTTTATTTTTTTGCAAATATTTATTTTGCCTTTTACGTCAACATCCAATAAAATCACTTTCTCTACTTCATCTAATTTAGGAACAAAACCTTCTAAGGTTCCATAATGATGCCCGTGCACTTCTGCCGTCTCTAAAAATCTACCTTCTTTTTTCCACCTTTTGAATTCCTCCTCTGAAATGAAATAATAATCAACCCCATCCCTTTCTCCCCTCCTTTTTTCTCGAGTGGTAGCGGAAACCGAGTACAAAAGACTATCATCCTCCTTTACCAACAACCTGCAAACAGTAGTCTTCCCGGCACCGGAAGGACCTGCTATAATTATAATCATTCTATATTTTCAACCTGTTCTCTTAACTCATCAATAAGTTCTTTTAAATCAATAACTTTATGTACTACAGCAGCAGTATAAGCTTTTGAGCCTATCGTATTTGCTTCTCTTGCCATTTCCTGTAGTAAAAACTTCAATCGCTTTCCAATAGCACCATTTTCTCCTAACAACTTTCCAAAATAATCAATATGGCTATTTAGCCTGACTAATTCTTCATTAATATCACCTTTAAAAGCAAAAAGATTGATATCTTCCCGGGAAATTTGTATATCGAGGTCATTCAAGCGTTTAATTTCTTTCATTATTTTTTCTTTTTTCTCTTCGGAATCTTTATCTATTTTACTCAGTATAAAATCAAGAATATCTTCAAAACTTTTTATTTTCTCTTCAAGATCTTTTTTTATAAATTCTCCCTCTCTTTCCCTGACTTCATCAAGTTCGGAAAGAAGATCATCTAAAAAAGAATCAATCTCTTTCCATTCCATATCAAAATTCTTTAAATCTGCCCCAAAATGCGTAAAATTCATAAGAATAGAAATATCTATATCTCCCTTTAACCTGAACTTCTTTTTCAATTTTCTTAATCTTTCTAAATCTCGTTCAATATTTTTCTGGTATATAGGAGAATCTACAAAATTCCCGTCTTCAAGATAAACCTGCATTTCTACTCTGCCCCGCGCGACTTTATTTTTAATCTTATCGTAAATATTTAGCTGATAAGGCAACAAAAACTCCGGCAGGGTAAGGTTTATATCAACGAATCTGCTATTATAAGAAGCAATGTTGAATCTGATGGTTAATCCTGAAATTTCTTTTATAGCAGAAGCAAAAGCTGTCATCGATTTCATTTTTCCACCATTAAAGTAACCGGACCGTCGTTAACTAATTCCACTTCCATCCTTTCACCGAAAAAACCTTTTCTACAAGAAAGTAATTTCTCAAACTTTTCGCAGAAGAAATCAAACAGAATTTTTGCTCGCTCTGGTCGTTCTGCCGCACTAAATTCAGGCCTTCTTCCCTTTTCCGTATTTCCGTATAAAGTAAACTGGGGTACAGCCAGAATCTCACCTTTAATATCAGCTAGCGATAAATCAAACTTACCTTTATTCTCAAAAATTCTAAGATTAAAAATTTTCTTTACCAAAAAATCCGCTGTATCCTGACTATCATTATCACCTACGCCAACGAAAAGTAAGAGCCCCTTGCCTATTGAAGCTTCTTTTTTAACTTTCCCTTCTTTAATCAAACGAACTGAAGCAGAAAGCACTCTTTGTATTAGAACTCTCAAGATCACATCCTGAACTTTCCGAATTCTTCCGGCTTAATGTCCTCCATATACTTTTTAATATCCTGAATCTTTTTACTATCATCAATATCCAGTTTTATACCACCTTTTTCCATTACCGTATCATGGACATATATTGGGATATGATTTTTAGAAGCCAAGGCTAAAGAATCACTTGGACGTGAATCTATCTTAAAAATTTCATTTTCTTTTTTTAGATAGATTTCCGCAAAATAAGTATCATCCTTCAGGTCTGACACTACAACTCTAGCTATATCTACTTTCAAACCTTTTAAAACATTTAACAGTAAATCATGAGTGAGAGGCCGACTAAACTTTTCATTTTTCAATCCTTGAGATATAGCTTCAGCTTCAACAGGCCCTATCCATATAGGAAGAACCTTTTTCTTTTCCTCAACATCTCTTAAAAGAACTACAGGTGTATTCGATGTCCTATCAATTGCAATGCCGGCAATTTTAACTTCTTTCAATTTTCTTCCTCCTCAGAAGATTTCTCTTCTACCGTAGGCGCTTCTTCCTCTTCTGATGGTTTTTCTTCCTCCAGAGAAGATTCTTCTTCCAACTCAGACGCTCCTTCCTTTTGAGATGGCTTTTCTTCCTCCAGAGAAGACTCCCCTTCTACTATAAGATTAATATAGGCTTTTACATCCTTAAATAGATTTAATTGTATCTCATATGAGCCGGCTTCTTTTATATGATCCTCAACATCCATTATTTTTTTGTCAATATCAAAGCCTTCTTTTTTTAATAACTCTACAATATCTTGCTTGGTTATAGAACCATATAACTTACCTTCTTTGCCTACTTTAGCCTTGATTTTAAACTTTTTACCATCGATTTTTACTTTAATTTCTTCTGCCGCGGATATTCCTTTTTCCTCTTTAATTCCTTCAAATTGCAATTCCACTTCGACGGCAGATTTATTACCGGCAACGTTTATTACAGCTATATTCCTTGGAATCAAATAATTCCTGGCATAGCCATTAGATACTTTAACAATTTGACCCTTCTTCCCCAAATTCGGATGATCTTCTTTGAGTATTATTTCCATATTACGCTACCACTCCAAAGACTTAACATAAGGCATTAACGCAATTTCTCTAGATTGCATTATAGCTCTTTTTAGTTTTCTCTGGTGTTTAGGACAAACCCTGGTTAGTCGAGAAGGAAGTATTTTCCCACTCGGTGTTACGTATTTGCTCAACAATTCAACATTCAGATAATTAATTTCATCTTCACCAGTCTTGCAAAAATAACAATTTCTCCTTCTTTTATCAGTTGACACTTATCTCCTCCTCTTTGTCGTTTTAAACAAAATGAATTTTATCTCAATTCAACCAATTACGTACTTAATTTATAAAGATTGATAATATAGTCAAGCCCTTAATAACAGCTTTCTCCGAAAACACAATATTCATAGCATGTTATATACTCCCATATAGCAATTTCATAATTTTTTCTATAGACAAACAAAAACAAAAAAACCTACAGCTAAACCTATACTTGACAAACAAAAATGTAACAATATATTCGAGTGATTGGCTAAAAATTTTTAAAATCAACTTGATTTTCAATAAAAAAACGGATAAGACGCTAGCGCCCGTAGCTCAACTGGACAGAGTAGCGGACTTCGGATCCGCTGGTTGAAGGTTCGAATCCTTCCGGGCGTAGAGAAAAATTAAGGAGGAAAAATTTCAATGAGAATAATCGACATAAAAGCAAGAGAAATAATCGATTCAAGAGGAAATCCCACAATAGAAGCTGAATGCACTTTAGAATCAGGAATTACGGGTAGGGCCGCCGTTCCTTCCGGAGCTTCTACCGGAACAAGGGAAGCTTTGGAACTTCGAGATAAAGATAAAAATAGATACGGAGGAAAAGGAGTTCTTAAAGCGGTTAACAATGCGCAAAATATACTCGGACAGGAAATCGTCGGCAAAAACTGTTTAGACCAAAGATTGATAGACCTAACAATGTGTAAAATGGATGGAACCGAAAACAAGAGCAAACTCGGAGCCAATGCTATTCTTTCTATATCTATGGCAGTCGCAAGAGCCGCAAGTAAATATTTGAATATACCTCTTTACAGATACCTCGGAGGTTCAAACGCATATTTACTTCCGGTTCCTCTCTGTAACATCTTAAACGGCGGAGAACACGCCGATAACAATCTGGATATTCAGGAATATATGATAGCTCCTGTAGGACTTCCTAATTTCAAGGAAGCAATCCGAGCAGCAAGTGAAGTATTCCACGCACTTAAAAAAATTCTTTCCGATAAAAAATATGCTACCAGCGTCGGAGACGAAGGGGGTTTCGCTCCCAATCTTGAAAGCAACGAAGAGGCATTAGGTTTAATCATTAAAGCCATTGAAAAAGCAGGATATAAAGCCGGCAAGGAAATCGCAATAGCGTTAGATTGCGCAGCCTCCGAGTTTTACAAAGATAAATCCTATAAGTTTGGAGGAAAGTCTTTATCCTCGAAAGACATGATCGATGTATATAAAAAATGGGTTGATAAATATCCTATAATTTCAATCGAAGATGGCCTTTCCGAAGCCGATTGGAATGGTTGGGAAAAATTGACGGAAGAATTAGGCAATAAAATCCAACTTGTAGGAGACGACCTTTTCGTAACAAACACCTCTATAATACAAAAAGGCATCGACAAAAATGTAAGTAACTCTGTACTTATAAAACTCAACCAGATAGGAACCGTTACGGAAACGATAGAAGCAATACAGATGGCAAAAAATAACGGTTGGACAGCTGTTGTCTCACACCGTTCCGGTGAAACAGCCGATACATTTATCTCTCACCTCGCAGTAGGTCTTAATACAGGTCAAATTAAAACCGGTTCTCTTTCAAGGAGCGAAAGATTAGAAAAGTACAATGAACTGCTAAGAATCGAAGAGGAATTAGGAGATGCCGCGAAGTTCAAAGCGTTCTAAAAAGCTTATAAAAAAAAACTTAAAAAAGATTCTCTTACTTTTGATTATATGCGGAATTATATACTATCTTTTTTTTGGAGCCTACGGTTTTATAAATATCGCTAAACTAAAAAGAAGAGAAAACAAACTCAGAAAAGAAAAACAGGAACTTCTAAAAAAAGAAGCAGCTGTACTGGATTCTTTAAAAAGGATAAAAAAAGATACTTTTCTTATTGAAAAGATAGCAAGGGAAAAATTGGGTATGATAAAAGACGGGGATACGGTAATCATATATGATGAAAAATAATAAAGAAGATAGAAGCAAGGAGCTAGGAGTTAGAATCCCATCCCAACCAACCCAAAAACTTTTGTCTAGCATGAAGATATGAAGAATAAAAAACTAATTGAACCACAGAGGACACAGAGATTTTTTATTTGTTGTTTTATTCTAACTTCTAACTTCCAACTACTAACTTCTTTATTAAAAACAGAATACACAGAGGAAAGAAATACTGAGTAAACAGAAAAAAATGAGCGCTTTTGAGTAATATATGATTGGTATAGATATAGTTAAGACAAGCAGGATAGAAAAAGCAATAAACCGCTGGGGTGATAACTTTATAGATAAAATATTCACCGAAAACGAAAAGCAATACTGTAAAAATAAGATTGGGAAAAGCCAGTGTTATGCCGCAAGATTTGCCGTCAAAGAATCTTTTTATAAAGCCAAAAATCATAGTTATGGCTGGAAAGCAATCGAGGTTCGAACAGAAAAAAAACCGGTAATCAGGATTTTGAATAAGAAATTAGAAGCTGAAATGAAAGGAATAAAAACCCACGTATCTCTTTCCCACACCAATGACACCGCAATCGCCGCAGTTTTATTGGAAAAGGAATAGGACACCGATGATAACAGAGAAAGAAGAAGTTAGAAGTTAGAATCCTCTCCCAACACCAACCGCAATTTCCCAATTATTAAATTCGCATAAAATTATTTCAGTATAGAAATTGAAGGGTTTGTAATATTTATGATACCTATATTTTCAACAGTTTCCGCAAAAGTTATTTTTTCCTGAGGATATTCAATTTTTTTCAAAAGATTTCCCGTTTTGCCGTCAAAAGCAAAAAGTGTAGAACTGTGCCATTCCCTACCCTGTTTCCCGATTATATAAAGAATGTCATCGTTCACTTTTAATTCTCTGAACCGTGGAATTTCCCAGGAGAATCTTCCTGCAGTTGAATCAAAAGCCCATCCTTCTTTATTATACCATAGTTTTACACCGGTTTTAATATCAAAACACCAGATACATCCTAAACCAGTCAAAACATACACCTTGCTTTTATCTTCAGAAATTTTAACAATCATATTTCCTCTAATTTCAAGAGGTTGTTCCCATTTTATATTACCATTCCAATCAATAAAAAGTACGAAAGGTATTTTATACTCATCAAGAACTACGGCAAAGCCGGCATCATCTAATACAGCCATTTCTTCGGAATGTCCGGAAAAATAATACTTGGTAAGCTTGCATCGCCCCACTATCTCCCCATTATCTAGAATAATATAAAAGTAATTCGGTTTTCCAGTTTTTCCATCAAAAGCAAGTACCACATGATTCCCATTAGGAGAGAACTCAGAAAAAAAAGGGGTTGCATCTTCTTTGTTAGGATCCTTAATTGCTTTTATTAAGTTACCATCTTTATCATACAAATAGAAAGGACCTCCAGGCTTGTATGTTGGATCCCAGGAAAGCAAACTAAATGCTCCCATAAGACCTTTTTCGGAAACTGACATAGGCGTTGGACCTTCCTTCATCACAAGTATTCTTTCACCTTTTGCGTTATATAATAAACCGCCCGAAAAATTAGGTTTGTATTCTGCCGGGATTTTACCGATAAGTATATATTTATTGTAGGCAGATGAATATATTTCGGTATTAGTTTCCGGTTGTATTGAATTTAATTTCCTTTCATCTCTATCATAAAATTCAATTTCGCTTACGTAGTAAGAGCTGTTCTTTACGACAGGAGCATAATATTCTACATCTGTACCTCTTTTTGAAATCTTAATAATCTTGGGATACTCTACTTTCACCATATCTTTCGATCCTAACTGTTCCAAATATGTGTCTTTCCATCCTAAAGACTTAGCCGTTTCAATCGATATCGTCGCCGTATCAAAAATAGCATCGACTATTATTTCATCGAGTTTTCTCTCAAAAATAGTATCTAACTCAAATTCTGAAGAACTTTCTTGTGCGGGGCTTGCTAAACTTAATACTAATAGAACTATTAAAATTATTTTTTTATACATCTATTTCCCCCTAGTAATAACTATATAATTATAACGAAAATCGATTAAAATGTCAAATCTTGTAGGAGGGATTTAGCAAAAACAAAAATATTCGTGCTATTCGTGTAATTTGTTGTTTCTAATTTTGGAGAGGTGGAGTTTAAACAAAAATATATATTTTTTTGTTGTTTTTCTCCGTGTTCTCTGTGTTTTTGTTTTTTCTCTGTGCTCTCTGTGGTTCAATCTTTTTTTTGGTCTTGACTAAAGTTGACTTACTATTATTTTAGCCTATGGAAAAATTGGCACAGCTGGAAAAAGAGTTTGATTACGAATTACTTACAGACAAAGAAAAATTGGAAAAATACGCACGGGATGAAACTCCCGGCGATTATTATTTCCTTCCGGATGCTGCTTTTTTGCCAACGGAGGCCGATTCAATATCAAGGCTTCTCGAAATAGACCAAAAGGCAAGAGTCCCTATAATTCCGAGAGGAGGCGGTACCAGCAGAACGGCAGGCGCACTTGCGGTTAATGGTGGGATTGTTCTTTCTCTTGAAAAAATGAACGAAATTATCGATTTCGACGAAAAGAACTGCATTCTGGAAGTACAACCTGGTGTCATTACTGAAGAATTAAATAAATTTCTTGTAAGTTATGGTTTTTTCTTTCCTCCCGACCCCGCATCGGTAGATTCCTGTTCTATAGGAGGAAATGTCGCGACAAACGCGGGTGGCGCAAGGTGTCTTCTTTACGGTATTACAAGAGATTATGTAAGGGGCATCGAAGTAATCTTGCCCGATGGTTCAAAAGAATTTTTTGGGGGAAAATTAAAAAAAGATGCTACAGGATATTCATTTTTAAATCTTTTAATAGGCTCGGAAGGTACTCTTGGTGTTATAACCAGGATATTTTTAAATGTTGTAAAACTTCCCCCTTATTCCGCTACCTTAGTAGCCCCATTCAAAAGCCTTGAAGATGCTGCTCTTTCCGCATTCAATATACTATCAAGCGGTTCTATTCCCTCTGCTTTCGAACTTATCGACGAAGATGCTGTCAGAGTGACTGTCGCTAACCTGCATAAAAAAATACCTCTGGCACAAGAGGGAACACTACTTATTGCCGAGTTGCTCGAAAATTCAAAAGAAGAACTTGAGAAAAAATTTGAAATAATCGGTAACGAATTTTTAGAAAACAATGCCGCAGATGTATTCGTGGCGGAAGAAAACCATCAACAGGAAAAAATATGGGACTTCAGACGCAGCATATCGGAAGCACTAGATATATCCGGAACTATTATTCCAGAAGACGTATCCATACCCAGATCAAATATTCCCAAATTTATTCCCGAAATAAAAAAATTGGAAAAAGAATTTCATACTAAAATCTTTACTTTTGGTCACATTGGAGACGGAAATTTGCACGTCAATATCATGAAAAATGAAGAATGGAAGGATAACGGTGAAAAAATAATAAACGAATTGTTCAAGAAACTGAATACTTTCGGAGGTAAAATAAGCGGAGAACATGGTATAGGCTTTACCAAAAAGAAGTATCTAAAATATTCAAGAACAGAAAAGGAAATAAATTTGATGAAAAACATAAAAAAAGAATTTGATCCCTTAAATATACTAAACCCCGGAAAAATATTCGATATAGAGGAAAACAATGCGTAACAAAATAACTTCTTCGCTTCTTCTTTTTTTGCATAAAATGAAGTCGAGAAAAATAGATTTTCCGTTAGAAAATATTACGCGCATAGCTCTTAGACCCTCAGAAGTCAAAGGAGAAACACTTTACTCTTTACCTATCGCTGAGTCTCTGAAAAAAAAATATCAATTAACTGTTCTATTACCCGATAATCAAGATGCCAGGTATTTCAGACGCCTGAGAGCAAAAATTGTTAACTATCCTCGAAAATCAGGTCCTATCGCCATATACCGATTTAGAAAAACCATAAATCAGTCTTTTGACCTGCTAATCGATCTTAACGAAGAAAACAGTCATGTCTTTTCTTATTTATTGAAAAATCCGATTGTCGCTTCCATATTTGAAGTTCCAGGCGTAAATATTACAGCAAGAGCGCAGAATAAATCAATAACCGGTAAGTATCAATATTTAATTGACTTACTTGGATTTCCTACTTTAAAATGGAAGAGTAAAGCCTTAAGAGCCATACGTTCCAGTAAAAAAAGAGAAAAAGAAGAAATTATCGGCATTAGTTCTGATATTTCTACCCAATACCATGGTTTACATAGAGTTTCAGATGAGGACAGTTTACGTAAAGTTTCGAAGCTAATCACAAAGAGAAACGACCTTTCCGCAATTGCTTTCTTTCTGGAAATTCCACAGGTACTCCTTCTTGAAGAAAAAGACCTCTTTCAACCTCCTGAATCTATAAAAGTCGTACGGTATTCAAGGAAAATTACCCCGAAGCTTATAGGCGACTGCCTGGTAATGTAAAAATGATATCAGAAATTAGTAAGCTGCTTGGCGGATATATCTCCTCAATTCTAACTTCTAACTCCTAACTTCTATATTCTGCTTTTTATGAAAATTTTACATATAGCTTCTGAAAATGTAGCAGGGGTACCGGGAATTTTAGTTAAAGCTGAAAGAAAATTGGGGCACTATTCCCGTCTAATGACTTATTATAAAAGCCCGCGTTCTCACTGGGACGACATAGTCCTTAACCTTCCTTTTTCAAACACATGGTCCTTCAGGAGTTTAAAAAAAACGGCTAAAGTAGGAACTTACGGCTATTCACATAAAAAAGGCAATCCTCCCCGGTGGGACCCGAAAATATCGGAAAAAATTTTCTACCTTTTTAGAGATTCTCTTTGGGATCTTCAAATCACCCCTTTAAAAAAGTTCATTTTTTCATTCGACTGTTATTTTTTAGACGGAGGTCTCGGGTTATTGCGGAACGGAAAAATAGTGGAAATATTAAAAAAAATGAATAAAAAAATCGCGATATTGTATCTCGGAAGCGATGTAAGAGCCAGAGGCGTTTTACCACATATAGAGAAATTAGCCGACATTATCTTTACAACCGAATTCGACCATAAATTTATTCATCCTAAAGTAAAGTACGTTCCCTTTCCTTTTGAAGTAGATAAATTCAACAAAAAAGAAATTTTAAAAAATGATAAAATTACTATTTGCCACGCCCCCACAAAAAGATATTTAAAAGGTACTGAATATGTTTTAAAAGCAGTTGATGAACTAAAAGGTAAATTCGATTTCGATTTTCTATTAATTGAAAACAAACCTCATAAAGAAGTGCTTAAAATTAAAGAACAAAAATGTGATGTTTTAATCGATCAATTGACGGATTTAGGAGGTTTTGGTTATGGGATGAATTCGATGGAGTGTCTTTCTATGGGTATACCAAGTATAACTTACATAAACCCTCAATACGATGAGTTTTTAAAAAACCATCCCTTCATAAACGCCAACAAAGATAATATAAAAGAAGTTTTGGAAAAAATACTAACCGACCCAAAAACTCTTCTTAAAAAAAGCGCTGAAAGCCGCAAATGGGTAACAAAAGCACATAATTATATAAATGTCAGCAAATTTATGCTAAATAAAATAAGTTTCTAACTTGTTTTATTAGTTCAAAGTCCAATGTCCAAAGTCGATAAAAAAGAAAAAGGGACTAAATGATATTATTTTATTTATCACTTAATCCCTAATTTCTAAATTTAACCACTTCTAATCCTAGTGTAGTATCTTTTAACAACCCAACCACCTAACAATCCAACTACCCAACCAATTAAATTTAATCTTATTTAAAATTATAGTTGATTAAATTTAATTTTATTGCCCTGGTTTGAAATTCTTCATCATATCTTTCATGTTCGGCATACCAGGCATACCTTTTGTTTCCATTTTAACCTTGTCTGCATTGAAAAGATCATCCGATAAACCCTGATTAATTTTAAAAGTCTTTATTATAGTTTTTGTCATCAACTTTCCACCTGCATATATTTCAGTCGTGTAAGGCATTTCCCAATTTTTTACTTTTTGGAAGTTGGAATTTACCGCTTTGAATGTCTCACCATTCGCTCCTTTAAATTCATTTTGAATTAAAAGAAGAGTTTTTTTGTCGATCCAGCCTTTAATTTTATCTTTTTCACCTGTAGTTACAGACGATGTATCTATATCTTCATTCCATGCTTCCACGACATAACAATCTCTATCTCCCAACTTTTCCGAACCAATGACTTTACCATTTACCGGCATATCTTTCCACCAGCTCATCTGATCTCCCTTCTTGGCAGCATCGGGATCAGCCGGTAGTTTCTGTTTACCGGTAAACTGGTTTACCGACCACAAATCTTTACCATCAAATATCATTATACTTGTCATATCACCCATCCCTTCTGGCATACCTGCCCCTTCCGGCATACTCATCTTCATTTCCATTCTATATTTTTCGCCCTTTTTCAACATTTTGATCTCCGAAGGTCCTGCACCCTCCATCCCTTCCACACCTTTAGTTTCAGACTCCATCACTATTTCCATATCTTTAATTTCATCAGAGAAAGGTTTATATTTTGCTTCTATCTGGGCTTTTAACTCACTCCAGGTCAAAGCGAAAACGTTGCCGGCGACGAATAAACACAACACAATCAATAAACACCTGCCAACTTTACACTTCAGCATACTTACCTCCTTTTGGTTTAGTTCTGTTTAAATTTATATTATCATTTTGTATAAAAGCAAGTCTTTTTAGTAATTTAAGCTTCGCATTATCCCCTATTTTAGCCTTAGAAACAGCTTCCTTCAAGTACTGAATAGACCTGGTATAATTCCCTCTATCAACCGGATAAGGTATGCCATCTTTACCTCCGTGAGCAAAGCTGTATCTTGCGGGGTCCTCAAAACTTGGTTTTTCACCATACAGCAGCTCACCTATTAAGGCAAGAGATCTTATTGTCGCAGGACCGACTCCTTTGATTCCCAATAGACTTTCGAAATCTTCGGGTTGCCTGTTAAAAGCTAATTCCAGCGGCTTTTTTAACTTTTCCAGGTTCACATCGGACCCAATTATATAATGACGATAAGGCATTTTTAATTCCCTTATTTTTTTTAATTCTCCAAGCGTTTTTTCCGGATATTCAGAAGCAATCTCGGCTGAAATCTTCCTTGACCCTGTAGAATTCTCAGAAACCATGTTTAAAGGGGTTGTAAAACCATCAGTAATGATTCCCCTATGAGGTTCGCAGGTGTAATCCTTTAACGTGTTAGAAAACCAGTGATATCTTCTTGCCATTCTATTTGTCTCATTCATACCCTGTTGTACAACACTCCACTCTCCTTTAGAGGTAAATATTATTGTATGATGATATATTGAATATCCATCCTGAAGAGCCGAATTATCTGCTTTTGCCGTAATTCTACTTGTGTAAATAAGAGAATTAACATCTATACCTTTTCGGTTGCCGATTTGTTTGATTTCAAGAGGAGTCTTTAGTGAAGTTTTCCCCTTCCCTCCGCAAATATAAATACCGGCATCGAGTTTTTTGAAAGCCTCTTTAAGAGCGCCCATTGACGTTGTGGTAACACCGCTTGAATGCCAGTCAAAACCGAGAATACAGCCGAGAGATTGAAACCAGTAGGGATCGGAAAGATTTTCCAGGATTTTTACAGGCGGATAAAGTGTGAGCATTGCCTCCATAATCCCGAGAGAGAGCTTCTTCATCTCTTCGAATAACCATCTTGGCGCTCGCCCCCAGTGCAATGGTAAAGTAGCAATTCCCTTCCTCATGTTTTTATGTTACCCATTTATAAAATTTTGTCAATTAGTTTAAAGCTGAAAATCAAAAGTCATCAAGGGTTAAAGAATATATATTATTCTTTTCAATTTTTAGTTTCTTCAATTGAGGTTCATATTCTTTTGCTTTCCCTAAATTATTTGTCAACTTATACATATACCATAAATTCGCCACTCCAATTCCATACGATGGAGCAAGATCAAAAACTCCTTGCTGCATTTCCAAACCATTTTTTTCATCACCTGATGAAAACCTGATAACTGCCATATTGTTTAGCGCTACTATATTAAGCGGATTTTGACGAAAAGCGAGCAGAAACTCATTGTATGCCCTCTCGTACTCTTTGTTTTTATGCAGGTAAATACCATACTTTATATGAATTTCATCAATTTTTTTATATCTATTAAAATATTGGTCTAAAATTTTATATGTGTTTCGATCGACATCTTTTTTTAAAGTATACTCAGAAAAATGTTTATAATTTGTGTTGTAAATCGGTTCGAATCCCTTCTTATTAAAATATTTGTTCCTATCAAACGGATACTTGGAAAATGTATTATATAATATTTTTGCAACTGCTATCTTTTCTATTAATGATGATTGAATTTCTATTTCTTTATAATTTTCAGTCACGTTTACTTTTAATATACGATCAAAAATAGTAGCCGCTAATTTTCCCGCGATCGCCGTATGGCAAGCTAAAGATGGATGAACGTGTTCTAATATTAAGTCATTACCCGCAATACCATCTTTATCCAGATTGTTGATAAATTCCTGTAGATCGATATAACTACAATTATATTTGATCGATAAACGCTCTATTATCTTATTAATATCAGAAGACGCGCGCAGACGAAGCATATCCAGATCACATGCTTTATAATAGAAATATTTTGCTAATTTATTCTTACGCGATTCTAAAAGAGTCTCAGCCGCGACATAAGCCAATGCAGCATTATCCTTAATTTTTTCGTTCAATTGTTGTATAAGTTTAAGCGTATCTTTTTCGCTTTTTATATTTTCAATAATCTTTTCAATTTCTGTGCTAGTTTTCTTTCCCTTAGATTCCAATGGTTTAAATTCTTTAACATTTTTAACAACACCACATGTTATAACCGTAACATTGTTCCTCGTGAGTAAATTAAGAATTGCCTCATAACTTTTCTCGAAATCATTCATTGTGTTCTGATAGACTCCACTATTATATTCAACACCTTTCTTGGTAGTCATACGTTCTAATAATGTCCGAGGATCTTGCTTTGAAATTTTAGTA
>CAYQMH010000015.1:0-41182 GCA_964418485.1 uncultured bacterium | reverse complement strand
TCTCCACCCCCTGAAGAATCAAGACTTTTTCTCATTATAAACGTGAGATAAATTTAGTGAGGCAGGTTGGGTTCTAAACAACAAAATTCTTTCTTTTTTCTCTGTGGTCTCTGTGCCTCCGTGTGAGAATATTTTCTTACTTTAAATACGGTGACCAATCGGGCGCATAGGTCATAAGACCGCGAGTGAGTTTTCGCTGTCTCGTACCGTCCCAGTTCATCGTCCATAGTTCGTACCGATAAGTTCGATTTGAGATAAATGCGATATGTAAACCATCCGGAGACCAGGAAGGTTCCTCGTTGTTGCCGTCAAAGGTTAGCTGGATTGGATTGAAATCACTCGGGTCTGTTACGCAAATCTGCTGAGAATAATCGGATTGACGAGAAACATAAGCGATCAAACTACCCTTCGGCGACCAGGCAGGCGAAGTATTGTAATCACCATGAAAAGTGAGTCTTCGCAGATTTCCACCATAAATATCCATAATGTAAATCTGCGGCATACCGCTGCGGTCGGAGACAAAAGCAATTTCACGACTGTTCGGCGAAAAAACAGGCGAACAATCTACCGCCCAGTTCTTAGTGAGACGATTCAATTTCTTTTTCTCAAGATCTAAAATATAAATTTCGCTGTTACCGTCTTTGGACATAGTAAGGGCAATCTTAGTACCATCAGGTGAGTAATCCGGAGCAAAATTTAAACCCTGGTATGAAAATATCGCCCTGGAATCTTTTGTTGTAAGATCGAGTAACCTTAAGATCAACCGGTCGACATTATAGTTTGAATACAGTATTCTCTTGCCGTCAGATCCCCAACAGGGAAAAAGATTGTAATTATCATTATCTGTAAGAGGGATAAAATTGTAACCATCATAATCGATCAGAGCCAGATCTTTTTTCTCACCCTTCTGATAAGAAAAAACAATCTTCGTCGAGGTAATGCCTTTTTCTCCTGTAAGCATCTCGATAATATAATCTGAAATTTGATGGGCCGAGTCTCTTAAGTCATCGGAAATTTGAAAAGTAAATTCACCTATCTTTTCTTTGGTTCGGAAATCATTCAAAGAAATCATTAAATTCGGCTCAGCAGCCGATATTCTTAGCAATACGGCACTTTTTGTGGGTTTATCGTTAAAAAACGTAGTATCAGAATAGAGGTCAAAATACAACGAGTAATCCAGGTCATATTTTATTATTCTATCGATACTTTTAACATTTCTTATAAATTTAGGCGTACCCTGAATATCGAGGGAATCGACAATCAGATTAATTTTACCTCCCGCGTAATCAGTAAGCCTTAAGAAAACGTCCTCACCGAAAAGCACTTCGGAAGGTACCGCTAAAATAATCAGCATTTTTAAAAAAGTAATCTTACTTATTGGAAAAATTTTTATCATCGGGCGGTTAAAAATTCCAGATGAACCTTTAAATAGTCATCAGAAAACTCCTGGGGTAAAGGCGGTAATTTTTTAGTGATAGCCACAGCTCTAATCGCCGATTCGTTATATATTTCATCACCAGAATTAACTTCAATACGTATATTGGAAATAAGACCACTTTCATCCACCTCAAAATATATAATACTTTTTAAAATTACGTCTTTGTTTCTATACGGATTATTCCAGTTTTCACCGATTTTACTCAAGAGAATATTCAAGTAATAAGAATAGTTAAATCCTCTACCACTACCTGTATAAATCTCTGGTACAATATCGGGCAAACCGTCGGGTATTCCTTTTTTTCCGGATGGTTGCTTCTTTTCTTTTGGTACCGATTTTTCTGCTGTTTTCTTCGCCTTCGGCTTCGGTGCATGGACTATTTTACCCGAAACTTTCGGCTGCGGAAGCGGCGCTATACTTACCTTATAAACTTCGATTCTGGGTATTTTCCTGAAACTACCTTTCGTAGTAATCCCAAGAGTAGAAAAGAGCGCAGTATGAAGCAAAAATGAAAATAAATAAAAACGGTTCATTTTCAGGGAGTAAATTCAGCGACAAGACCCAACTCTTTTACACCTGCCTTCCTCATTTTTCCTACAATCTCGACCACAAAACCATAATCTATGTTCTTGTCAGAACGAAGATAAACGGTTATACCTGGGGGTTTACTCATCAAGATATCTTTTAATCTTGCTTCGAATTTTTTGGGATCGATTTTTTCATTCTCAATGAACAGAGTCTTATCTCCTTTGATCGTAACTGTAATACCCTCTTCATCATGCGGCAATGAAGCATCCGTCTTAGGTAATGATACGTCGATTCCGGGGGTCATCATGGGCGCGGTAATAATAAATACAACAAGAATCGTAAGAGCTACATCTACAAGATTTGTTATATTCAAATCTTGAATGAGACCTCTGTCTCTACTCTTTCTCAATCAATCCTCTTTTAAGATTTGCAAACGCCTCACTGATGAAATTGTCAAGCTGTGATTCGATTCCGATTATCCGACTGCGCAAAAGGTTATTGAATACGAGCGCCGGAATTGCGACAAGGAGTCCATAAACTGTAGAAATTAGAGCATCGGTAATACCGGGGGCGACAACCATTATATGAGCTGAACCCCTGGCTCTAATCTCTAAAAATGCCTCCATAATACCCCACACCGTTCCCAAGAGTCCTAAAAAAGGACTTGCCGCCACAATCGTGCCCAAAAAAGGCAAACTATTTTCCAGGCTTTCTATCTCGGCTGCCTTTGCCCGATCCATTGCAAGTTTTATATTATCGGACATCTCCAGTGCTCTGCCACTTACGTTTGCTTTGAGAAATTTGAATTCTTCGAGCCCACTTTCCAGGACTCTACCATATATATTGTTGTTCAATAAATATCCGAGACTATATATCTTTTCGATATTTTCATGAAATCGAAAACTTTTTAAGAATTCCTGCGCATTTCTTTTAGTAACCCTTAAATCATATATTTTTTTGAAGAATATTGCCCAGGACCAAATGGAAAAAAAAATCAGAATAACCATCATAATCTGAACTGCAATCCCGGATTCAAGAAAGATTCTAAAAATATTCATCGATTCAACCTGTTGCCGGCGAGTACCGCCTCCGGAGAATTCGGATATTCCTTTATCACCCTGTTAAAATACATCCTCGCGGTCTTTAACTCACTGGCCTCTTCATATATTATACCGATTTTATACAACGCGGTAGGCTTTTTATTGCTTTCGGGGTATTTGTTTATCAACTCGTTGAAGTTATTAACTGCCTCCTGTCTTTTCCCCATCGCATAATAGCATTCACCAATCCAGTATAAGGCATTGTCAGAAAGGGAAGATTCTGGTGCAATTTTCATGTAAGATTTAAAACCATCTATTGATTCGCTATAATTACCTTTAACATAATTAAGATAGGCTGATTCATATACCATCCTTGCCTCAGGACTAACCGAAGAAACCTCACCGGAATCAGCACTCGTCTTTCTTCCCTTTATCAATTTTTCATTTATTTTAGTTAATTGTGACTCGGATTCACCCAACCGTGTATTAAGCATTTCTAATTTCTCAGCCATTTCTTCCGACTTGGTGTATAAATCTATCCGTAATTGGGCAATTTCTTTAGACTGCTTTTTGGTATAGTATCTTAGACTATCAAGCTGCCAGTAATAATTCTCAAAATGCGCCGGTCTAAAACAACCTCCGAGCATTAGATATAAAAAGAACCCACCACAAAGCAATTTTGATTGCTTAGTCATTCCGTCTTTTATTCCGTCTTTTAAACTTAAGGAATATCTTTACTTTTCTACAAATTCACAGCGGCGATTCTTTTCCAGCTTATTCGCATCAAGAGGCCGTTCCTCTCCGTAGCTTATGGTTGAGAGTCGTCCAGCATTGATACCGAGTTTTACAAGATAATCGCGTGCTGCTTTAGCTCTTCTTTCGCCAAGTGCCATATTATATTCTGAAGTACCTATTCTACAACAATGACCTTCGATAATTATGTTAACTTCCGGATACAACTCAAGCATTTCACTATTAGCTTCTAAAACTCCTGCTGCATCGGGTCGAATAGCGGATTTGTCAAAATCAAAAAATATCCTATCCAAAACTAACTCAGGCCTCTCTGGTTCTACTACTGTTGTATCCTCTGCAACAACTTCCGGTTCTTCCATTGGTTCTTCCTCTACGACCGGAGCACCGCCGCAACCGATTAACAAAACTACAATCAACAATACTGGTAATAATATTTTAAAGTAGCGCATCCTCGCCTCCTTTTGTTTAGACCCTATGTTAATTAAAAACTGCTAATTGTCAAGCACTCAACTCCATTAATTTTTGAAAATTCATACTATTTCTACTCGTTCTCAATTTCACCAATAATTTCTTTGTATACTTTCAACAAAAGATCATATCCTTCTTCCATGGACATTGGAACAACTTTAGTTTCGCCTATTATGGGCATAAAGTTTGTGTCTCCACTCCACCTGGGAACAAGATGATAATGAAGATGATCTTCGAAACCAGCACCCGCAATCCTGCCAAGATTCATGCCTATATTAAAACCTTCCGGTTTCATGGCTTTTTTTATAACCTCCTGCCATTTCTGAAGAATAAGAGACATCTCAAGCATCTCATCTCCACTTAATTTCCCAAAATCACCTGTATGTTTATAGGGCGCAACCATTATATGTCCGTTATTATAAGGATACCTATTAATTATTACAAAAGCTAACTTCCCACGAAAAAGGACACCCGAGGCTCTATCGTCATCTGATGAGATTGCTTTACAGAAAATACAATCCTCGGAATCCGGATTGCTCACGTATTTATATCTCCAGGGAGCATATATTCTTTTCATTTAGAAAAGCGACTGTTGTTTTACCACTTTATCCGGTTTCTCTTCCGGAATCATAATTTGTCCGTAAACACCATCAAATCCGGGACGTATCTCTACATTGCCTTTTCTTATCTCAACAATCGACCTGGCTACTTTCTCCTCGGTAGAAGCAAGCAAATCCTTCTCGGATAAATCGAGTAATATCCTGAACTCATTGCCAAAATAAGTTGTCAGTTTACCATATATTTCTTCTACAGCACGGGTTTCGCTTCCTACCCCGAGGGAATCCGCGATTATCGATTTAAGCTGTATAAGCCTTTTATAACCGATCCTACCTTCTTCACTCTGTACCTCTTTTCTATCCGCAAGATCATAAACGCGGTGAAGCACTCCAAGAGTCAGAGGTCTACCACACCGAGGACATATATTATTATATTTCTTAGATTCGCCGGGGTGAAAAGTAATATTACATTTCCTGTGTCCGTCATAATGATATTTACCTTCCTGGGGAAAAAATTCCACAGTATAATCGAATAGTTCTTTATCCTGATTCCTTAAAATATTCAAAAGGGTAGTATAATCTATCGCCTTTTTAAAACAATTGGCTTCTCTGCCAATATTTGCGGGAGAATGCGCATCAGAATTCGAAATCAATGTTATTTTATCGAGAGCAGATAAGAGCCAGTTCATAGGAGGATCGGAAGAAAGTCCGGTTTCTATAGAATAAATCTTTTCGCTGTAATCTCCAAATGCATCGGTTATAGAATCAAAACCGGACTTAGAACCAAAAAGCCCGAACCATGGAGTCCAGAGATGAGCCGGAATTAAAAGTGCTTCCTCATATACCGAAAAAAGACTCTCGGCGAGATCGCGAAGGGTAAAGGTAAGTATAGGTCTTCCGTCAGCCTCCAATTTTCCAAATCTTCTTATGTTCTTATTAAACTTCTCGACTACTTCGAAATTAGGTAAAAGAATAAGGGAATGAACTTTCTTTGTCTGCCCTCCCTCGTTATATATATTGCATACCTCAGCCGACAGAATAAAATCAACTCCTTCGAACTCATAGATACCCTCCCTTTCCGTTTCTTTTAATCCCTCTTTCAACATATAGAGCCACCCGGGATTTGTAAAATCACCTGTACCTACGAGATTAACGCCCTTAGCTTTGGCTCCTCTCGCAATAAAAGGAAGTTCCATGTGCTTACTGGTAGCCATCGAATATTTCGAATGAATATGAAAATCAGCGTAATACTTCATCTAAGAATTTCTCTCAAGTATCAAATTTTCCCAAAATCGAAATCACTTCGGAAGGTGAAGTGGCATCCAGCAAAGTCTTCCTGAAATCTTCCTGTCTGCATATCCTCGATATTCGTGCAAGAACCTGTATATATTTACTCTTGGCTTCCTCAGGCGCCACAATCAGGAAAACAATATTAACCGGTTTCCCGTCAAGAGAATTAAAATCCAGACCTTCTTTAACAACTCCTATAACCATTAAAAGGTCCTTGACTGCCTCGGTTCTCGCGTGCGGTATGGCTATTCCTTCAACCACTCCTGTACTTTCCAATTCCTCTCTTTCTCTAATCTTATGTAAAATAGGTTCCCTGGTCATTATTATTCCTTTTCGAAGAGCCTGATCTATCATTTTTTCAATCATAGCGAACTTGTCTTCAATCTTATCCACAACAATTATCAAATCTTCATCGAGAAATTCCTCAATCATCTTTTTCCTCCCTCTTTTTCTATAAGAATCGGACATTGGACATATTCAATCATCTGTTGAATCATTCTTTCTACCTTCCTTCCTTCGACACCCTGTCCGCTGCGATGCCCGACAATAAGCAGCTCAATATTTCTTTCTTTTACGAATCTTCTAAGAATATCAATAGAGTCACCTTCCTCAACAAAAAGAGCCGTCTTAACACCCTCATTAACTGCCTTATCTTCAAGATAATAAAGATATTTCCAACCCTCTTCTTCTATCTGTATTGCAGTATCGATTTCATTCAACCCTCTCATATTTGCTACAGTCTTAACCAGATCCTTATCTACAATGAACAAAGCATACAGAGTAGCTGAAAGCCCTTTACTAATTTCTACAGCTCTATCCCAGGAAGCTCTTGTCTCTCCTGAAATTATATATAAAAGAATTTTTTCCATAATAATTATCTTTCTCCCCTTTTCAACCTTTTCATTCTAAAAAATTCTTCCCTCTCTTCCTCCTCAAGACTATCTTCTATTATATTGATATCTTCTTTATACTGTGGTATAAAAATCTTCTCTAAGGCATTTACCCTCTTCTGGGTTTTACTTATCTCCGATCCAAGTCTCCATATAAGTATCTCTTTTGCAGCCCATCTGGCAATAATTTCAATCACTTCTCTAAATCTAATAAAAGCCTCATCAAAATACTCATCAGTCGAGTCGAGACTCGTTTGAACCTTTTTCGAGGGAACATCCAGAAGAAGCTCCGGCACAGGAATTCCCATAACCGACCTGAAACGAACTTCAACATTAACTTTTTCTTCGTCTCCGATAGAATTCTCTATTTTTTTCTTACCTGTATAAACCCAGGCTTTAAGAAGCGAATCATAAGCCTCTTTTAATTCTTTAGTAACTTCCTCTTCCATTTCTTTAAAACCACGTATGTTTCTCATCAATTCCATTATCATTACTTCTCTCTTCTCATCAAGAAGACTATATCCCTCTTCCGCAATTTTCAACTTCCTTTTAAGTTTCAACAAATTACTCTGCGTCGGAGCTACAGGCATTTAACCTCCCAAAAATTCATTTATTTCAACTTCTTTTACTCTCGTCAACTCATTTCGAGGAAGCGTACGAAGCAACTCCCAACCTCTGTTTAGAGTTTCTTCGATAGTGTACGATTCTTTAGAGTCTTGCTGCAAAAAAGACTTCTCGAATTTTTCTCCAAAATTAAGATAACTTCTATCCACTTCAGATAACTCCTCTTCTCCGATTATTGAAGCCAGAGAACGAACTTTTTGAACCCTTGAATAAGAGGCATACAACTGTCCGTAAAGGTTTGGATGGTCTTTTCTGGTCTTACCTTCACCAATACCATCCTTCATTAAACGTGAAAGAGAGGAAAGCGTATCGAAAGGAGGATAAATACCCCTTTGATGCATTTCTCTTGAAAGGACAATCTGCCCTTCTGTTATGTAACCGGTAAGATCGGGAACAGGGTGCGTTATATCATCATTAGGCATAGTAAGTATAGGTATTTGCGTAATGGAACCTTTTCTCCCTTTTATCCTGCCCGTTCTCTCATACAGCGAAGCAAGATCACTGTAAAGGTACCCAGGATAACCCTTTCGCGAGGGAACTTCTCCCCTAACCGAAGATACTTCCCTTAAAGCTTCACAATAATTCGTAATATCGGTTAGTATTACCAGAACATGTTTATCCTTCTCAAAAGCGAAAAACTCAGCTACGCTAAGAGCACAACGGGGCGTGATCAGTCTCTCTACCGAAGGGCTATCAGCAAAATTGAGAAAAGTTATCAAACGTCCCAACTCTCCTCCTTCCTCAAATTTCCTCTGAAAAAATTCTGCCTCATCAGCTTTTATTCCCATAGCAGCAAAAACAACAACGAATTCTTCTTTTGTAGAGATTCTCGCTTGATTTACAATCTGAGCCGCTATTTCATTATGCGGTAAGCCTGAGCCGGAAAATATCGGCAATTTCTGTCCCCTAATCAGAGTTGTAAGAGCATCTATCGCAGATATACCGGTTATAATATTATCCCTTGGATATTCCCGTGCATCGGGGTTCAGAGGAAAACCATTAACGTCTCTTTCTTCTTCACCTAAAACCTCGCCACCTCCGTCCAGGGGCCTTCCAAGACCATCAAAAGTTCTTCCAAGCATCTCTTCCGATACAGAAATAGTAATCGGAGAACCTACGAATCTGGTCCTTACTTTCTCTCTGTTTATACCGCTGGTACCGGAAAAAATCTGCGCTACGGCTCGATCTTCGTCAACCTCAATAACTCTACCCACCCTTTTTACACCATCCTGCTCTATTTCAACCATCTCTCCGAACCCGACACCCTTAACACCCTCAATTATGAGAAGCGGACCGCTTATTACATTTGCACCTATATATCTTTTTTCATACAATTTATCCATATTCTTTCCTTAGATCAGAAAAATTTTCTTCTATTCTCGACACCAACTCATCAAACTTATGCAGGTCATCATTTCCTATTTCTTCTTTCATTCTTTTAATCTCAGAAAAAACCGGTAACTCCTCTATCTTAAACAAAGGAACACCTATCTTCAGAAGATCTTCCGCTCCATCCCCGAAATCAAAAATGGTTTTGAGCATTCTATATTGTTTCTCAGGACCACAATAACCATCAATAGCAGAAAGAGAACTTTGCTGCAAGAAACTTTCCTTGATAAGTTCGGCTTTCCTCAAAGTAAGCCGCTCTCTTTCCGGAAGAGCTCCTTCTCCCACTAATTGCACAATTTCTCTTAAATGCGAATCCAGAAGGAGAACAGCCATCAATTTATCACGTAATTCTTTATTAGACAAACCTTTGCTTTCCCACCAGCTACTGACTCTATCTAAATAGCCTGAATATGATTCCGTCCATGATATAGCCGGATAATGTCTTGAATATGCAAGGTCCCTATCTAAAACCCAGAATGTACTAATAAAACGTTTCGTATGACTTGTAACCGGCTCGGAAAAATCACCACCCGGCGGCGAGACCGCTCCTACTATACTGACAGAGCCTATTCTATCTTCTGCAACTTTAACTCTACCTCCCCTCTCATAAAACTCGGCAAGTCTGGAAGATAAATAAGCCGGGAAACCTTTTTCTGCAGGCATCTGCTCCATTCTACCGGATATTTCTCGCAGGGCTTCAGCCCAGCGTGAAGTAGAATCGGCAAAGAGAGCAACATCGTATCCCATATCACGAAAATATTCAGCCATAGTTATACCTGTATATATACTGGACTCTCTGGCAGTAACCGGCATATTGGAAGTATTGGCAATAAGGATGGTTCGTTCCATAAGAGACTTACCGGATCTGGGATCTTTGAGTGCGGGAAATTCTTCCAATACCTGCGCCATTTCATTACCTCTTTCACCACAACCAATGTATATAATTATATCTACATCAGACCATTTGGCGAGAGAATGCTGAGTTACTGTTTTACCCGTACCAAACCCACCCGGAATTGCCGCAACTCCTCCCTTTGCAATAGGAAAAACCGAGTCTATAACCCTCTGCCCGGTAAACATTATCTCCTCCGGTGGAATTCTTTCCAAAAAAGGCCTCTTTTTTCTCACCGGCCATGAATGAAATAATTTTATTTCTTCTCTTTTCCCGTCTGCTCTTTCAACCAAACAAATGGTATCCGTAATCCTATAATCGGAACTCTTTTCCACTTCGACAACCTTCCCGGCAATCCCGGGAGGAATTAAAATTCTATGTTTAACGAGAGAAGTCTCTTCCACTTCTCCTATTATAGAATTAGGAAAGACTTCATCTCCTTTATTCACTTTTATATCAACCTTCCATTTTTTATCCCGCAGAAGTGCAGGCACTATTGCACCTCTTTTTATGAAAATACCCTGTTTCTCTCTTATTATAGCAAGGGGACGCTGTATTCCGTCAAAGGTATTAGATATTATTCCGGGACCCAATTCAACCGACAAAGGTTTTCCGGTGCCAAATATTTTAATTCCGGGCTCGAGTCCGGTCGTATCTTCATAAACCTGTATCATCGATTCTTCACCATTAATTCTTATTACCTCTCCTACCAGATTCTCATCCCCGATACGAACTTCCTCATTCATTTCAATATCCCGGGTATTCTTGGATATAATTATAGGTCCTTCAATTCTTTTAACTACAGCCTCACCCACTTTTAACCCCCAATTCATCGGCAACCATTTTTATATTTTGTTTCAATATTTTCGAAGAAAGCAGGGAAAAACGAAAATCGTATTCGTTCTCCTTACTTCTTATTAAAAAACCTCTATTTACAGGTTCACCGGTAAAATTTAAGCCATTCAGCCCGCTACAGATTTTCTTTAAATCTCCGAGGTCTTCTTTTCTTGCAATTAAAGTTACTTCTTTTTCTTCCTTGATTATCTCCTCACAGCATGACTTTACCCAATCGTTTAGCTTACCGGTTTTAAGCATTAAAACAAGCATTTCTTCCAGGTCCTTATGCAACAATTCAAAAAGTTTATTCCTTAACGAAAAAAATTCTTTTTTCTCATCATTTTTTTTCTTAGAATTTATCCTTATCTTTTCCTTCTCAAATAAGGATTTACCTTTCTTTTCCGCCTCTTCTTTTATCTTTCTCTCTTCCTCTCTTGCCTGAATTAGTATGCGTTTTTCAACTTTCTTGGCCCTGGAAAGAAGATCATCCGCCTCCTTTTCGGCATTACTTATTACTTTTTCTTTCAGTTCCTTTATATCTTTCTTCATACACTAATAGATAAAACTCTTTTGATTAATTCAAGCGCCTTACCTCTTTCTTTCCAGCCACTCCTGGAAGGTATTTCCACAACAAGCGGCAGTTCACCCTCGGTCTTCTGCTTATTGATTTTATCCCTTATTAGATCAGCTTCGTTTTCAGTCACAAGAATAATTCCTACGTCATTATCGCTAAGAGCTTTCTCGAATTCTCGTGACACCGAATCTTCGCCCTCAACAACCGTAGTAGAAACCCCGGAAAGCGCAAAACCAAGACAGGTAAATTCATCTCCTATAACTTTTATCTTCATACTTTTACAAGTATAAGTACGGCAACAATAAGCCCCCAGATAGAAAGACCTTCGGCAAGTCCAGCAAAGACTATTGCAGCTCCCATAATTTCAGGCTTTTCCGCAATAGCAGCTACAGCAGCTGAGCCTATCTTGGAAAGAGCTATTCCGGCTCCCAGCACGGAAACCGAAATGGATAAACCTGCTGCAAGAAAAGCAAATCCTGCGTAACTACCAGACGAGCCTGAAACCGCACTCCCCTGTCCGAAAAGAGCAACAGGTGTTAAAATCGTAAATGCACCTATTATACCAAAAAACACGGCAATAACTAAAAAACAGACATTGATTTTTTTCAGTCCTTGCATAACACCACTAAATCTTTCCATAATTACCTCCTAACTTAATTTTACAGGTTCGTAAATTACTTTTCCCTTTTCAAAGAAACGAGAATAAAATTCATAGTATTCAAGTCGAAGTCCCTGAATAAAAACTATCATTGCTTCAAGACCAACAATGGCAATATTTCCAAAAATCAATGTTGCAGACCCTCCGGTCCCAATCATATTTCCAATTAAATTTGCAATCTCAATCAGCGACATCGTCAGAATTACATGTCCTATGTTAAAAGCCGCTACTCGTATAAAAGAAAGAGTATTGGAAATCATAGAAAGAGAAAGATGAACCATTTCTCCCAGAGATACTAATAACTTATTGGAATTTAGACCCTCCTTTACTGCATCTTTGAAAGGAATACCCACAACAACCAATAAGGTGCTGGCACCTATAATAAGACCTTCCGTCAGAATTATCTTACCAGAATGTCCATTAATTACAGAAAAGGCAAGCGAAAGCGAAGAAAGATAGAAAATAAAACCGGGTAAACCGTGACCAGAAAGAAACAAGTCTTCTCTATTATTCTCCATGATAAATTCTATCAACCGGAGAATAAAACTAAAAGACACCATAAAGATTCCAAGATAAACCGCTAGAAGCATAGCTTTTTCGGGTTCTTTAAAAGGAGAAAACCATATCGGGGCAAAAGGATGTGTTCCGAAAAACTCTCCGAAAATTGTTCCAAAAATAGACGAAGATATTCCTAAAACTAAAGGAAAAATAGCGAACCTTCTTAATAAGCGTATACAGTACAAAGAAATACCAGCTAAGATCAAGAGAATTCCGTGCCCCAAATCCGCAAACATAATCCCGAAAAAAAACAGAAACGACAAAGTTGTAAAAACGGTCGGATCTATTCCTTTGTATGACGGCACACCATAAGAACTAACAAGTAATTCAAAAGGACGAAAAACATAAGGATTATTAAGTTTGGTAGGCGCTTCATTCGCCTCTTTGCTTTTTCGCTTCACGTTCTCTTCGCTCAAAACGTAAAGATTCAATTCCTCTCCTTTTTTCTTAATCTCCGGGACCACTCTACTTGGCAAATAAGTACTTATAAAAAAAATCTTTTCCGATCTTGCCATCTTACTCATCCATCTTAACTCCAGTTTTGAAATACGAATATCATCCTTTAATTTTAAAATCTCTTCTTCTATATTACGACCCGTCTTCTTTATAGAAGATTGAAGCTCTGTTCTCTCTTCCTTTATTTTCCAAAATTTAGTCTCAATTTTATCTTTCAAACTCACAATAGGACCTTCAAGACGATTAAAAAATTCAAGCCCGCTGAAATGGACACTCTCTAAAACCTTATCCAATGAATCCATTTCAAAAGAAGAACAAAATATTATAAGCGGCACGAGATTATCCTGGGCGGCTCTTCTAAAAACAAGAATATCCCTGTCTTTAACAACCTCTAAAATATTTTTTTCTTCAGAAGAAGGCACTGTTCCACCTAACATCTTAAGAAATCTGCTGTTACGGAGTTTTTCTATAGGAGTATCCGATTCGGGAAGCAAACTTAAAAGTTCTGAAGCGAGATTCAACTGACTCTCTTCATGTTTTAACTCTTCAAGCCTATTTTGTTTGTCTCCAAGTTCTTGCTGAAATTCATTTAAGAAATTGCCAACATCACCTATAATCATATCTACATCCACAGCTCCTAAAGAAATTTGTCTCTCACCTTTAATATCAAAATATTCAATTATCTCCTCTATTCTTTTTTCGTAATCTTCTAACTTTAAATAAATTTCTTTATATTCAGTCTCTCGCAGACCGCGATGCGAGAATTCCGCAATATGGAATTTTCCCTCTTTACCAATAAATTCAAGAATCCCGGGTAAATCCCGCTCATCTGCTGCGAATAAAAAATGCGTCATCTCCTCAGGAACCCACATAAACCCCACTCCAGATTTCCTTAAGCCCTTCTCTATCAAAGCCTAATAGCTTAGCTCTATAAATAGAGAGAATTTCATTTATTCTGATTGTCAGGAGAAAGAAAAAAGCAAGAATTGCTCTCATCGAATACATCCTGAATTTGAAATCCTGATAGCAAATATGTGTAAATTCTTTTATGAAAGTATTTTCAAGTAACCCTTTCTGTTCTTCGTAATTATCGAAAATTTTACCTTCAGGAATAAGAAATTTTTTTGCCTCGAAACCTTCCAAATTATAAATATTTTTAAGACGATGTAAGCTAAGCCTATTTTTAAAATTAATAAGAATAAGAATAAACTCCATTGTCTGATATTTCTCTTCGGGAGGTAGATAATCTGTATCTTTGAGAAGAGAAGAATAATAACAATGATCTAAAGAAACTTCAATTTCAACTTTTCTCCGATTGTCTTTATACTTCGAGTATGCTATATTCCAACAGTCTTCCCAAAATCTCTTCTGCATATAATCGTTCAATTCTTGAATGCCCAATTTTTTGTCCCGTAATTCATCAACAAAAAAACCCTGCCCACCATTAATTATATTTTTAATATCTCGTAACTCATAACTTCTAAGATAGGCATCAAAGAAAAGAGCCGAGGTACCCGGTATCTGATTTCTCACTAATTTTGCAAGAGAAAAAGGAATCATCTTCAAATGCGACTCCAAATCTTTACTCATAACAGGGAATCTCTGCAAGAAATTCGTTTTAGTAAGACTATTTACAAGACCCGAAGTACTCCGCACATTGAGAAGATTTTCGATATCTTCTTGATCCGGAAGAAAAGAATATATTGCTCTTAATTTAGAATAAATAGAATAATACATTATTTTATTTTCATAGAGGAGGCTATTAATTTCGATAATAGCTCTTCTTTTTTTTCTTTATAATTCTTTATCCAGTCGTTCTCCAGATCCATTCCTGTTTTTTCAACTTCCTTTTGTTCCTTTTTCTGAGTCTTAGAAAGTCGTAACTTATATCCTTCAATTATTGATCTGGCTTCCTTGTTTGCATTCGCTACAATTTTTTTCGCTTCCTTCTCAGCTTCTCTTCTTATGTCATCTGATTTCGCTTGCGCCTCGTCGATTATCTTCCTTGCTTCCTTTTCAATATCAAGAATTTCTTCAATTCCGTTTTTCATCTTCCTCTCGTTTCCTTTTATATTTTCTATATTCAACCACAATAAAATAGACAATTCCAAAGAAAATGATAGCTCTTATAAATACAAAGAACCACAAAATAGCAAGGGAAATTTTATTCATATTGTCAAAATAAAACACATAAGAAAAAAGTCAAGGACATTCCGCTCTCCGCCGAGGCTGTGCCAAAAGTCCAAATTTAACGGATTTCTAAAAAATAAGCCTTTGAAAAACAGGAACTTAGTTTTCTGCAACTTGCGAAAAGGGGGGTTTTGGCACAGCCTCAGCCGTAAGCGGTATGCGGTCAGCGAAGAATTTATTCTTCTGCTGCTTCGTTGAAATCCACGATATCTATGCCTTTCGAATAAGGCTTGGTTGTATACTGTTTGATACTTCCCATTTTCTTTATAATATCTCTTATCCTAGAAGCTGCCTGGAAAATAAAATCTGCTTTTTTATGAACCGGGGAATCCCCGGGTAAATCTTTTTTCAAAAGCTCCACCATACCAAAAATGGAAGTTAAAGGTTGATTTATTTCGTGTGCAGCAGCACCTGCAGTTTCAACGAGAACCTTAATTCGCTCAGATTGCAAAACAAGTTCCTGCAATTTTTTCAATCTGAATAATAACTTGCTTCTTTCTATCGCGTATTCCAGGGAACGAAGAAGAGTTCTATTATCTACCTCACCTTTGACAAGATAATCCTGAGCTCCCTTTTTAACAGCACTAATGGCAATTCCCTCATCGTCAAGTCCGGTAAGTACCACGACGGGAATATCGGATTTAACTTTAGAAATTTTATCGTAAGTTTTAAGTCCGGAACTATCGGATAAACCAAGATCCAACAACACTAAATCGAATTCACTCTCTATTAAAGCTTCTAAAGAATCAGAAAGTTTACTATAATGAGTTACTTCATAATTGTTTCTTTCTAATTGTTTTGAAAGAACTCTTGCAAACTTATCGTCATCTTCGACTAAAAGGATTTTTTTATTCTTTTCTTTATTATTCTCCGCATGATTTGATTTTTTATTATCTTTCTTTTCTTTCACACTCTTTCCTTTTCAAAAACATTACTTTACCGACAACCTCCGTAGCGCATCCAAAAGCTTCTCTCTCCTCACGGGCTTGGTTAGATAATCACTACACCCGACTCCTATCGTTTTATCCCTATCTTCTTTCATAGCATAAGCAGTCAAAGCCAAGATGGGCGTCTCACTCCTATTGTTTTTCCTTTCCCAATCCCTGATAATCTTTGTAGCAGTAAAACCATCCATTACCGGCATCTGCATATCCATTAAAACAATATCGTATTTATTACTCTTAAACTTATCAACTGCCACCTGGCCGTCTTCTGCTTCGTCTATTTCGATCGGAGACTTCTTCAAAAACGCCTTGATAAGTAAACGGTTGTCAGAATTATCCTCAACAAGCAATATTTTAAGATTAGGTAGAATAACTTTGGGTTTACTCTTCTCCTCTAACTTTTCTTTTCGAATTTGAGCTTTCCATAAACCTAGGGTAGTCAGTATCGCATTTTTTAATTGTTTTCTTTTTATAGGCTTTACAAGATATGCACCGATACCATATTTATCTATCTGTTTGAAGTCGTTTGGCTTATAATCCGAAGATAACATCATTACTGTAGTCTTATCAGAATTTTTTTGCTCTCTCAGGAACTTCGCCACACCCATCCCATCAATTTCCGGCATACGGCAGTCGAGAAGAACCAAATCGAACGGTTTATTTTCTGAATATCTCGATTCAATTATGGAAATTGCTTCCTTACCACCCACTGCCTCTGTTATTTTCGCATCCCACAACGATAACATCTCTCTTAGAATCAATCTATTGGTCGAATTATCGTCCACGATTAAAGTCGATATACCCTTGATATCTACTTCTCCGGCTTTAACAAAAGTTTCTACTTTTTTCTGGAGATCAAAAACAACGGTAAAGCAGAATTTACTACCCTTTCCAAGTTCACTTTCGACCCAGATTTTACCACCCATCAAATTTACAATTTTCTTACAAATACTCAAACCTAAACCCGTTCCCCCATATTTCCTTGTAGTCGAAGAATCAGCCTGTTTAAAGCTTTCAAATACTTTATCCTGCTTATCCCTCGATATTCCTATACCCGTATCCTTTACGGAAAAAAGCAACCATGCGCTTTTATCACTACCCAACTCGACATAATTGGGGTCACTTGCTTTCAAAAGAGCTACATTGAGAACAACTTCTCCTCCCTCCGTAAACTTTACCGCATTCCCGATAAGATTAACTATTACCTGCCTGAGCCTCGAGGGGTCACCGATTAAATTTATCGGAACATTAGTCTCAATCCTACTTAGAAATTCTATACTCCTCTTACGAGCTCGAACGGACATAACATCGCAGGTTGTCTCGATTAATTCTCCGAGATCAAAATTGATTTTCTCAAGTTCTACATCACCAGCTTCTATTTTCGAAAGATCCAATATATCATTTATCAAAGAAAGTAAAGTATCTCCAGCCTTCTCTAATGTTTCCACAAATCCTTTTTGTTCTCTCGAAAGAGACGTATCGTAAAGAAGCTCCGCCATACCGATAATAGCGTTCATAGGAGTTCGTATTTCATGACTCATAGAAGCCAAAAATTGGCTTTTAGCCTCATTTGCTTTTTCTGCTTCGATTGTTGCTTTTTTTAATTCCTCTTCAGTTTTTTCGTGAGCTTCGATCTCTCCTTGAAGTTGTTCATTCGACTTTTCAAGTTCTTCATAAAGTTCATCTCGCGTAAGTCTTGTTATCTTTTCTTTTTCACAATTAACGAAATCCTCGGTGAGTTTAAAATTGTAATCCGTAATAAATTTAAAAGCTTCCAGAGAGTTCAAACCATTATTCCCCTTAGAATAATTGACCTCGTCAAATATCTCATCTAAAATTTGAGAATTTTCGGAAATATCATCACCGGAAACAAAACGAATTAACAAACCAAATCTTTCTTTTCTCTCATCTATAAAAAACTCCACACCACATTCCTCTCCTCCCCCGGCTAACTGACGTATAACTTCAGAAGCAGCAGTAGTTAATCTTGTAGCAGTTACCTCACCAAACCCGAGATCTCCTGCCAAATCCAGTACTTTGTTTCTTTTCTCAACGAGGTAATTTCTATCCTTTAAAGAAACTTTACCGAGTCGAACCATTAGCCGGCAACCTCTTCTTCCCCTTCATCATCGACAAAAACCTCATCTTTAACAACCAAATCTTCATCTTCGTCTACCTTAATTTCTTCTTCTTCGATAAACTCTTCTTCGTCGATAAATTCTTCCTTATCATCAACTTCATCTTCAAACTCTTCTCCAAACTCTTTTAATTCTTCCTCTACTTTAATTAAAGGCTGAAGTTTTCTAACTCCTTCTTCAAAAGTTCCCGCAGTTCCGTATATTTCTTTAAAATCGAAATTTGAATCAGTAAGAGAAATAGCAACTCCGGGTCTTATTCCGGTAAGCACGGTCCTGGCTCCCAATAAATAAATCATTTTCGCGGTATTATCAATAATCTGGGCATGATAAGGCTCAATGATTCTAACTCCTGAGACATCTATTACTACCCCCTTCACTTCCTTATTTTCGACACCTTCTAATATTTGTTTTTGTATTAAATCCATTCTTTCATCATCGATTTCTCCCTGAATAGGGACGATAAGACATCCTTCTGAAATATGAATGGACAAATCAGAAAATTTTTTCTGTTCCATAATTACCGAAACTCTTCACGGGTAAATTTTCACTCTTTATCATCTTGTAAGATCACGCATTACTACGAGATACGCCCCATCCCCTTCCCATTCGGTTTCGATAACTCTCATCTCCACCGTTCTTCTTGAACCCTTTTTACCCTTTACCTCTACTTCTTTCATTTTACCGACTTCCAGAGGAAACTCAAAATTTTCTCCTATGAGGTCTTCTGGAGAAGCTCCCAGAAAATCTTGCGAGGAATCATTAGCAAACTGCACGATTCCATCTCTACCTACCACTATAATAGCATATGCGATTTTTTCTATAATATTTTGAAATCTCGCCTTACTCCTTTCAAGTTCCCGGACTTTATCTTCCAACCTCATTAAAATACGATGCCGCTCAACTGCAAAAAATATAGCCTGCAAAAGGGCATTTACACCCATTTGACCCTTAACAAGAAAACCCTCCGCGCCTCTCCTCATTGCTTCGAGAGCCAAACCCTCATCGCTTAAAGCGGTTATTACTACAATAGGAATACTATGAGCGTTTTCTCGTACAGTATCCAAAGTATCCAATTCCTTGCTATCCGGCAAATTAAGATCAAGTAATATGAGATCAAATTCATGCTCAGAAAGGCATTTAAGTGCCTCTGCCAGAGTTTCCACGTTAGTTAACGCAAACTTAGTAGCCTTAACTAATTCGGCTTCCTCACAATAAGCAAGAGTTTCTCTAATAAAAGTAACCGCAAATGCTGCATCCTCAATAAGAAGAACATTCATTATCATAATATCCCTTTCATCGTGCTTGTCTTTTTCTTGCATTTACCCACCTCCCTGTTAAACTCTTAAAGATATAAACGTTTTTTTTGAATTAATTGCCTCTGTGAATTTATTGCCTCTGTTTGATATTAAATATTTACTAAGGAAACGTCGCATAAAGTTCCTCCCCAAAACCGGAATTTATCAGACATTGAGTTGAAAAATAAAAATCTGTCTTTATATCCGAAAGATAACCTCTCATACTCACATATCTTTTTTATTTTTTCGTGAAATAACGTATCTCAATCCGTCTTTCAGGGTAGACATAGTCCTTAAGCCTTCCATATCGATTCCGAGATCCGCAATTGTCTGGGCTATCTCCACACCCACTCCGGTCAGTATAGCCTCTGCCCCCACTAATTTTACCGCCTTAGCAGTACGAATCAATCGATCGGCAACCGCACTATCTACCGCACTTATACCCGAAATGTCTATAATAGCTACACCAGCTCTCTTTTCTACTATCTGGGTTAACAAAGCCTCGGAAACCCTCGATGCTCTTTCACTATCCAGAGACCCCAATATGGGAACAGTAAGAACTCCTTCCCACACATCGATTACCGGGGTTGAAAGCTCTATGAGTTCTTCTCGCTGCGCCGCTATTTTTTTCTCTCTTTCCATCTCCCAGAGTTTCTTTTCTGTTATATCTCTGGAAATTCCAAAAGTACCCACAATTTCACCTTTTTCGCTGTATCTGGGAACCTTAGTGGTTTCCACCCATTTCTCGCTCCCATCAGGATAAACTTCTTTTTCCTCTATCTGGATGGGTTCTCCAGTCTTCATAATCTTTTGTTCATCTTCAAAAGCTGGCCTGGCATGTTCCTCACCAAAAAGGTCGAAATCGGTCTTCCCAATTATTTCGTCAGGGTCTTTAACCCCCATGTATTTGGCAAAAGCATGGCTTATTCTTACAAATCTGCTTTCTCTATCTTTAAAATAAATGTTCTCAGGGATATGCTTTAAAAGAGAATTCAGCAAATTTTTGTCTAATTTTAATCCCTTATTCTCTTTTTCTAGTGAAGCCAATTTTTTTTCAAGTGCCTCTTTACTTGTTCTTTTCTTAGCCATTTTAAACCTCCTAATATCGGTATAAAAAGTAAAAAGTCTTATTATTTAACAATGTTTTTCTCCAATTTCATAATTTATTTTCTCTTGTTATTTGCAACCTTTCTGGCTTATATTAATCATCATTCACTTCTGCTTCCTACGGAATACGTGCAATTAAAAGTGTAGCATCATCCGAGCTCTTTTTATTTTTTTCAAAAGCTTCTTTTGCTATTTCCATGACAGGTCTATATACAATCCTTTTATCATCAAAATTAAAAGAAGCAACACCATCAGAATGCAAAACTATCAAACAAGGCGTACTAAGAGTAAGGCGGTCGGTCCTGAGAGTTCTAACATTACTGCCCAATAAACCGTCAAAAGAGACCAAACGCTTATACATCTCCGTCGTATAAATCTGAGCTCGTATATTACCAACCCCAATATATTCTATTTTACCCTCTTTATTCATACGAACAATTCCTACAACACAACCTCTACTTCCATGTAATTTTCTATGCATTGTAAGAACTATTTGGTCGAGATCATCTCTATATTTATCTTCGATAACCTTTAAAGCCATTTTACTCGCTTCACTGGCTTTATCTCCGTGCCCAATACCATCCACAACCGCAACTATAGCAGAATCTTCATACCTTTTTATAAAATAGGCATCTCCGTTACTTTTAAAACCCGGTTTAGGACGACTAAACACACTGGTCTGTATTACACTATCCTTCTTCTTGGAAAATATTTTTCTACCGGTTAAAATAAATTTCCCATCTTCCACTTTAACATGAACATTTGTCAGCAATCTTTTAACAGCGCCCAGACCTATCCCAAGGGTATTGGCAGTACTGTACCCATCATCAAAGATTTCAGGCGTATGCTGACTATCGGTCGGGTTTTCCGCTACAATATACACACCTTTTTCTGCTGCTTCTCCTTCTCTTCCTTCCTCTTCTTCAAAAGTAATACTTAACTTGCCTGAAGAACTATGCTTTATTATATTTTTCGAAATTTCAGTTATTACAATTCTTAGTTCTTCTAATTCCTTGCTTCCCAAACTAATTTGCCCGGCGAATTTGGTCATCTCGGAACGAACCCTATAAATATCTTCGTCAGAACTAACAGTAAACTCTATTGAAGGAAATATTTTCTTAATATTCATTTCAACTTCTTGTAAGTAGTTATTTTTGTTCCCTTATCATTACTTTCAATTTTAAAATCATCCATAAGATGTTTGGCTCCAATAAGTCCGATGCCAAGCGAATTCGTAGTACTATATCCTTTTTCCATAGCCTGCTCGACATCCGGAATCCCGGGTCCTTCATCCTCACATATAATTTCTATCCCGTCTTCATCCCTGTTCACTATTACCTCTCCTCTATAAGCATGCTTTATTATATTTCTTGTAAGTTCTGAAACAGCTGTTGCAATTCTCGTTTGATCTATCCACCTGAAACCTATTCTCTCCGCTTCACTCTTTATTTCACGCCTGGCAATTAAGACATCTATCTCTTTATTTATCGGAATGCGTAAAATTTCTTCTTTCATTCAGATCCTTTTTCTATCATTTCTCTTAATTTTTCCAGAGCAGAGTCAAGTTCAAACGCTGTATTTATATCCTCGAGATACAAACCAAGCTCGACGAGAGCAACTGCAACTTCCGGTTGAATCCCGACAAGTATAACTTCTTTGCCCATAGCTCTAAGACCCCAGGCAATTTTCTGCAGTAATCTTCCAAGAAAACTGTCTACTATATCAAGAGCAGAAATATCTATAGCTACTCCCTTTATATTAGAATTATTTGCCTCTCTGATTATTTTTTCTCCTGCTTCTTCAGCAGCAGTATCATGAAGTTCCTCTTGGATAGGAACAACAAGAATATCTCCTAAATGCATACGTGTTAGTCTTGCCATTTTATTCCTTCTCTCCTCTTTTCTCCTCTTTGTCCTTTTTTTGTGAAATAACGTATCTTAAGCCATCTTTCAGGGTAGACATAGTCTTTAGACCTCCCATATCAATTCCAAGATCCGCGATCGTCTGGGCTATCTCCACACCCACTCCGGTCAGTATAGCTTCCGAACCCACTAATCTCACCGCCTTAGCCGTACGAATAAATCGATCCGCAACCGCACTATCTACCGCACTTATACCCGAAATGTCTATAATAGCTACACCAGCTCTCTTTTCTACTATCTGGGTTAACAAAGCCTCGGAAACCCTCGATGCTCTTTCACTATCCAGAGACCCCAATATGGGAACAGTAAGAACTCCTTCCCACACATCGATTACCGGAGTTGAGAGTTCCATGAGTTCTTCTCGCTGCGCCTCCAATTTTTCCTCTCTCTCCTCCTCCCATAGTTTCTTTTCCGTTACATCTCTGGAAACACCTAAAATACCAATTATATTTCCTTTTTTATCATACCTGGGAATTTTAGTTGTTGAAACCCAGGTTATTCTACCATCGGGATGGGTCTCCTTTTCGACCTTTCCTTCTATCGGGTTCCCGGTTTTCATTATCTCCTGTTCATCCTCGTAAGCGGGTCTTGCGTGTTCCTCGGTAAAAAAATCAAAATCTGTTTTACCCATTAAACCATCGACACTGTCAACATTAAACCATTCGGCTAGCGATTTACTCACTTTTATAAAACGACTTTTTTCATCCTTAAAATAAATATGATCTGGTATTGTATTAAGTAATGAATTCAACAGACCTCTTTCGAAAAGAAGCTCTTCTTCTAATTTTATTCTTTTAGTTATATTATAGAAAAAAACAAATGAACCAACAAATTTCTCCTTCTCGTCGAAATGCGGATTCGACCTTGTCAACAAATAACGTCTTTCTCCGTCTTCCGCATTTACTTCTATCTCGAATACACTCTTTTTTTTCTTCTTTTTTGTTATAATGTTTTTCTTTATCTCTTTAAAATATTCAGTAGTTAAAAAATCCTGTAATTTTCTCCCCATCAATTTACCTTCAGGTACTCCAAAAATACCGTCACAAGCTGGGTTTGAGAATGAAAATGTTAAATCCCCCTCCAGAAAAGCAAAACCTTCACTCATCTCCTCAATCAAATTCTTATACTCAATATTCTCCCTGCGCAACTTTTCTATTTCTTTTTTATCATTCTTTTTCGCCAAAATATTACCTCTCAGTTATTAAATAAAATGATATCATTTAAATAATCTACTTACCTGACTAAATTTCCTTTGTTTTCTTTCTCTTTGCAATAACATACCTTAAACCATCTCTCAACGTAGACACAGTCTTAAGGCCTTCCATATCGATTCCGAGATCGGCAATTGTCTGGGCTATTTCTATGCCCACTCCGGTCAGTACAGCCTCCGCCCCTACCAATTTTACCGCCTTAGCCGTACGAATCAACAGATCCGCAACCGAACTATCTACCGCGCTTATACCCGAAATGTCGATAATAGCCGCAGTTGCTCTCTTTTCCACTATCTGTATTAACAAAGCCTCCGAAAGTCTCGATGCTCTCTCGCTATCCAGAACACCCAATACAGGAACAGTAAGAACTCCTTCCCATACATCAATTACCGGGGTCGAGAGTACTACAAGCTCCTCCCTCTGCGCCTTTATTTGTTCCTCTTTTTCCAATTCGCGAGTTTTCAGCCCGGTAATATCCCTTGAGATTCCAAATGTACCTATAATGCTTCCTTTGTCGTCATAAAAAGGAATTTTAGTTGCGGAAAGCCACCTTTCTTTTCCATCAGACAATTCAATTTTGTGGATCTTATCAACGACAGATTCTCCGGTCTTCATTATTCTTTCCTCGTCTTCACGCATCTCTTTTGCTTCCTCTTCGGGGAAAAAGTCGAAATCTGTCTTACCTTTAAATTCTTCTCTGGACAATCCTGTTCCTTCCACTTTCGATTTGCTAACTTCCAAAAAACGGCTTTCCCTGTCCTTAAAATAAATTCTATCCGGAACAAGTTCTAAAAGAGCGTTAAGCAAGTTACTTTTAAGCAGAACTTCTTTACCCAGTTTTTCAAGTTTCATCTCAAGTTTTTCTTCCAATTCTTTTCTTGCGGTAATATCTCTCGAAATACCCAAAATACCGGCTCTTTCTCCCTTCTCATCATACCTGGGGATTTTTGTTGTTGAAACCCATGTCACTCTCCCGTCGGGATGAGTTTCTTTCTCAACCTTACTCAGAATGGGTTTTCCGGTTTTTATTATTTTCTGCTCATCTTCAAAAGCCAGTCTCGCGTGTTCTTCGGTAAAATAATCGAAATCCGTTTTCCCGATTAGATCACTTATATCTTTAACTCCAAACTGCTTGACAACCGATTTGCTCGCCATTATAAAACGACTTTCATTATCCTTAAAATAAATTTGCTCCGGAACGTGTTCCAAAAGAGCGTCAAACAGATTTACTTTTTCACGGATTTCTTCAAGTTCCTTGCGGCATTCTTTGAGTTCTTCTTCAAGATTCTTTTTCTTCTTCCCACCTTCGCTCATTGCTACCCTCCTTTAACAAATAACAAACTTCTTCCCTCTAACTATCTTATTTAGGCTTATGTGTAAAATAGTTATTCATAAATCTCTAAAAACCTTATCATAAAAGAAATTTAAGAGAAAAAAAAATTTTGTCAAGGTATTTTTTGTATACATACATCCTTTATAACCTAAAGCCTCCCAAAACTATAAATCTTATAATATAGTACATAACTACCATACTAAACGTTCCGCTAAATCCTCAAAAATCCATTGGAATAAAACGCAAAAAATATTTCAAAGCCTAAGACATTGTCAATCAAAACCTTATAGGAAAAAATTTTTGCGAAATGCAAGGAACCGTTATCCACTTTATAATTAAAGTCTATCACATAAAGGGTTCGAGAAATCATTGTGGACATTACGAAATCTTTTTCCTTCGACCAATAACATATTTCAAACCGTCCTTCAGGGTAGACATCGTCTTAAGACCTGCCATATCAATTCCCAGATCGGCAATTGTCTGGGCTATCTCTACTCCAACTCCAGTTAGTATAGCTTCTGCGCCCACCAATTTCACCGCTTTCGCTGTACGAATCAATCGATCGGCAACAGCACTATCCACAGCAGATATACCCGAGATATCTATAATAGCTGAAGTCGCTCTTTTCTCCACTACCTGAGTTAACAAAGCTTCTGAAATCCTTGACGCTCTCTCACTATCCAGAGATCCCAATATAGGAACAGTAAGAACACCCTCCCAAACATCGATTACAGGCGTTGAAAGCTCTATTAGTTCTTCCCTCTGCGCCTCTATCTTTTTTTCTTTTTCCAGTTCGAGAATTTTCCTCTTTGTGATATCACTCGAAATACCAAAGGTTCCTATTATTTCCCCTCTTTCATCATAAAAAGGAAGCTTCGTCGTCGAAGTCCAGCCCTCTTTCCCGTCAGGAGTCGTATGTTTTTCTTCTTTATTAACGACTGGGGTACCTGTTTCCATAATTTTTTCCTCTTCTTCAAAGCGTATCTTTGCCTCGTCCGACTCATAAAAGTCAAAATCACTCTTGCCGATTAGTTTCTCTTTAGGAAGCCCCACTTGATCGGCTTTTGATCTGCTTATTTCAACAAAACGAGATTCCTTATCCTTAAAGTAGATAAGATCAGGTATATTTTCAAGAAGGACTTCAAAAAAGCGACTCTTAGGAACTAACTTTTCTCCGAATTTTATTGCTTCTTTCTCTTTAATCTTTTTCATCCTTTTTATAGACTCCTCTTTATTATTATTTTTACCTTTCAAAATCTCTCCTCCTCTATTAAAGTTTAAACAAATTAAAAAATATCATTTTTCAAAGGAATTCTGTTACCATTAATAAATACAGAAGATATCATATTATACCTTATAGTTTGGCAGCTACTTTCTTAACAACTTCTTCACCTACTCTGCTTGTAGATTCAACAGCTTGGGCACCCAAATGGGGAGTACATATAAAATTATCCAACTTCATTAATTTCAAGTCTGTCGGAGGTTCTACCTCAAAAACGTCCAGTGCCGCACCCCTTATACTTCCATTTTTAAGCGCATTATAAAGCGCATCTTCGTCAATTACCCCTCCTCTTGCACAATTAACAAGATAAGCACTTTCTTTCATCTTTCCAAGTGCCTCTTCATCAATTAAATAATGAGTTTCATCTGTATGAGGCAAATGAAGCGAAACAATATCCGAAGAACTAAGTAATTCTTCGGTCTCGACCATTTTAATATTAATGCCCTGAACTTCTTTTACATAAGGATCATACCCAATAACCCGAGAGCCAAAACCCTGCACCAGTTCGGCTGTTCTCCTGCCTATCCTTCCCAAACCTACAATACCAACCGTACAGGAACCAAGCTCATTTCCTTTAAATTCCTTCTTAGGCCAGTTACCATTCTTCATGCTGGCGGTTGCCTGAGGTATATGCCTTAAAAGCGCAAGCATGTGTGCCACAGCCAGTTCAGCGACACCATTCGTTGAAGCTTCAGGAGTGTTAAGAACCTCGATCCCTTTTTCCCTTGCATATTCCGCATCGATATTGTCGAGTCCCACCCCCGCTCTCACGATGAAACTTAATTTACCTGCCGCTGCATCTATTAGATCTTTTCTTATTTTTGTACGGCTTCTTATTATAACTCCATCATAGTCAGCTATAATACCAGCAAGCTCCTCTTTTTCAATTGAAGTATTCTCGACAACTTCAACTCCAAGTCCTTTCAAACCCAGAACGGCATCCTTGGATATCGCATCACAAATCAAAACTTTCATCTAAATTCCTCCTTCCTTTTAAATTCAAACACAAGATCGGACAGAGCTTTTTGTTTTTCTCTGTGTCCTCTGTGTTTATTTTTTACCTCAATTTATTCCGGTAAAACATCAATAACAATTCTACGATTCTTATTTCTTCCTTCCTCAGTATTATTATCCGCAATTGGTCTATATTCTCCAAAAGCCACGGCAGTCAAACGTGAAGGTTCAATATCCATCTTAGCGATTAAAAACTTAACGACATTAACGGCTCTTTTAGCAGACAGATCCCAATTCGTCGGATATTCTTTCTTTAAACTTCCTGCTATCGCCATATTATCGGTATGCCCTTCAATTTGGATATTTCTTCCAGGCATTTCCTTCAATATATTGGCAATCCGTAGCAAAGTCTCCTGACCCTCCCCACTCAATTCCACCGACCCGGGCGGAAACATTTTTTTGCAGGGCAAAGTAATAGAGATTTCTTCCCTTTCAAGTTCCACTTCGATACCCTCAACCATATCCTTAATATCTTGAACCAAATAACTTACTTTGTCTTCTTCCTTAAGCGTGTCGACACTTTCCATGCTCCCTTTCAAATCATTTACTATAGAAATCAGTGTCTTATTTTCTTCCTTATATTCAACAAGCGAATCGTACAGCGGAGTGTACTTTCGCACATAAAAAAGCCCAAAAGACAACAATAAAAATAAAATAAAAGAAAAGTAAAAAATATCTCTTTTCATTAAACCCTCCTAAAAATCAAAATCGTCGAGTGTTTCAATCGGTTTCTCCACACCTCTTACTTCCTTATTATGAAGCCCACACTGCTTTTTCGGAACGTTTTCCTCTCTGAATATCTCCTTAACAACATTCGGACACCTTGAAGTTGCCAGATCTCCACTTTCAGGACAAATATACCTGAATTCTATACCTTCCGGCACAGGAAATTCATAATTCATAGTAGAATCGCAAACCGCCTTCATAAATTCAGTCCATACCGGAAGAGCCAATGCTCCCCCACTAGCATTTTTTCCTATGGTCCTGGGATAATCATATCCTACCCAGACTCCCACATTCAATTCTCTAACAAATCCTGTAAACCAGGCACTTTTAAAATCATCGGTAGTGCCTGTTTTCCCTGCCGCAATCTTTTCAAATCCACTCTTTCTTGCGTAAGAAGCGGTCCCACCAGGCTCAAAAACACTCTTCAACATATCTAATACTATATATGCAGTAGCTTCCGATAAGACTCTCTGTTTAACAATTCTATTTTCATAAACCACGTTACCATATCTATCAACAACTTTACGTATAAATATAGGTGTAACTTTCTCTCCCAGGTTAGCAATAGTGGAATAGGCTCTAACCATCTCCAATAGAGACACTTCCGATGAACCAAGAGCTACGGAAAGAACCGGCTGAAGTTCACTACTTATTCCCATCTGATAAGCATATTCGACAACTGAAAATGGCCCTACTTCCTCACAGAGATTCAGTGAGGCAACATTTCTTGACATCTTCAAAGCTTGCCTCAAGGATATTTTGCCCATAAAAGTTTCGTCATAATTCTTAGGAGCATAGACTTCTCCTCCTAATTCTTTAATCATTGGAAGATCAAAGACGAAATCCGAAGGTAAAAAACCATTATCGATAGCTGCGGTATAAAGAAAAGGTTTGAAAGCTGAACCGGCTTGTCTCTTTGCCTGTATAGCTCTATTATACAAACTATGTTTGTAATCTCTACCTCCGATAAGGGAAAGCACATAACCCGTTCGCGGATCCATAACAACCATCGATCCCTGAATGTATGGAATATTCTCGTAATGAATAAGTGAATCCGGAATTTCCTCTTTCTTTTTCAGATGCCAGTACAATTCAACTCTTTTGAGTCCCCACTCCAAAATACTGTCAGCAAGCATCTGCATATCCTGATCCATAGTCGTGTAAACCTTATATCCGCCCCAGGTTATATAAGCCCTACCAAAAAGTTCTTCCATCTCTCTTTTAACTTCACTTATGAAATAAGGTCCTATAATTTCTTTCTTTGAGTGATCGACGACATAAAGAGATTCCGCGACAGCCGAATCAAGCTCGGCTTTCGAAATTTGGCCCTCTTTAAACATTTCATTTAAAGCGACATTACGCCTACGGATAAACCTCTCATAACTGTTATAAGGAGAATAATAGCCCGGAGAACGAATTAAACCTACAAGAGCAGCGGCTTCAGAAACAGATAAACTATCCGGGACTTTATCAAAATAATATCGAGAAGCGGCACCAACCCCATGATTACCATACCCCCAGTAAATCTCATTTAAATACATTTCAAGTATTTCTTTCTTTGTATACCTTCTTTCGATCAAAAGGGCAAGGTATATTTCTTCCGCTTTCCGCAGGAGAGTTTTTTTCAAAGTAAGAAAAATGTTTCTGGAAAGCTGCTGAGTAATTGTACTGGCACCTGCGCCCCATCTTCTTCTGGTTATTTTTCTCACAAAATTTAACCATACAACTTTTGTCAGTCTCTTTAAATCGATACCAAAATGTTCATAAAATCTTTTGTCTTCAAGAGAAACAACAGCAGCCGGTATATACTCCGGAATAGAATCAAGAACTATTTGTATTCTTCTATGCTCGAATACCTCCAAAATAAGTTTATCATTTATATCGTAAATACCTGTAGAGAGCTTCGGTTCATAATTTGCCAAAGAATCGACGTCGGGCAAACCGCTTAATATTGCAAAATTCATACCAACTACCGCACCCACTACAAAAAAACCTATATTTAATATAACAAATCTTCGTTTCCTCAAAGGAAGATACTTCTTCAAAGAACGAATCTTCCCCCAAAAATTTCTAAAAAACATAAAACGCTTTTTTCTCAAAGGATATCCTTCATCTCTAGACATAATTTCGTTTAAACTCATCATTGAATTATATTAATCCCCTTTATGTCAAAGTCAAGCCACCACCCCCCTCCCCCAAAATTATTGCCACACAAAGACACAAAGAACACAAAGAAACAACAAAATTTATATTTTTAGCTTAACCCCTCAATCCCTCCCAAAAATAGAAACAACAAATCTCACAAATAGCACGAATTGTTTAAAAACCACTCACCACACGACCCAAATTTTTCTTGTTTTTTTAAACGCTATAAATATAAAATTTATCGTGAATTAAAAGCGGGGCTAATCTTTCAGAAGGACGTCTCGGAAGCTGAGCGGTCATGGTCTATTGAAACCAAAGGTTTCAATAGGAACGAAGCTGAGAGCCGAGCGGCGATTTCCTCGGAGGGGAAATCGCCCGCGTTCCTAACGAAAGGTTAGACCTCGCTTTAGACTTAACCTGGTTCTAATACTATCTGTTTGTAAAACTAAGAAAACTATTAATATTAAACTATTTAAAGGTATCACGACCGAAAAAAATTGTGAAACTTCAGTTTAATTTTCATAGTTGACAAAAACCAATTGTTTTAATAATATATTACCATGAAATTACTTTGTAACTATAAAAGTTCTAGTGAAAATAATTACACTCCGGCTCTTGATGTCAAAGAAAAACCATTACTTAAATTATTCGAAAATTCCGAAATAAGAAAAACACCGATGAAATTTTCTCACTTGCCCGAAAGAGAAGTTGTAAAACACTTCACAAAGTTATCCGAAATGAACTATCACGTAGACAAAGGGATGTATCCTCTGGGTTCCTGTACAATGAAATATAACCCAAAAGTAGCGGAAGATATAGCGAATCTAAACAATCTTTTAAATTTACATCCCGAAACACCGGAAAGTGAAATACAGAGCGCTCTTAAAATAATGTTCTGCCTTGGGGAATCTTTAAAAGAAATTTCCGGAATGGACGCTATAACTCTTCAACCCCTGGCCGGTTCTCACGGAGAATTGACCGGGCTTTTAATCACACGAGCTTACTTTCATTCAAAAAAAGAAAACAGGAATACAGTGTTGATTCCGGATACAGCGCATGGTACAAATCCCGCATCTTCGAGTAGAGCAGGTTTCAAAATTAAAGAAATAAAATCCAACAAAAACGGAATTCTGGACCCAAAAGACTTAGAGAAATCAATGAACGAGGATGTGGCAGCCCTTATGATTACCAACCCAAACACCCTGGGAGTTTTCGAGTCCAACATAAAAGAACTTTCAAGGATACTCCACAAAAATGGAGCTCTTCTTTATATGGACGGGGCGAATCTAAACGCACTGATGGGCATATCCAGACCAGGAGATATAGGTGTAGACATAATTCATTTCAATTTACATAAAACTTTCGCGACTCCTCATGGCGGAGGAGGTCCGGGCAGCGGACCCGTGGCAGTAAAAAACCATCTCTCGAAATTTTTGCCCGTCCCAACAATCGAGTTCGACGGTAAAAAGTACAAATTTAACTGGAGAGGTAAAAACTCAATCGGAAAAGTCTCCACATTTTACGGAGCTTTTTCGGTAATAATAAAGGCTTATGTATATATAAAATTGTTAGGTGCGGAAGGTCTCCGCTTGACCTCCGAACAGGCGATAATAAACTCAAACTATTTGCTTTCCAATCTTGAAGATAAATATGATATTCCTTATAAAAAAAATTGCATGCATGAATTTGTGCTCTCCGCTTCTAAATTCAAAAAAAACGGTGTAAGAGCGCTCGACATAGCAAAAACTCTTTTAGATATGGGATACCATGCTCCGACAGTTTATTTTCCTCTCATTGTAGCGGAAGCTATGATGATAGAGCCAACGGAAACAGAATCCAAGGAATCCTTAGATGGCTTCATAAAAGCAATGCGCCAAGTCGCAAAACAAGCAGAAGAAAATCCGAACTTATTGAAGAACAGCCCCAGTACAACACCCGTGGGGAGACTCGACGAAGTAAAAGCAAACAGAGAATTGAATGTTAGATGGTAAAAACAATCATAAACTTAGGAAAAAGTAAAGGAGGTATTGTATGGAATTTTTAATTTTAGGCGGATTAATATTAACAATGGACCTCATAAAGAAGGTCAACAAGCAACTAAAAGACTCGGTCAAAGCTCTCTCCGGACTCAAGATACCAATCGGCATCGTTGTAATACTTGTAGGTTTTAGTTTCTTGAAATACGGCTCTGCCGGAACTCTTCAGGCAATAGTAGGTATTATTGCAGGCGCGGTCTTAACACTCGATTTAATCAAACTCATCCCTACAAAGAAAGAAACAGAAAAGCAAATAGACAATCTTATGACAATAATAACCGTACCCGTTGGAATAGCTGCGATAATTGTAGGAACAATCGGGCTTTTCTACAAATAAAAAAGGGTTGATCAAATCGATTAAAAACATCCCCCTCAAGATAGACAGAGGGGGATGTTAAAAAAAATGCTATTACTAATAATATTTTTATCTATCGAGGTCTTTTTCAGTCCGAATGGCGGAGCACGCGACGCCATCTTAAAAGAAATAACGGAAGCACAAAGTACAATAGATGTTGCCATGTACATTCTTACAGACAGGGAATTATCAAAAGCTCTTATAACGGCAGAAGAAAGGGGCGTAAATGTAAGGATTCTTTTAGACGGTAAAAGTGCCGAAGAAATAGGTTATTCGAAACATCATTTCTTAAGCTCAAAAAAAGTAGTTGTTAAGCTGGACGACACCCACAAAACATACGGAGATAAGTATGAAGGCATAATGCATAATAAATTCGCAATAATAGACAACAAAGTTCTGATAACCGGTTCTTACAACTGGACTCATTCTGCAGAGGAACTAAACAACGAAAATCTTCTGATAATAAAAGAAGACTCAAACCTGATACGTGAGTTTAGGCAAGAATTTATAAAACTGTGGAATAGAAGTGAAATAGTAGCAAAACCTCTAAAAACCGATCCATACGATTTAAAAAAGCTTAAAAACAACGTAGGAAAATGGGTCGTCATTTCCGGAAAACCTACCAATTGGAACCTTTCCAGATCCGGACACCTTTTTATCGATTTTGGCAGAGGAAAAGACCAACTTACCTTTGTACTCTGGAAGGAAGGCGTAGAAAAATTAAAAGAAGAAGGTTTTGACTTCGAAAGACTAAACAATGTCGATATCGAACTTAAAGGCAAACTCATCGACCACAAAAAATACGGACTTGAAATTACCACTTCCGATCCTGAAGCAATCAGTATTTCAGAATAATTGAATATAGACTTTGAATGATTAAAAATATCAAAAAAGGGGTTGAAAATTTCCTAAGTTAGAGTAAAATTAAGTTCATGAAAGATTTGAGCTTTTTCGTAACGAATTTCATTAAAGCCATAAAGAACCATAAATTATACGAAAAGGTATCTGAAACAACAAAAGAATTTATAGAAAAATGTTACCTTAATTTAAAAAAGGCTCAGGAAGAATTAGGTCCGGTAGTTTTATCTATCAATGAAGATAAAATTATGAGCGATTCAAAAGTGTTACATTCCGATCCTAAGAGTCTTACTTCGATTCCTCTATTTTTGTACCGTAACGGATTAAGATCTCTGACATTTCTCGAAGGAATAAGCAATGAAGAACTTGAATCCCTGATAACAATAATTGCCAGCAGGGAATACTCATCTCAAGTAGGTTTATTAGAGGATTTATGGGCATCAAAATTTCCTCACATAATTTACCACGCCGTAGAAAAAACAAAAAAGTTCAACGAATATAAAGATATGGAGATCCCTTCGGGAATAAATAGCGAGGATGTCACCATTCTTCCGGTAACATTAAAGAAAAAAAATCCTTCCTCAAAAAACAAACCGGGAGCAGGTCTCAAATATGAACAAAAAATCTCGATTGACAGAGAAAGCTCCTCTTTTCTTCTAATTGAAAGCATAAAAGATCTTCTTTCCTACGAAATAAATCACGAAAAAAGAAAAAGCATATACTCGATTCTTAAAGATTCTATTCCCAAATTTCTTCAAAGCGGTAATCTTTCCGCTTTATACCAGACAAAAAAGCTCGTTGAAAATCAAGAAGAAACCAAAGAAGAATTTACCGGAATTTTAAATGAAATGAATGAAATTATAACCTCAAAAACGGCTCTACAATTATACATTCACGCATTAACCTCTTCCAATTCAACTAAGATAAAAAGAGAAGCAGTGGAGCTACTTGAACACATTGGGATAGCAGGTGCAGACGAATTGATAAACGAATTAGAAATCACCAGTGATTTTATTGTAAAAGACTTATTAATATCTTTATTGAAAAATATTTTCTCCGAACACAAGGAGGAGCTCGAAATTCGCCTTGTTAATTCTACCGGAAAGACCTTTTCGACACTACTGTTAATTATAAAAAAACTAAAAGACCCATATTTTATACCCTGTTTACAGGAATTATTCGAGAAAAAGAACTTGCCCCAAATAAAAGAATCCCTATTTTCTCTATTATCAAGAAAAGAGGTAATGAAATACCTGGAGCACCCTGATTCTTCGGTTAGAATTGTTGTCCTTGAAAAATTAAAAGCAATATGGACTCCGGAAGAATTCGAAATTGTCCGAAACAGGATAATGTCTAAAAGTTTCTGGGGGCTTAGCAAAGAGGAAATAAAATCACTATTTCAATTGCTTTCCACACTCAAAACCGAAGATACAATAAAAATTTTCAGTACAATACTCCGTAAAAGACACCTTTTCAGAGAGAAAGTATACGATATAAAAAAAATGGCTCTCGAAGCTCTATCTAATATTAAAGACGAAAAAGCATCTGAACTTATATCCCGGTACAAAAACTCAAGGGTTTTAAAAGAAACAGTGGCGGAGATTTTAAAGAAATATGAAACAAACTGATATAAGGAATCTTATACTTTATTTTTCCTCTTCTATCCATATAGCAAGGGTTTTTCAAACCAAAAGCCAAACTCTCTATCAACACGCAAAAAAAATGCATCAATTTTTATCAGATATTTTTAAAGAATTAAAAGAAATAGAACTATCGATCTCCGACAATCACTTATTCTTTAATGATGAAAGAGCAAGTGTAGAAATGGGAATAATGGGCAGATACAGATCATTAATTCACGATTTAAAAACTCTAACTATCGGATCGATATTATTCACCAAGTTACCTGATCTCGAGGAGATTGTTTCATTCTTATGCTCCCTGGGTACGAGTCTTGCCTCAACAAAACATTCTTTCGATGAAATTTCAAAAAACTTAAAAAGAGATGGAGTAAAATCAATAAAAATATCTCCGATAGAAGATTCAAATCAGAGAGACGGGATCTTGCGTTCAATAAGAAAAGAAGCTCTTTCAAGTCTTCTTGACTCGATAGGCTATTTAAGCAAAGTAACCATCGAAGAAGAAGCAAATATTTTTGAAGCCCGGCAAGTGGTAAGGAGATTTACCGAACTTCTATTCAAAGAAAGAAGTTATCTAATCGCTTTAACCATAATCAAGGATATCGGTTCCTATACTTTCAATCATTCAGCTAACGTTTGCATACTCTCTATCGCTATGGGTATCGAGCTTGGGCTCTCCAGAAAAGACTTACTCGAACTCGGAATAGCTGCGCTATTCCACGATTTAGGAAAAATAGATATTCCCGGAGATATTTTAAATAAGCCGGATACACTCACGAACATCGAATACGAAAAAATTAAACAGCATCCTTATCTTTCCGCCGAGAGAATAATTTTCCTGAAAGGAATAGAAGAAGTACCCGTCTTCGCTCTTCGCGGTATCCTGGAACACCATATAGACTACTCCGGTGCCGGATATCCCCAGATCAGTACAAGAAAGCCGACTCTTTTTGCTCGTATCATTCGAATAGTCGATTCTTACGACGCGATGACAACACCCAGAATTTACCAAAACGTAAAAAGTCCTTTCGAAGCGCTTAAATACATAATAAAAAGTAAAGATATCTATGACCCTTCCCTGGTCAAAGTATTTCTCGACATAATGGGAATATATCCTCCCGGAACAATAGTCCAGCTAAAAGGAGGTATAAAAGGGGTCATGATTTCCGAAAACGAAGTCGCGGTAGTAGAAAAAGGTAAGATTTCAAAAAGCGTACCTAAGGAAACAACTATTCTAAAAGCTTTATCTCCGAACGAGGTAGATTTCGACCCTGCCGCTATATTGACAGCAGTAGCATCCGATAGACGCTCTGAGGAAAACTCTACTGAGAACCCTGATAAACAGCACTCTGACGAAAACTCTGATAACTCTGATGAACACTCTGATGAAAATTCTGATGAGAACTCATAATTTACAGTAGTCAGAATCCAGAAGTCCATTACCATCCCAAAGAACAAATTAGAAAAATGGGAAAATTGGGAAATGGGAAACAATTCAACTGTTTTCCTATTCAACAATTCAACTGCACAAATTATTTTTCTGCTTCTTTCTCCGCGGCTGTTTCAATTTCCACCAAAAAGCGTGATAAAGCCATACCTCCGATTATCATACCGAGATAACTGGTGAAAAACCTCCATAATACCACATATACCCCGAGAATCGAGCGGGGAACAAGATCTCTGAATAATCCGTAAGCGCTCCCTTCCGCAAGACCCGATGCCCCGGGAGTAGGCATAAAAGCCAGACCATAAGTAAGTATAATCTGTAAAACAGTGGCTTTAAAGAAATCAGCGTGTACTCCCAGACCGCGCAAAAGAAGGAACGCGATAAGAAAATGAAAAACAAGAGAAGCCGCCGTCAAAACATACGCCATGAAAAACGCGCCTTTTCTCTTAACAAACTCTTTTCTGAATACCTGCTTAAATTCGATAACCCCATGAAAAAATTTGCCTTTAAACTTTTTAGTAAGCCAGTCGGTTCTCGCTATAACAAATATAAATAATAAAATCGCCACACCGTAAAAGATAGAGAGATACTTTACTATCCCCTGCATCATTCCCGCTGTAAAATAGACCCGGTAATAATAAACAAGAGGCGTCAGGAGAGGAAGGACAAAAACAGACAACAACCCCCTTGTAAATATCGCGGCACTTGCTTCCGGTATAGTTATATTTTCCCTCCTGCAGATATATAACTGAAGCGGCACACCACCAACCTGCAGAGGCGTTACACCCCCCAAAAACATACCTCCTACGGTATAATAGAAAGCTCCACTCCAGCTGATTTCTTTACCTAAAGCTTTTATAATATAACGAAGCCTCCATATATTAAAAAAGTAACTAAGAAACGTCGAGAAAACCGTAAAAACAATAAACAAAGGAGAGACCAGTCGCAGTTCTTCCTTCGTTTCTTTGCTGACCGTAAAGACAAGAATCAAGGTTACCGCAAGAAAAGTTATAAAAAGAAAAATCCTTAAACCTTTGAAAAGATGCGCTTTGTTGAACATGGTACTCACTTTACCCTTATTTTATTCAAAACTCGCCTTTATTATAAAGACCCATTTGAAATTCGTATGTTTCCCGAAAGATAGTATCCAGATCTTTTTCACACTCCCACTCTGGAAAATGAGATTTGAATTTAGCCACAGAACTGATATACCAGATGTGGTCTCCTATTCTATTTTGCTCTTTATATTCGTAGTTCATTTTTTTACCCGAAATTTTCTCTACCATATCGATAGCTTCGAGCATCGAACACTGCGAAAATCTGCTTCCCCCCATATTATAAACTTCCGCAATCCTCGGCTTCTTTAAAAAGTGATGAAAAGCATTAACGAGATCATAAGAGTGAATGTTGTCTCTGACCTGTTTTCCCTTATACCCGTAAATGTAATACTTTTTACCGGTAATCGCGCATCTGACAAGATAAGATAAAAATCCATGCAGCATCGCCCCCGAATGAGAAGGCCCGGTCAGACACCCACCTCTAAAGGAAACAGTTTTCATTCCGAAATACCTGCCGTACTCCTGAACGAGAACATCAGCCGCCACTTTTGAAGCTCCGAATAGAGAATGAAGACAATCATCTATACTCATAGATTCATCTATCCCATTATAATAAGGATGATCCTCGGGCAATTCATATCTTTTCTCCAATTCGATCAAAGGAAGACTATTCGGCCTATCACCGTAAACCTTATTCGTAGACGTAAAGATAAACACCGATTCAGGTACAAACTGTCTTGTCGCCTCGAGCAAATTAAGAGTACCGTTGGCATTGACCGAGAAATCGGTAAAAGGTTCTTTTGCCGCCCAGTCATGCGACGGCTGCGCCGCCGTGTGAATCACACAAGTTGGTTTATATTCGGAAAAAATTTTCTTTATACTTTCAAAATCCCTTATATCGGCATTAAAATGTATATACTTTTCCCCATGAAGTTTTTTTAACCTTTCCACATTCCACGCGGTAGAACCTTCGTCTCCGAAAAAATATTTCCTCATATCATTGTCTATACCAACGACATCGAAACCTTTTTCAATAAAAAAAGTTACGGATTCGGAACCGATTAATCCTCCTGAACCGGTAACAAGTATCGTTTCTTTTCCCATTATGTTTCCTCTCCTATTAAAAATTTTGTTATATTATCGATAGAATAAAGACTCACTCCCCCAAAATCTTTAGCGTTCCTCGAAATTTCTTCCATTAATTTGGGATTCGACAATAAATCTTCAGCACATCCACCAACCTCATCGGCTTTCTGTACCCACTTTCCTATACCTTTTCTCTGAAGCAGTTCTGCGAATTTCGTCTCCTGCAACGAACCAGCCAATGGAGTTATCACAATTATCGGCTTTCCTAAAGACGTTATCTCGGCTATAGTAACCGAACCCGGCTTGGTTATAACAATATCCGAAGCCCACATCCAATCGTAAACATTCTCGATCTGTCCTTTGGGATACAATTTATACGGATAGTCCATCTTCTCGGCTTTTTCTCTGTCAATATCGTTTTTCCCAAAGATACCGATTAACTGATGAGGCACCTTTACCTTGCTTAGAGATTCAATTACTTTTATAAAATCGACCATTTTACCGAGAAGACCTCCCAGCATCAAAATGGTAGGCAAATCTGGATCTATACCCAGTTCCTTTCGCAGGGCAGCCTTATCTTTTTTTACCGCGTTCCTGAAACCTTCTCTAATTGGTAAACCCGTAGTTATTATATTTTTCTCCCCCACCCCATAATTCATCAACTCTTCTTTCATATCCGCGTTTGGAATAAAATAGAAGTCAACATTCTTATTCACCCACAATCCATGCGCGACCAGGTCGATTATAGCGCTGTATATCGGCACATCGAACCACGACTTCAATGTACCCGCCATTGTATTTACTTCCGGCTGAATGGATAGAATTATATCGGGCTTACCGAAACTCTTCAAGAGATTCCGCCTTAAACCACCCAATTTGAATATTAATCTTATCGCTCCCCCATAAGGAGAAAGCATCCTTTTCCTGTTGGCTCTTAAATTACTGTAGCCAATTTTCATCATTCTTTTAAATTTCAAGTCCGAAAATCTTCCGATACTGTCAAAAAAGGAAGCAAGCAGAGAATAATCCAGAAAATTTATACCCACAGTATCAAACTTGTCTTTATGATATTTTTTAAGGTAATTTACGATACTCTGAGTGGGATACTTGTGTCCGCCTTTTCTCGAACTATAAACAACCCAAAGATTTTTCATACAGCGGAAAATATAAAAATAAAAGGAGATATGTCAACCCTTCCTTAAAGTATCACCGCAGAGACGCAGAGACCGCAGAGAAGCACAACACTTTTCAATGTCTAATTGTAAATTGCAAGTTGGAAATTGTAAATTGAAAATTTAGAAACAGAATGAGAACGCAGATGAACGCAGATTTAAAAAAATTTTTTTTACTCGTAACTTTAAACTCAAAACCCGAAACTGTGATTCACAAAAATAGCATTAATTATTTTTAAATTATCTTGCCATCCGCCTAATCAATAAACCGAAAGCTTTTTTAACGTGTAGTAATTGTAGTTTTTCCGTTTATTATCTAACTATTTTTTGATTTAACCCATACATGAGGATTGGTATCTGGCATATAAATATTGACAATATCTAACATTCTTCATATATTCGAATTAAAATGAGAAAGAAATGCTGATAATAAAATCTGTTAACAATGTTCCTATACGGTTATCAAAAGAGCGTTGGAATCATATTACAGAAAGACATCCGGAGATGAAAAAACAAAAAGGGAAAGTCTTAGAAACGCTAGAAAAACCAGATCTAATTCAAGAAGGCGATTTTGGTGGGGTAATAGCCATGAAATTCTTTAGAAGTACCCCCTTGACTTCTAAATACTTAGTTGTAATTTATAAAGAAGTAAGTAAAGAAGATGGTTTCATAATAACCGCCTATTTCACGAACCAACCATCAAAAGGGAGAAAAACAATATGGAAACGTTAAAGATTTTAGAAAAACAGGAAAATCTCAATTGGGATTACGACGAAGAAGCTGATGTTCTTTATATAAGTATCGGAAAACCAAAGGAAGCCCTCGGAGTAGATATTGGAGATGGGAATATAGTTAGATACTCCGAGAAATCAGGGGAAATCGTCGGCTTAACACTTCTTGGTGTCAAGGAAAAAGTTTTATCAGCACTCGCTAAAAAACAATAGCACAAAATATTACCTCATTACCATATACACCACAGGCTGTTAAACACAAGATTAACTCAAGATCTTTTTTGTTGTTTAAAACCCACCCCCTAACCCAAATTTATCTCACACAAAGACACAAAGAACACAAAGCCCCACACACAACCCTCTATTTTTGTTTATTTTTTTCTCGAAACACGAAACCTTAAACCCGAAACTATAATTCACTCACTCTAACACCCTAATCTAAATAATCTTTTGACATTTCAATACCTGACACTGTTAATATAAGATATCTATAACTATCACTGCCTACCCCCCAAAATTTCTGTGTCAAAAGTCAATAAT
>CAYQMH010000014.1:0-42736 GCA_964418485.1 uncultured bacterium | reverse complement strand
GCGCTGCTACTTCTAAGGCACTTAGAAAGTGTCAGATATGCGCTGCTATTTGTCACATAGATACTAACAAAACCGTCGTTTGGCTTCCTACGAAATGGAAATAAATCGGTTGAGGTTTTACCGGTTGTGCTTATCGTTAGACTACAATTCTAATCTGACAGGAAAAAGTCAATTGGTTATAAAAAAGAAATCGACCAAAAATACGTTCTCTTGCTTTTTACCTTAATTAACATAAATTAAAATCTGAAAATAATGAATTTTAAATCAATCTATCGCCAACTCCACCACCCCGGCGAATCTCTATCGGAACGTGTGGCTCACGGAGGTTTCTGGATGTTTATTTTCCAGATGCTGGATCGTACTTCCGGATTAATCAAAAGCATTATACTGGCTCGCCTACTTGCCCCTAATGATTTTGGGCTCTTCGGAATCGCAATATTAGCATTATCTACTTTAGATCGTTTTTCTTTAATCGACTCTCATGCGCCTTTAATACAAAAGAAAGAGGACGCAGAATCCTATTTTAATATAGCATGGACAATCCAGGCACTAAGAGCATTAGCTCTTGCTATTATTTTAGCGATTGGAGCTCCATTAGTGGGAAGCTTCTTCGGAGAACCAAAAGCGATTATGCTGGTACGGGTTATAGCCGCAGGTATCTTTGTACAAGCTTTTGAAAATATTGGCGTTGTTTGTTTAAGGAAAGATTTAGAATTCCGTAAATTTTTTAGTTATCAATTTAGCAGTACAATTGCTAATATCTCAGTATCTATTATTGCAGCTTTTCTCTTGCGCAGCGTATGGGCATTAATATACGGTTTTCTTGCGGATAGATTAACAAGGCTCATAGTTTCATATCTCATTCATCCTTATCGGCCTCGTTTCAGCAGGGATTTAAAGAGAGGTAAGGAAATATTCGATTTTAGTAAATTTCTATTTTTGCAAAGCATAGTTGTATTCCTGTTAACTCAAGGAGATGATGCTTTTGTAGGAAAACTTTTGGGGGCGACGGCTTTAGGTTTCTATCAATTCGCTTATCGTTTATCAAACTTACCTGCTACTGGAATCACTCATTTAATTTCCAGAGTCACATTTCCCGCTTATTCTAAAATTCAAGACGATAAAGAAAAAATGAAAGAAGGGGTAAAAAGAACTCTTAATTTTATTTCGATTATTTCTTTCCCTTTAGCAGCCGGAATTTTCATCTTAGCTCCTGAATTTACAAGGGTTTTCTTAGGAAATAAATGGATGCCTATGATCCCCGCGATGCAGGTAATGTGTATATTCGGAGCGATGCGTTCAATTGCCGACTCGTTCGAGCCGTTTTATAAAGCGCTTGGTAGACCGGACATACCTGTCAAAATAAATTTTACGGAATTATTAATACTGGCGGCGATAATCTATCCATTTTCAAAATATTTGAATATTTTTGGAACTTCTATAGCCATAACTTTAAGTTTGGGTATTATACTGATTGTAATAATCAAAATGATTACTAAAACTTTAGAAACGAACTTTCAAGAACTTTTTAAATCTTCCTTGTTCTTTACGGGTGCAAGTATTGGAATGATTTTAATAATATGGCTAATGAAAACTTATTTATTCAGAAATATAGACTATTTCTCTGTTATTCTTCTCGCTATAATTGGAGCTGCCTCTTTCTTCGGATTTATATACATAGTTTATAAACTCGGATTTTACGACATAAGTGATATAAATGACTTAAGATCACTATTCGGAAAACTAAGAAAGAAGTAAAAATAAAAAAAATAAGACGAAGCAAAGCAAAAACAAAACTTAAATTTTGGATTTCAAATAAAGAAATCGAATGTGGCTTTGACAAAAACAGGTTTTTTTTATTTTAAGAATAGGAAGGTCTGAAATCATGTTCCTGGCGAATTTACCAAATAAAGATAAACCTATCCTTATGAGTCATTCAAGAGAGACGTTTTAGAGGGTGCCGCTACCATTCTATAAACTACAAAAGAAAAAAGTTATGCAATTACCTTAAGGTGAATTATAATAGAATTTGCAGCAAAAATTGTACAAACTAGCGGAAAGATTATTTTAAAATCAGACTTTCCCCTTTTTCTATTATAATTAGTTAAACTACAATTTTAATTCGTCAGAAAAAAACAACCTGTTGACAAAATTGGGAAATTCCGTATTATTACCTCGGCGATATTGAAATAAATAACAATGGCATCAAAAAAATTAAGAAGTCTGTGCAAGAAAAAAGGTAATACAAATGCAAATTAAACCATGGACAATAGGTCTTACATTATTTTGTGCTGTACTTGCAGCATCAGGTCAGATGTTTTTTAAACTTGGTTCAGAAAGTACTTCTTTTAATATAAGAACTTGGGTTTTTAATAAATATATTTTACTGGGAATATTCCTTTATGCTACCTCTGCTATTCTTTTTATAATAGCCCTTAAACATGGGAAGCTTTCTATATTATATCCTATAATAGCAACTAGTTATATATGGGTTAGTATACTCTCAGTAAATATATTAAATGAATCTTTTTCCGCAATAAAATGGTTGGGAATATTTTTTATAATTCTTGGGATAAGTTTAGTTGTAGCACTTTAGAATTTAGTGAAAATGAAACTCTCTGTAGTAATACCAGTTTACAACGAAAATAAATCTATCTTAAAGATTCTTAAAAAAGTCCAGTCTGTAAATATTAATAAAGAAATAATTGTAATAGATGATTATTCCACAGATGGGACTCGAGAAATTTTAAAAGATATCGAGAATTCAAAAGAAAATGACAAATCCACAACTTATGTTTTATCAGATTCAAATAGCCATTTAAAAATTGACAATATAAAAATTATCTTCCAAGAAAAGAATTCTGGAAAGGGAGCTGCCTTAAAAAAAGGGTTTAAAGAGGTCAGTGGAGATGTAATTGTGGTTCAAGATGCAGATTTAGAATATAATCCTGAGGAATATTATAAACTAATAGAACCAATCAATGAAAATTGGGCTGATGTTGTTTATGGCTCAAGATTTCTAGGGGGACCTCATAGAGTACTGTACTTTTGGCATTATGTAGCGAATAGATTTTTAACATTGTTTTCTAATATGCTGACTAATATAAATCTTAGTGATATGGAAACATGCTACAAGATGTTTAGAAAAGAAGTGTTGGAAGATATAAATATTCGGGAAGGTAGATTTGGCTTTGAACCTGAGATTACTGCAAAAGTTGCTAAAGGAAACTGGCGAATATATGAAGTTCCAATATCTTATTATGGTAGGACTTACGAAGAAGGCAAGAAAATCAATTGGAAGGATGGGATTAAAGCTGTCTGGTGCATAATACGATATGGGATATTTGGATAAGGTTCCTAAAAAAAATTTCTTATAGTAGATAAATCCAATTATATACTTTTTGCTATTCTTGCGGGTGTATTTCTAATATGTTTAGTTAGAACCACTCGGTTTAGGACGCTTATAAAAAAGGCTTGCGTTATTAAATTATCATATTAAATTTCAAGCATAATGAAAGTCGTAATACTTGCAGGTGGATTCGGAACCAGGCTGGGAAACAGAACAACGCTAATACCAAAACCAATGGTGAAAATAGGTGATAAGCCTGTATTATGGCACATCATGAAAATATACTCTCACTATGGTCATAACGAATTTATAATCTGTCTTGGGCATGGAGGAGAAGCAATTAAAAACTACTTCCTCCATTATGAATCACTCAATAACGATTTCACCGTTAATATCTCAAATTCTAAAATTGATTTTTATGCTACAAAGAAACGAGAAGATTGGAAAGTAACACTGGTTGATACCGGCATTAACACTCTCAAAGGCAGTAGAATCAAAAGAATAGAAAAATATCTTGATTCAGATATCAATTTATTAACATATGGAGATGGGGTGGCAGATATAGATATAGATAAATTAATTCGATTTCATAAAAATCATGAGGGAGTTGTAACCATCACCGGAGTAAACCCCCCTTCGAGATTTGGAGATCTAATAGAAAAGGGTGGTGTGGTTAAAAGCTTTACCGAAAAAGCTCAAGCCTCTCAGGGTCTCATTAACGGCGGATTTATGGTATTTAACAGGCAACTCATGGATCATCTGACTCCTGAGGGCGACTGTGACCTTGAAAAAGGAGTATTGGAAGAATTGGCAGAGAAAGGAAAAGTAAGGGTTTATAAACACAAGGGACGCTGGGAATGCATGGACCACGAGCGTGATGTAAATCATTTAAACAAATTGTGGTTGGAAAATAAAGCTTTCTGGAAAACTTGGGAAGACTGAAAATGAAGATATTGATTACCGGCAATCAAGGATATATCGGCAAAGTAATGACCAAAATGATGCTGGATAAAGGTTTTGATGTAACGGGATTAGACACAGATTATTATTATGACTGCGACCTTGAATATGGAGAAGAGAAAGAGGCTGATAGGATAAAGCAGATAACTAAAGATATACGAGACGCCCACGAGGAAGATTTTGAAGGGATAGATGTAGTATGCCACCTTGCTGCTTTATCGAATGACCCGTTAGGGGAATTAGCTCCGAGATTAACGGAAGAAATTAATTATATGGCTTCCGTTAAGATAGCAAAACTTGCAAAGGAAAGTGGTGTAAAACGATTCCTCTTCTCCTCCTCCTGCAGTATTTATGGAATCTCGGATGAAAAACACCTAACCGAAGATTCAATAATGAATCCGTTAACTGCGTATGCGAAATCCAAGGTGAACACAGAAAGGGATATTTCTGCTTTAGCCAGCGATAATTTTTCACCTGTTTTTCTTAGAAATGCAACAGCTTACGGTTTATCCCCAAGGTTCAGATTTGATCTGGTTTTAAATAACTTAGCCGGATACGCATTTACTACCGGGAAAATAACAATTAAGAGTGATGGAACTCCCTGGCGTCCACTGGTTCACATTGAAGATATTTCAAGAGCTTTCATTGCAGCGATAGAAGCACCTGCCCGATCAATACACAATCAATTTTTTAACGTTGGTCAGAATAAGGAAAATTACCAGATAAAAGATATAGCAAACGCAGTTAAGAACATAATACCCGATTGCGATGTTGAATACACCAATGAGCATGGCAGCGACTCAAGAACTTACAATGTTAATTTCGATAAAATTCACAGTACGTTACCTAACTTTAAACCAAGATGGGATATCATGAAGGGAACCCAGGAGTTATATGAGGCTTTTAAGAAATGTAATTTGACATACGATGAATTTATGTGCAGGAAATACACAAGGTTGAAGCATTTAAACTATCTTATAAAAAACAATAAGCTAAATGAAGAACTACATTGGAGATAATAAATGATAAAGGGTGTTAACATTATTCCCTTAAAAAAAATTTGTGACGAAAGAGGAAAGATACTACACATGCTGCGGTGTGACGACCCTCATTTCCAGAAATTCGGAGAGATCTATTTTTCTGTAGCTTATCCCGGTGTGATAAAAGGATGGCATCTCCATAAGAGGATGACTCTCAATTATGCAGTGATAGAAGGGATGATAAAACTTGTATTATACGATAATCGGGATGACTCGGCAACTAAAGGCGAAATACAGGAAATCTTCACTGGAGAGGATAATTACTGTTTAATCCAGATACCGCCGAGAATTATTAACGGCTATAAAACGATTGGTGTGAAACCTGCAATTATAGCCAACTGCGCAACTCTTCCACATGACCCCAAAGAAATGGAACGAATTGATCCGTTGGATAACGATATTCCATATGATTGGAGTTTGAAGCATCGATGACCAATAAAAGGAAAGCTCTAGTTATAGGAGCTTCTGGGTTTATCGGTAATAGACTACTTGAGGAATTTTCTAAAACTCATAATGTACTGGGGACATTCTATAGTCGTCCGGTTAATAAACTTGTTCATTTAGACGTTAGAGATAAATCGGAAGTTGACTATGTTGTTAATTCTTTCAAGCCAGATGTTATATTATACCCTGCGGCAAATCCGAATGTTGAATATTGCGAAACTTATCCTGAAGAAACCTATGAAGTAAATGTGGCGGGGACAAAAAATACAGTCGAAATTGCAGGAATTATAGGAGCTAAATTTGTTTACTTTTCAACTGATTATGTCTTTGACGGGAAGGACGGTCCTTACCTGGAAAATGATACTCCTAATCCAATAAATGCTTATGGAAGGCAAAAATTAGCTTCGGAAGAAATCATTAAGAAAAATCTGGTCAATTATCTAATTATAAGAACCACCATTGTTTATGGATGGGAAAACGCAGGGAAGAATTTTATTATGCAAATGATTAATGCATTAAAAGAGGGACGAGCAATGAAAGTACCAGAAAATCAATTCGGAACGCCTACCTATGTAAAAAATTTATGCGGCGCGGTAAGAGAACTTGTTGAAAAAGATAAAACAGGAGTTTATCATATATCCGGCGATGATTTAATTGGTAGATACAGATTTGCTCAAAATGCTGCAAACGTGTTTTCATTAGATAAAGATCTGCTTATTCCAATTCCTACAAGCAAATTTAAAAAGAAAACACATATACCCGAAAATGCCGGACTAAAAATAGAAAAAGCCCGAAAAGAGCTCAAAACCGAGTTATTAGGCATTAAAGAAGGTCTGAAAATGGCATGGAAAGATATTAGAAAAGGGGATACTCATAAATGACAAAAAAAGAAGCGGGAATTAGAGCACAAATATTCGAGAAAGTAAAGGAACTATACAAAGTTAGAGAAACTAAGAAAGATTTCATACCGGGAGAGATGCCGATCAGGTACGCTGGTAGAGTTTTTGATGAAAAAGAAATTATTTCTCTCGTGGATTCGGCACTCGATTTCTGGCTAACAGAAGGTAGGTATGCCGAAGAATTTGAGAAAAAATTCTCTGATTTTTTTGGAATAAAACACGCTATACTTACCAACTCGGGATCGTCGGCAAATCTACTTGCCGTAGCCGCTTTGACTTCTCCCAAGTTGGAAAAACCTTTACAACCAGGTGATGAAGTTATAACAACTGCTGCCGCATTTCCAACCACAGTTAATCCAATTGTCCAAAATCGGCTAATTCCCGTTTTTCTCGACGTTAAATTAGGAACGTATAACATCGACACCGACAAAATAGAAGAAGCTATAACAGATAAAACTAAGCTAATAATGCTGGCTCACACCTTAGGTAATCCTTTCGATTTAGACACAATTATGGGAATCACGGAAAAACATAATTTGTTTGTCATTGAAGACGTTTGTGATGCAGTTGGATCTACTTATAATGGTAAACCGGTAGGGACATTCGGAGATATCGGGACAGTAAGTTTTTATCCTGCACATCACATAACAATGGGAGAAGGAGGAGCTTTAATAACAGATAGCGCTCGGCTTGAGCACAACATACGTTCCTTTCGGGACTGGGGAAGAGATTGCTGGTGTAAATCCGGTCATGACAATACCTGCGGAAAGAGATTTGAATGGAAATTGGGAGACCTGCCTTATGGTTATGATCACAAATTTATCTATTCCCACATTGGTTACAATCTGAAAATAACAGATATGCAGGCGGCAGTTGGGGTTGCACAACTCGAAAAATTACCCGAATTTATCAAAGCGAGGAAGAATAATTTTAAAAAATTATACGAAGGTTTAAGTAAATATGATGAATACTTCATCTTACCGGAATGGAGCAAGAAAGCCGATCCCAGCTGGTTTGGATTTCCATTGACCGTAAGGGATAATGTTTTTTTCAGCAGAAATGAAATAACAGAGTTTCTTGAGGAAAAAAAGATAGCGACCAGAAATCTTTTCGCAGGGAATATTCTCCGTCACCCCGCATACACAGAATCCAACGTTAATTATCGTATCCACGGTGGTTTGAAAAATACCGATAAAATCCTTTCGGATACCTTCTGGTTAGGGGTCTACCCTGGATTGTCTACGAAAGAAATCAATTATATAATCAATGTGTTTGAAGATTTCTTTCTAAAAAGGCAATAATCTGCCTAATTGAGGAAAGAATATGGCTACAATTCCTCTGAGTATTTGTATTCTTACCTATAATCGCGTAGAAAGAGTAACTAATTGTGTCAAACGAATCGTATCTGAATGCAAAAGTGATGAAATCGAGATTTTAGTTGGCGATAATGCCTCAAGTGACGGTACAGAAGAAGCAATCGCAAAGATCAAAGATGCACGACTAAGATACTACAAAAACAAAAGTAATCTTGGTATTGCCGGTAATTTATTAAAGATCGTAAAGGAAGCAAAGGGAGATTTTATTTATATACACTGGGACGATGATTTAATGGAGTTAAGCGTAATCCCATGGCTTTTAGAAACCATAAAGAAAAACCCAAGTCTAAACCAGATATTGGGAAGAATAGAAGAGAGTTCAGGTAGAACCTACTGGTCTTGCAAAAATATATGTGAAAACTGTGGGGACAAATTAATTAAACCCTCTTTTAAATCCTGGAAAATGCTGTTTTTTTCATATAGTCATGGAGGTGCACGGATATTACGAAAAGCTTCGATAAACTTAAACTATGCGAAAAATTTCTTGGAAAGCATTATTTCCCCTTATATGCACCAGGTGTTAGCAATACATCCCGTCCTTACCGGAGACACATTATGCACTTCTAAAACTTTATATTATTATAAAGGCAGTTTATCCGAATCTGCCGGTCATTTCATTAAGGGTAAGCCTTACTGGGATGCTTCGGCTAAAGTAAATCAATTAAAAGATAAACTTAAAATCTATAATGATATCATAAATGAAGTCGCCCTTCGGAACACAGCTTTGAAAAATTTTACTGAGGCGCAACTGAGTGATTTTAGAAAAACTTTATTTGATAAACAGAGAAAACATACAGCTGAATCATTGATAAATCTTCTCTTTAGTTCTTTTAGTTCTTTCCTCGAAGCTCTGCCTCGTGTTTTAAAATCAAGAGACATCTCAAGATCCTATACTTTCTGGAAACATTTATTAAAAAAATTCTTTATGGCCATCGGCTATAGAATTTTAGTTAAAATTAAATCTGTGAACATTTTAAAAACTGCCTTAAGGGAGCCTGAAAAAAACTTGCCTGCAAAATAATGTATGGAATAATATTCTATCTGCTATGTTAATGTGATTTTAATATGAAAAAGGTTGGGAGAAAATTTGGAAACTTATGGAACCCACTGTAAAAGTACTTTCTATTATAGTAAACTGGAATGGTGAAGATTTTTTGGAAGAATGTATCACTTCATTACAGAAATCCGAAGGAGTCACAGTTGATATTTTAGTTGTAGATAACGCTTCCTCCGATAATTCTTTATCTATACTGGACAAATACCCGAAAGTAATGTTGATTCAAAACTCTGAGAATCTCGGCTACGGAACTGCGGCAAATCAAGGTGTTAAATCGGCCGATAAAAAAGGATACCAATACGCCTTTATTATAAATCCCGATATTACAGTCCGTACCAGTACTGTCTCGAAGATGACAGACGAGTTAGTCAAAGATTCCAATACTATTATAATTGGCCCGGAAATACTATCAATGAAAGATACTACTAAGACACAATATGGCGAGAAATACCTTTCAAAATCAGGAACAGAATATGTTAACTGGCTATGCGGGGGAGCTATGCTGGTTTCTGTAGACAAATGGCTTGGCATTGGCGGGTTTGACGAAAGATATTTTTTATATAAGGAAGAGAACGATTTATTCTACAGGATTAATAAAGCGGGATATAAAATGAAGATATGTCACGAAGCTCTCTCATACCATTATTTAGGAGGAACGGGAAAAAATGAAAAGCGTAATAGTCTTCCGGTTTATTATACAACACGGAATATTTGGCTTTTTGCTAAAAAGAATCTTCGCGGTGTCCAATTAACGCGATATGTTATAGAGGAAGAAATATCAAAATTGTTGAATCCGGGTCTTTATTTACCAGAAAATCTCATCGCATTTTTGCATGGAAACCTTCACGGGATTCTTGATAAATTCGGCAGATGCGATTTTTACTTTAAGCGCTCCGATTAATAAAACAGGAAGGAAAGAGATAACTGTTAGCAAGGAGATAACAATTGTGAATAAGAAAACAAAGCAAAATGAAATCACTGTTGGTTATACAAATCCCAGGGACTATGGTTATGCGAAAGTTTGTTATAACAATCCACCAGATGGCGTTTCTCTAAGTTTTATTCCTTCCTTTCCCTTTTACCGTTTCGGAATCAAGCGAAATAGTGGTTTGTTTTGGATTAAGTATCTTTTATCTACAAAAAAAGCAGATATTGTTCATACATGGGATTCAGTAGTTGCTAATAGAATCCCCTGGGTTGTCAGTTATGAAACCACTCTCCCCTATTTTAGTGAAGACCTTAATCCTTCATTTTATAGATATTCCGTTAACCTACTTCGATCCAACTTCTGCAAGAAAATCTTACCAATAAGTTATAATGCCCTGGACATATTAAAATCAAATGATTTTTATGCTGAAATTTCACACAAAACGGAAGTCGTTTACCCGGGATATAAAGACTATTTTTCATCACAAGAAAAAAATCAAAAAACAGATAAAGAACCTATAAATATACTTTTTATTGGCAACAACTTCTTCAGAAAAGGAGGGACAATTCTCCTGGATGTTTTTGACGCCTTAAGAAAAGATTATAATATTATTCTTACAATAATATCGACAATTAAAAGTGATAAGTGGTTTACTAAAACTTCAACTGAAGACGAAGAAAGAATAAAGAAAAGAATTTCGGCTTCAAAGAATATCTCCTGGTTTCAAAATATACCTAATGAAACAATCAGAAAAGATATCTTCCCAAAAGTTGATATTTTTGTATTGCCCACCCTGCAAGATACCTTTGGGCATGTTCTTGTAGAAGCTGAATCTGCAGGACTACCAGCAATCTCTACCAAGCAACGGGCGATCCCTGAAATAGTTGAACATAATGGCAATGGTTTCTTGATTGAAATATCTACTAATGAATCACAAAGACTTCGTCCGAATAAAGTCCCAAATGATAATTCCGATTATCACGTTAAACCTATAGAAGAAAACAGAAATGTTGTTTTCGCTCAATTAAAGAAATATTTAATTTTGCTGTTAAATGATAAGGATCTTAGGTTAAAATTTGGTAGAAGGTCAAGAGAAATCTTTGACGAAAAATTCGGCTACGATGTTAGGAATAGAAAACACTTAAGAATTTATAGAGAAATAGTTGAGAAAAAATAAAAATGTGCGGAATTTTAGACTACTTTTTATTCTACCGTCAAATTTTGAACCCCAGTAAGATATTGTCAATGAAGCAATGGCTTCAGAACTTTCCGTTGTCCTTCCTTATAAGGTGGGTACCACTGGAAATCTACAATATAAGAGGTCAAATGGATCTCTAATAGACCTGCCTGTTGACAAACATGCTGTTTTTATATACTAATAAACTAAATATGAAGAAATTAGATTATTCCAAAGTGGCAAGAGAAAAGTGTATAGATACAGTAAAAGAAAACCGTAAAAATTATTTAGTTAAACTACTTCAGGATAAAGATATAAGAGCTAAATTTAGCCGTAAAGCACGAAATTTATTCGAAGAAAAATTTACTTATGAAGTACGTAATAAAAAATTAATTGGAATATATAAAAAAGCTTCAACGGGATAAAAATCCAACCCTTAAATTTTTACAGGTAAATTTGGTATGAAAATATTGTATCTGGCAGTTAATCCGACATATAAATTAAATAATAATTCAGGATTTGGTGCTCACATGAGAGGAATTATCGAGTCTTTTATGAACAAAGGACATCAGGTTAGAACCCTTGTGGGCAAAGAAGGGTTCGAAAAATCAAGAAATAAAAACTTTAACGGAAGAGAAACTTCAAAAATAAAAACTTTAAAGAAATATATTCCCAATTTCTTATGGAGGGATGGTAAGCAATTTGCTCTCATCAAATATAACAATGAGGTTTTTACGAAATTAAAAAAAAACATGGATGAATTTAAACCCGACGTAATTTACGAAAGAGCTGAGTATCTTTCTAATTCCGGTGTAAAACTTGCCAGGAGTTATAAAATCCCGATTTTCCTGGAAGCCAATGCTCTCTTGGAATCCCAATTTGTGACTAGAGGCGGTAAGTCAATTCTCAATCTCTGGGGTAAAAGATATGAACAGTATATATATCAAAATTGCTCTGGAATTTTTGCTATATCCGGCGTCTTAAAACGTCACATTGTAGAAAAATTTGCCATCAGCGAATCAAAGATTTCAGTTGCCAGCATGGGAGTAAACCCCGCCGAATTTAAGCCGGAGAGAGACCGCCAAACGATGAGAAGAAATTTATCTATCGCCGATGACGAAATTGTTGTAGGTTATATCGGGTCATTCCATAAATGGTACGGAATCGAAAATATAGTAGAAGCGGCTAACAATCACTTGCGAGAATTTCCAAAACTGAAATTCTTATTCGTGGGAGGCGGACAATCGGAGGAAGAAGTACTTAAGAAAGTAAGAGATTATAACCTTACCGATAGAATAATCACGCCAGGCAGGGTTCCGCATAAAGAAATCCCCGACTACTTACAAGTTATGGATATATGTGTACTACCGGGTTCTAAAGACTATCCAAACTGGTACTCAGCGCCGGGGAAAATAATCGAATACGGAATAATGGCAAAACCCGTAATCTGTTACAGGGCGGAACCGAATGAAGAAATTATCGGTGAAAAAGAAGGCATTTTGATAAATCCGGGATCCACAGAAGACTTATCGGAAGGCATAATAAAACTGTTAAGAAATCCAGAATCGCGAAAAGAACTCGGAAAGAATTTACAGGAAAAGGTTTTAGAAAATTTTACCTGGGACAAAATCGGATACAAAATACTAGAGGTGATAAAAAATGAAATTGAAAAATAAGAAAATTTGCGTAACAGGCGGAGCAGGGTTTATCGGACACCATCTGGTAGGAAAACTGCTCGATATGAACAATGAAGTTTTAGTTTTAGATAATCTTTCGTTCGGAAAAAAAGAGTACCTACCGGATGATAAAAATCTAACATTTTCAAACATCGATATTCGGGACAGCAAAAAAGTCGAAAATAATATAAATAAATTTAACCCGGAAATTTTAATGCATCTTGCTGCAATTCATCATATTCCTTATTGCAATAGTCATCCTTTCGAAGCGAGCGATATCAATATAAACGGAATGCGTAATATACTAAAAAGCGCTAAAGAAAATAATATCCGAAAACTATTTTTCGCTTCTACGATGGCGGTATATCCAATTAACGACATATCTAATAAAGAAGTTTCCGAAGTCGGTCCTACCGATATATACGGCACAACTAAATTAGTCGGTGAAGATTTGTGTGAACTTTTACCATTGAAAACGGGGATTACATCGATTTGCGGAAGACTTGCCAATGTTTATGGTCCCGAAGAGACCAATTCACATGTTATCCCTGAAATCGAAAAACAGGTAAAAGAAGGAAAAAGAAAAATCGAACTCGGCAATATAGAACCAAGCCGGGATTTTGTTCACGTATATGACGTAACCAACGCTATGATTTCTCTTATGGAAAGCGATATAGAAGGATTTGAGGTTTTCAATATCGGAACAGGAAAAGAATACTCAATAAAAGAAACAGTCGAAATATTTGAAAAAGTAATCGGAGAGAAACTGAAGATAATAAAGTCCAAGGAGAGAATCAGAAAAGCAGAGAGAATGCATCTCATTCCCGATATAAGAAAAATTTCCGAATTAGCGAATTGGAGTCCGAAAGTCGACTTTCCAGAGGGGATTAAAGGACTATTTTAAGGATGAAATTATTATTTGCCACCGATGGCATATTTCCGGATTCAATAGGAGGAAAACAAAGACACGCCCTTTTTTTAGTAAAGTATCTTTCCAAATTTGACATAGAAATCGATGTACTGGAACCAAAGGGAGGCAGCAAACATTTTCAAGGCCTATCAAACGTAAAAGAATTTTTTATCGAGAGACCGGCTTACTATTTCCCCGGTCATTATTTATTCGAAATTTTTCAATATTCAAGAAATATAAGTAAATTCTTAAAAAAGAGAAAATATGATGTTGGGTATAGTGAAGGTTACAGCCTCCTCGATTACGTAAAACGAAGAAAATTCCCTTGCATTTTTAATCCACACGGTCTCGAGATGTTTCAAACCCGTGTCAGATACTCTTCTCTTTTTAAAAAAATCGTTTCCTATATGGGAAAGCATTCCGACATTACAATTTCATTAGGAGGAAAACTGACCGCTATTCTTGTAGAAAAAGCAAAGATAAAGTCTTCTAAAATAAGAACCATACCTAATGCTGTCGATCCGGGATATATTAAAGATTCTAAAAAATACACGGATAAAATTCCGAATTCTTTTCTATTCGTTGGCAGACTTTCTTACAATAAGGGTGTCGATTTATTAATAAAGGTTTTCAATAAAAACCGTGATACAAAATTATTTATAATCGGCAGCGGACCAGAAAAAAATTCGCTGGAAAAGCTCGCAATGAATCCTAATATTACTTTTTTAGGAAGAGCAAGCGAAAAAGACCTGATAGATTGGTATAATAAAGTTGAGTGTTTTATATTACCAAGCCTTGGTGAAGGTATGCCCTCTGTAATCCTTGAAGCAATGGCAAGCCGATTACCGATAATCGCTTCTGATATAGGAGCCGTATCAACAATGGTTAATTCTAATAATGGGTATTTGATAAATCCCGGCAGTATTAGTGCCTTAGAAACGGCTATTCATGGCTTCGTAAATAAGAGTAAGGACGAGAAGAAAAAAATGGGGGAAGAGTCTTATAAATTGGCTGATAGTAAATTTTCCTGGGAGCAAATCGCGAAGGAAACATACCGGGTTTTGGAATATGCAAAATAATTTCATTAGAGTATTTTAATAAAAAATGAAGAAAATTGCTTATATAACTTCTCTTCCCACTCCCTATAGAACACCCCTGCTGGAACAAATTTCCAAATGGCCTGATGTCGATTTAAAAGTTTTTTACTGCAGCGCTTCAGCCCCAAGTAGAGATTGGGAATTAAATCTGGGTAAAACCTCAGCCTTTTCCGAAATTCTTCCAGGAAGAATAATAAAAGTCCCTTTCAGTAACATAGAATCTAAAATTAACCCCTCAATTTGGAAAAAACTACAAGACGGAAGATTCGATGTTACAATCATCAGTGGATACAACCATCTCACAATGGTAATCGCTATTCTATGGTCATTATACAACAATATCCCTTACCTATTAACTTCTGAGAGCCAATTATTGAATAAAAGGAAGTTTTGGAAAAACCTATTAAAATCTATCTTCATTAAACCTATTATTAGGAAAGCGTCTGCGTATCTCCCGACAGGAAAATTCTCGGAAGAGTATTTAATAAATTACGGAGCAGACCCTGCCAAAATATTTTACTTTCCAAATACTCCGAATGTTCAGTTCTTTATTGAAGAATCCGATAAATACAGAGAAAAAAAGGATAATATAAAAAGGGAACTTGGAACTACGGATAAAAAAATTATTCTCTTCAGCGGTAGATTGATAAAAGTTAAAGGAGTGTTTGCTTTGTTAAAAGCATTTAAGATTGTAAAAGAAGAGTTTAAAAATACTTTACTTCTTCTTGCCGGCGACGGCATTTTGAGAAAAGAATTAGAAGATTTCGTAACGAGGCACAAAATAGATGATGTATTTTTCGCCGGATACACCAAACCTGAAATCCTTCCTAAATACTATAGTATAGCGGATATTTTTGTTTTACCTTCCAATGTTGAACCTTGGGGAGTCGTTGTAAACGAAGCGATGGCTTCAGGCCTTCCTGTTGTTCTTTCTGATAAGGTGGGCTCACGTGGAGATTTACTGGAAGAGGGGAAAAACGGTTTTTGCTTCGAATCTGGGAATCATGAAGAGCTTGCCAGGATTCTGAAAAGAATGTTGTCGAATCCTGAAAAACTTTCCTGCATGGGAAAGAGATCCAGAGAAATTATAAAAAAACATGATTATTCTTATTGTGAGGAAAATCTCAAGAAAGCACTGAAAATTGTATTCAATCAAACAAAAACAAATGTTTAAAATCAAACAGATACTTAACTTCTTCAACAATTTAATCAATTTCAAACAAACGGAAAAGCAGGAAAATGCTTATTAAAAATCGGCGAAGAATTCTTAATAGCATAATATTTATAGGGGCTTTTCTTATTCTCTTTGGTTATTACGACAGGTACCACCTGTCTATTAACATCGGGGTAAAGTTAATAAGCGCTATTATACTTCTTCTACTCGTTTCCGTGATGCTTAAAAGCAGAAATTTTCTAATATTCTCCACCGTACTGTTCCTTTCACTTACCGCGACTCAATTTAGAGCAATAAAAAGTACTATGGTAATCTTACGATGGGTTCCATACATGACTTTTGTTTTTGTATTCGCATCTCATATTTTCAAAAATAAAAAACTGCCGAGAAAAATAGAATGGATCGATAAAGTCATTTTCATAATAATCATCGCAATGTTCTTATCTTCATTCTATTCGATCGATCCAGCCCTAACCATAAATAGATCTGCGACTTTCCTTTTGCTCTATCTATCAGTATTTTGGGTCATTTACCCCACGGTAGATTCAGAAGAAAAAGCGGAAGAAATTATTAATGTAATTTTATACGCAACATCCATTCCCTTTTTCTTCAGCTTAATTATATTACTCTCTTCATTTTCTTCCTTTTTACTAATAGGCAGATTTAGGGGCTATTTTGACAATCCTAATACTATTGGGTCGATCTCGGCGATGCTTTGCCCTCTTCTAATATGGAAAGCAATCGATAAAAAAAGCACTTTTGGGAAAATTTTCCTGGCTGTGATGCTTCCGACTCTTTTCCTTTCCGGCTCACGTTCCGGACTTCTCGGCGCATTACTTGGCTCCTTATTTTATTTCTTCAATACTAAAAAGGAATACCGAATCCCTGTAACATTAATTGGAGCGATTATTATAGTTCTTATTCTAACTTTAGGAGGAATAGGAGAAAGAGTAATCGATTCCACTTCTTCTTACTTACGATTAGGTACCGAGGAGACCAAGAGCGAGGAAGCTTTAAAGGATCTTTCTTCAGGTAGAACAGAAAATTGGGACAAAATGATTTTATTGCTCAGGGAAAAACCCCTTTTAGGATATGGATACGGAACAGAAGATATGCTACTTAATTATTACAATATTTCTGTTGCAAGCACAGGCAAAACCGCTCATAATGCTTTTCTTGGAATTGCCGTTCAAATGGGGATACCCGGTTTTCTACTCTTTTTTTCCCCTTTAATTTACATTTTATTAATGCCCATTAAAACAAAGGAAAAAACCACATACTGTATTACGGGTATGGTAATAGGAGGATTGGTATCCGGTTTATTTGAAAGCTGGATGTACTCGGTGGGAAGTGCTTTTGCGTTTTCTTTCTGGATTGGCATAGCAATTCTCCTAAGATTAAAAAAGGAGGAAGAAAATAAAAGTTCTGATTAATGTTCTCCCTCATAAAGCAGGAGGGGGTATCACATACATTGAAAATTTGGTTCCCGAGTTGGCTCGCTCCAACAAAGATATCAAATATTATATACTGGTTCAGAAAAACTTAGATATAGATATAGACTTACCAGAGAACTGTAAACTCATTTCTGTTTTTATTCCTGGTAACAACTTTCTATTCAGGATGTTTTATGAACAATTAATTCTTCCAATTAGACTACATTTTGGGAAATTCAACCTTCTATTCTCTCCTGCCGACAGTACGGTCTTATGTACCCCTGTGCCTTCGATTCTTGCTATAAGGAATCCTAACCCTTTTACTAATATTAAAATAAAAAGGCCTCTTATTTCTATAATAAAAATAGAGATATTAAAATTTCTACTTAAATTATTTTCTCTGAAGGCAAAAAAAGTGATCTTTGTTTCTAATTGGTCTAAAACAGTTATAAGCCGAAAATTTAATATACCTTCTCAAAAAACTATCACAATATATCACGGAATAAACGGTGAGAGTTTTAAAGCCAGGAGGAAAAGCATTAATAAAGAGTTCGAAAGTGTAATAAAAAACTATGGTAAGTACATACTTTCTGTATCTACTATTTATCCGCATAAAAATTTTGAGGTTCTAATACGCGCATACAAAAGACTTAACGAAGAATTAAAACAGGACTGTCCCAAACTAATAATAGCGGGGAAGAAAGAATTCCCTGAGTATTACACGAAACTCGCAGAAATGGTCAAAAAATTTGAACTGTATGATAAAGTTGTCTTTACGGGCAAGGTAAAATACAAATATGTGCCTTATTTGTATAAAAATGCATTGGTTTTTGTTCTTCCTTCAATTTTAGAAACTTTTGGTCATACCTTAATCGAAGCGATGAGTTCGGGTATACCTATTGTTGCTGCCAATTCAACAGCAATTCCTGAGGTAGTTGGGGAAGGAGGAATACTATTTAATCCCAATGACCCGGTGGAACTAAGCGAGAAAATCAAAATGGTGCTACAAGATCAAAAATTAAGGCAGAAATTAATAAACGATGGATTTAAAAGAGTAAAGGATTTTTCCTGGAAAAAAACTGCAAAAGAAACTCTTTCTGTCTTAGAAGAAATTTATTATGGCAAAAATCATTAATTCCAGGGTCATTTCAGAATGAAGCTCACTTTTACCGGAGATTTTGCTTTTCCATTTGATAAGGACGCTTTAAAAGAGATACAATCTGTTAAAAAGATAACAAGAACCAATATCATCATTGGTAACCTTGAATCATCTACGATTTTAGGTAAAAGACAAAGAAAACCAATTAATATTTATTCATCTGAAATCCTAAAAGAATTTATATTAAACCAGGGCATCAACATAGTTTCCCTCGCAAATAATCATATATTAGATTATGGTAACGAGGGTTTTGAGAATTTAATAGAATTTCTTGATAAAAATTCGATCCGGCATTTCGGAGCAGGTATGAATATTTTAGAAGCAAGCAAAGCGCTAGAGATTAAACATAATGGTATTAATTGGGCTTTTACAGCGTACGCCTGGACATCAACCGATGCGGTCCCCGCGACTATGAATAATCCGGGTGTTGCACCTTTAGAGAAAAATTTTATGATAAAAAACATCAAAAAATTAAGAAAAAGAAATGATGAAGTTTGCGTGATATGTCATTGGGGTTATGAATATGAAAAATATCCATTACCTGCACATCGTAAACTTGCGCATTCTCTGGTTGATGCCGGAGCTACCCTGGTAGTCGGGCACCATCCGCACCTAATGCAAGGTATTGAATATTATCGTGGGAGAATGATAGCTTATAGTCTTGGTAATTTTTATCTGCCGTTAAGGTTTTATGCCCATTTCCGAGATTGGGAGAATAGGTTAAGAAATCCAGGTTTGATAATTAAATACAATTCCGAAAAACCCAAACACGCAGATTTATTTGTTACAGAATATAATCCTGAGACCCATGCTTTAATAATAAAGCCTATTGACAAACCTGATTTAAGTAGACTAAAGGCACTATCTGCCCCCTTCGAATTAAATGATAAAGAGTACTTTAAATTCTTTAAAGAAAATAAAAGTCGAGGCAAGTTGCTGCCAGTTATGAAAGGTGATTCTTCCGATGTTCTGCGTTCACTATGGCTAAAGACAAGAAATCAAGGTGTTAAGATTATAAGAGCTATCACAGATAAATTATGAATAAAAGAATCAAAAAGGATCTATTAAATTGATCGAAGATTATATATATAAATATAAAAATTTATATAGGAAAAGCCCAAATTGGTTCAAAAGTATCTTCGGAGGAGCGTATTCCATTATACCATTAAGATATAGATTCGGAAAAGATTATGTAAAATATAAAAATCTTTTAGAAGAATCACAGTGGTGGGCGAGAGATGAATTAAGAGATTGGCAATTAAGCGAATTAAAAAAATTACTAAAGCATGCTTACAATAATGTTCCTTACTATAATCGAGTATTCAAGGAACGAAATTTGAAACCAGAAGATATTAACAGTATTAGTGAACTGGCACAATTACCGTATTTAACAAAAAAGTTAGTTAGAGATAATTTTGAAGATCTTACAGCAACCAATTATCCCGAATCAAAAAAGCAGTTCTTTAATACAGGAGGGTCAACAGGAACTCCTTTAGAATTTTACTGGGAGAAAGGTAGAACAAGGCCTCGTGAATTAGCATTTATGTATAGACAGTGGGGATGGGTTGACTGTTTCCCCGAAAAAAGAGAAAGATCGGTTGTATTAAAAGGTTACCATGTAAATAATATTTTAGGTGATTATGATCCGATTGAAAATTCTCTATTTCTATCTTCATTTAAAATGAAAGAAGAAATAATTAAAAAATACATAGAAAGAATAAGAGAGTTCCGGCCGAAAAGCATTCAAGCATATCCTTCAGTAATAACACTTTTAGCTCAATATATGTTAAACAATAACGAGGATCCTATAGATTCGATAAAAGTTATTCTATGTGGTTCGGAAAATATTTATATACAACAGAGGAAATTAATTGAAAAAGCTTTTCAATGCAGGGTATTTAGCTGGTACGGACAGAGTGAATGTGTCTCATTAGCCGGAAATTGTGAATATAGTAATAATTATCATATTTACACCGAATATGGTGTTACAGAAGTGGTGGATAAAAATGGTAACATAATTTCGGAAGATGAAGAAGGCAAAGGAGAAATTATTGCAACCGGATTTAACAATTATTTGATGCCATTTATCAGATATAAAACCGGCGATATTGGGAAAAGAATTCCAACAAAATGTGAATGCGGTCGGGATTATCCATTATTAGAAAGAATAGAAGGTCGTGATCAAGAATATGTTATCAGGAAAGACGGCGGTGTAGTTCCCTTAACCTCTCTTATTTTTGCCTTACATTTCTCAGCTTTTCAGAAAATTGAAAAATTGCAGATTTCTCAGGAGAAAGAAGGCATTATTGAAATAAAAATAATTAAAACGAAAAATTATACTAAAATTGATGAAAAAGAAATTAAGAATAAAATATTAAAATCGGTTAACGGAACTTTGGAAATCACATTTACTTACGTAGAGGAAATAAAGAGAACTGAAAGCGGAAAGCACAAGTTCTTAATACAAAAACTACCAATCCCCTGTTTATGAAATTCTTGTTGGGGCGAGATTATTATTTAACCCAAAGAAACAGTAAGAAAGATAACAAAGACTTTGAAAAATAAAAAACTACGGAAAGAACTTACTTTAAAAGGATTAGATAGGGCAAATAATTTCTGAAGAAAAAAAGAGAGAGAGACTTTACAAATCCTCATGAACGCATATAATAAACGTTAATTAAAAGATGAAACAGGTAATTCAAAATTATAAGACAGGTAAGTTAACAGTTGAAAATGTTCCGGTACCTTCTCTTTCTAAAGGGAAAATACTGGTCAAAAATCATTTTTCCCTGGTAAGCGCCGGAACCGAGAAAACAATGATCGAATTTGGGAAAAAGAACCTTATGGCTAAAGCAAAGTCAAGGCCCGAACTTGTCAAACAAATTCTCGACAAGATTAAAACCGACGGTCTTATTACCACCTATAAAGCGGCAATGAGAAGATTGGGAGAACCTGTACCTCTCGGATATAGCAGTGCCGGAGAAGTAATCGAAACCGGAGAAGGGGAAGAAGAATTCAAGAAGGGCGATTTTGTCGCTTGTGCCGGCGCAGGATATGCTTCACACGCCGAAGTAGTCTGTATTCCGGAGAATCTTGCCGTTAAGGTCCCTCGAGACGTCAACTTAAAAGAAGCTTCATTTGTCACTCTGGGCGCTATTGCAATGCAGGGTATAAGAAGGTGTGAGTTAAGCCCCGGAGAAAAAGTCGCGGTTATAGGATTGGGACTTTTAGGACAAATCACTGTTCAATTGCTTAAAGCATACGGAATGCCGGTTCTGGGAATAGATGTCAATCCGAAAAGAGTCGAAGAGACCAAAAAATACGGAATTGATGAGGGGATCGTTATCGGGAAAGACAATTTAATGGAAACCGCAATGAATTTTTCTGATGGTAAAGGAGTTGACGCGGTTATCATTACTGCTTCTACAGAAAGCAGCGGGCCCATCGAAACTGCGGGTTCGATATGCAGAGAAAGAGGACGAGTCTCCTCCGTAGGACTCACGGGTATGGAAATTCCTCGAAACATTTTTTATGAGAAGGAACTCGATTTCAAATTATCCCGTTCTTATGGACCGGGAAGATATAATAGAAATTATGAGGAAAAAGGTCTGGATTATCCTATCGGTTATGTTCGCTGGACTGAAAATAGAAATATGAAAGAATTTATTAGATTATTATCCGAAAATAAACTAAATCTTAATACTATGATAACACATACTTTTAAAATAGATAATGCAATGAAAGCTTACGAACTCATAACAAAAAATCCGAACAATGAAGACTTCACCGGTGTAGTCATCCGGTACGATGTTGAAGAAAAAACGGAAAAGAAGATAATACTCAAAGAAACAAAAGAATTTGATAAGAAGAAAAATATAATCTCGGTAGGTATTATTGGTGGGGGAAATTTTGCCAGAAGTACATTGATACCTGTGATAAAAAATTTAAAGGAAACTTCCTTAGATGCAGTTGCCGATTCCGAAGGGAGAATCGCCGATTATATAGGAAAACAGTACGGTTGTAAATATACAACAAGTGACTATAAAGAAATTTTAAAAGACAAGTCTATTGATATGGTTGTAATTACCACTCCCCATAATCTGCATTCTAAGATGGTAATCGAATCATTGGAAGCCGGTAAGCACATCCACGTAGAAAAACCCCTCTGCCTTAACGAAACCGAGCTAAAACAGATATTAAAGATATATAATAAAGTTAATTCAGAAGGAAAAGCAAAATCGGCAACAATGTTGATGGTCGGATTTAACCGACGTTTCTCCCCCGATGCAAAAAGAATAAAAACAAAATTTAAAAACCGAAAAACTCCTTTAATGATGTTCTATCGCGTAAATGCCGGAAGAATTCCTGAAGACCATTGGATTCAGGATCCCGAAGTCGGCGGAGGGAGAATAATAGGGGAAGTCTGCCATTTCATAGACCTGATGCAATTCTTGACCGATTCAAAACCTGTAAAAATTTATGCCTCCGGAGCCCAAGGAGATAAAAATATAATCAAAGAGGATAATATCAATGTTTTAATCGATTTTGAAGATGGTTCAAGAGGGAATCTTTTATATACCTCTCTCGGGAGTAAATCCTTCCCAAAGGAATACTTAGAAGTCTTCTGTGACCGTCATGTTGAAGTTATAAACAATTTTAAAACAGGTATGCTCGGATCATCCCAGGACAAAGGACATAAAAATGAATTTATTGAGTTTGCGAATTCAATTAAGCAGGGCAGGCCTTCTCCAATTTCCATGGAATCAATTTATTACACAACTTTAACGACTTTTAAAATCAAAGAATCACTCGGAACCGGTAAGCCTATCCTCATCGATTAATGAACCTCGATCATTATAAAAGGTTTATTGACAGCTATATTCTAAAAAAAAATAGCCACCTCAGTTTCTGGCACGGTAAACCCGCTATAAACAAGAACGCAACAGTCGACAAACTGGGACAGTATTATATGCCTTTCCGTTACAAAGCAGAATACAAAGGCTTATTTGATGGAAACGGAATTCCGCTTCTCGATTATCGCGGAAATATTGGAGCTCAATATAATCCCATTGCCATATCCCAATACGGATTGGCCCATTACAATATTTTTAAGCAAACAGGCGAAAATAAAAGCGAAGAGATTGCCGTACGTCAGGCTGATTGGCTGGTTGATAATCTCACCCTAAACTCGAAGGGAATATGGGTTTGGATGCACAAATTTGACTGGCGATATGTTGAAACACTTAAAGCCCCCTGGTACTCTGGTCTTGCTCAGGGACAGGGAATATCCTTGCTTACGCGTATTTACAAACATACCGGAGACGACAAGTATCGGAAGACAGCCGAAAAAGCATTCGTTTCTCTTAAAACAGAGATAAAGGACGGTGGCGTTATCTTTATCGATGAAAACGCTAATCCCTGGATCGAAGAATACATTGTCTCTCCCCCATCTCACATTTTGAATGGTTTCATGTGGGCACTTTTCGGTATTTACGATTACTATCTTTTAACCGGAGACGGAAAGGTTAAAAAATCTTTCGATTCATTCGTGAATACCTTGATATTAAATTTGAGTAAATTCGATACCGGTTATTGGTCCCTTTATGACCTCACCTCGGGCAGACAAAATCTGGCGAGTTTTTTTTATCACAATTTACACCTTGCGCAATTAGAAATTTTATATATAATATCAGAGGTAGAAGTGTTTGAAAAATGGAAAAAAAAATGGGACCAATATTTAATGAGTCCCACGAAGAAAGGAAGAGCTCTTTTACAAAAGATGCTATTTAAGGTAAGGAGATTTTAGATTTGAAAATATTGTACATATCTCAATATTTTCCTCCGGAGATGGGTGCACCTTCTGCGAGAGTAGCAGAAGTCGGCAAGCACTGGGCAGAGGAAGGACATCATGTAACTATTTTGACTGGATTCCCAAACCATCCAACCGGTAAACTATTTCCCGAATACAGAGACAAAATAAAAAAGAAAGTTCACGTAGAAAGTGTAAACGGATGTAAAATCGTACGAACCTGGCTCTTAACAATCCCTAACGGCAAGCCTCTGGAAAGAATTCTAAATTATACATCCTTCTTTTTTTCAGCATTAATAACAGGTCTTCGCTTGAAAGATTTTGATGTTATAATTGCCACATCACCTCAATTACTCGTTGGACTTTCCGGTTATCTAATAAGTTTGGTAAAGAGAAAACCTTTTATATTAGAAATAAGAGATCTATGGCCAGAATCTCTTATCGGATCGGGGATTGGGTCCGAAGAATCATTATTTATTAAAGCAATAGACAAATTAGCTGATTTTCTTTATTCAAAGTCTGATCATATCGTAGTGGTAACTGAAAAATTTAAAAGAGAATTAATCGAAAGAAAGAAAATAAATGCGAACAAAATATCAGTAAATGAAAACGGAATAGAGACAGATCACTTCTGCCCAATCGATGGTGTTGAAAACCTTAAAAAAGAATTAAAACTCGACGGCAAGTTTGTGGTCTCCTATATTGGAACTCACGGCTATGCCCACGGACTGGAAACAATACTCGAAACTGCGGATATACTGAAAGATAAAGATAACATACACTTTCTTATGGTGGGAGAGGGAGCACGTAAAGATTATTTGGTTAACCTTTCCAGGGAAAAGAACCTCAAAAATGTAACATTTCTTGATTTCCAGTCAAGGGATATGATTCCAAAATACATAAATATTTCTGACGCCTGTACGGTACTCCTCCGAGATGCAAATATATTTAGAACCGTCATTCCAACTAAAATGCTCGAATTTATGGCATGCGGAAGACCCGTTATTTTAGGTGTAGATGGTCAGGCAAGAGAAGTTATGGAAAGAGGAAAAGGCGGCGTATATATACCACCGGCAGATTCGGAAAAACTTGCTAATGTAGTAACCAAGTTAAAAGAAGATGAAATTCTCCGAAAAAATCTAGGTGAAAGCGGTAGAGACTTTATCCTCTCCAAATATACCCGGAAAGAAAAAGCAAAAGAATATCTTAATATACTATCATCTTTAATATCGTAAGGAAAAAGCTTTCCCATTTAATATTTCCCATCAAGGGGAAACTCAGAAGAAAACAAATTATAAGGGGATTATATTGGGAGGTAATTCAAGCAAAGTACTAAAACGCACATTAGATATACTTTTATCCGGAGCATTTTTGATTATATCCAGTCCTATTTGGGTTCTGGTTTCTATTGTTATAATTATGGAATCGGGAGGTCCTGTTTTTATTACACAGGAAAGAGTAGGGAAAAACGGAAAAATCTTCAAAGTTTTGAAATTCCGTTCAATGGACAAAAAGGCACACACAGAATGCCCTGCATCTCATGCACACGAAAAAGATAAAAGGGTAACAAAAGTCGGTGATGTCATAAGAAAAACCGCCATTGACGAACTTCCACAATTACTTTCAATATTAAGAGGTCATATGAGTTTTGTCGGTCCCCGCCCAATGCATCCAAAAGAGACTAAGATGTCCGGCAGCAAATATGAGAACTACTGGGATATCCCGGATTTTCATATCCGTAATTCTATAACTCCAGGCCTAACAGGTCTCGCACAGGTTTACGCCCCCAAGTATATTCCATTCGAAAATAAAATCAAATATGATCTATTATACATTAAGAATTACAACATCCTCCTGGATCTTAAGATTGTACTTTTATCTTTTTTGATCACTTTTCGGGGCAAGTGGGAGGAAAAAAAATGATAAGAAACCTTAAACTAAAATCTTTTCTAAATTATAAATAAAATTAGCAGAACTACCATCGCACAAGCACTTTATTCTTCTGTAACTTTTTTGAGGTATTCTCCGTAATTGTTTTTATTATACTTATCAGCGATTTTTAGCAAATCTCTTTTATTAATAAATCTCTTTCTATATGCAATTTCCTCGATACAGCCAATTTTTAAACCCTGACGGCTTTCTATTGTAGCTATATATTTCGCCGCTTCCAACAGATCATCATATGTTCCAGTATCCAGCCAGGCGAAACCTCTCCCAAGGAGTTCTACATTCAATTCTTTTCTTTTAAGATATTCATTGTTTACATCCGTAATTTCCAACTCTCCTCTGGCTGATGGATTTAATGATTTCGCTATATCGATTACATTATTATCATAAAAATATAGCCCTGTCACCGCATAATTGGACTTTGGGTTTTTTGGTTTCTCTTCAATAGATAAGACCCCACCGTTTCTATCAAATTCAACGACTCCATATCTTCGGGGATTACTCACGCTGTACCCAAAAATTACACTACCCCCCCTTACTTCAATTTGATTTACCGCACTTTTTAATAGTTCGGGCAGCCCGTGTCCATAGAATATATTATCACCCAATATCAAACAAACGCTATCAACACCAATAAACTTTTCCGCTATTATAAACGCCTCTGCTATTCCGTTGGGCTCCGCTTGTTCCTCGTAACTCAATTCCAAACCGAGTCGGGAACCATCTCCGAACAAATCTCTATAACGCTTTAAATCTTTCGGAGTAGAGATTATTAGTATTTTATTAATCCCAGCCAGCATCAAAACCGAAAGAGGATAATAAATCATCGGTTTATCATACACAGGCAAAAGTTGTTTTGTTATTACCTGAGTTATTGGATAAAGTCTTGTCCCCTGCCCGCCGGCCAGGATTATTCCTTTCATTATTTTTATATACCAAGTTCCTTTCTAAAATATTCGAGGACTTTTTTTAACCCTTCTTCTCTCGTAACTTTCGGTTCCCAGTTAAGAAGTTTTCTGGCTTTACTTATATCGGGTCTGCGGACTTTCGGATCATTGACAGGTAACTCTTTAAAAACAATTTCACTCTTGCTTTTCGTTAAACTTAATATTTCTTTAGCGAAATCGAGTATGCTGATTTCATTAGGATTCCCTATATTAACAGGATAGTTAATATCAGACATAAGTAATTTGTAAATTCCATCTATCAAATCATCTACGTAACAAAAGGACCGAGTCTGCGAGCCATCTCCAAAAACGGTTAAAGGCTCATTTTTTAATGCCTGACACATAAAAGCGGGAAGAGCCCTTCCATCCTTAATTCTCATTCTGGGTCCATAAGTATTGAATATCCGAACGATTTTGACATCAATTTTGTGTACATTATGATAAGCAGTTGTTATCGCTTCCGCATAACGCTTGGCTTCGTCGTAAACACTTCTCGGACCCACAGGGTTCACATGCCCCCAGTATTCCTCGCTCTGAGGATTCACTTCAGGGTCGCCATACACTTCGGATGTAGATGCCAATAAGAATGTAGCTTTTTTGTCTTTAGCCAGACCAAGAGAATTATATGTTCCTAAAGCACCTACTTTTAATGTGTGAATGGGATGTTTATGATAATCTATTGGGCTTGCCGGACTTGCAAAGTGCATAACATAATCCAGGCTGCCTCTAACTTCTATGTAAGTCGTAACGTCATGTTTCTTAAAGGTGAAATTAGGATTCCCTAAAAGATGTTCGATATTTTTCATTCTTCCCGTTAGAAAATTATCCATGCAGATGACATCGTAACCCTCTCTCAATAATTTTTCGCAAAGATGGGAGCCTAAAAATCCGGCTCCGCCTGTAACTAAAACTTTTTTCGAATCTCTACATTTATCTTGTTTTGACATCGCTGTATTTTATTGATTTATAAGGGGAAAGTCAAGGGGGATATTAAGTTTCAGGTTTCAGATCTTAAGTCTTAGTAAAAAAACAAAATTTAATTTTTCTTTGTGTCTTAGTACCTTTGTGGCAAAAATTAGAATTTTTCAAAAAAATAAAGATTACCTGTTGACTATTATGGAATTTTGAGTATAATTGTATCTGTAATGTAGCTTCTACCTTGTGTAGTTTCTACATAGAGGGAATCTTATCTATCAGGTTAACTTTTTAAAAATGATACCTGGTAGGTGCGACCTCGAAGATTTGTTGTATTTTTTAACAGCTTGCTTGAGGTAGATGAATAGTAAGTAATTTAAAGCAGGAGGTTTAGTAAAAATGCCAGAAGGTAAAGTAAAATGGTTCAGTCAGAGGAAAAACTACGGCTTTATTGAAGTCGAGGGCGAAGACGATGTATTCGTCCATGCATCTGCACTTACAGACGGCACCGAATTGCTCAATGAGGGCGATCAGGTTGAGTTTGAAATTGTGGAAGGCAAAAAGGGCAGAAAGGCTGAAAACGTTAAGCGTTTAGCGTAATAATTACTGAGATAGCAAACTTTTAAAGTTTTCATATAAAACCCTTAATCAGAAAACAGTTCCCGTAAAGAAACGTGTAATTGTACGGAAGTTTTTACGTTTACGTATACAATTTTACGAATTCCGGGTATATATCTGTTTATAATACTCTTGATATTCACCCGTTATAACTTTCTTTACCCAACTCCGATTGCTTAAATACCAATCGATCGTTTTTCGGAGCCTTTCTTCGAAACCAAGAGTGGAATTCCAATCCAGACTCTCTTTGATTTTAGAGCAATCGAGGGCGTATCTGAAATCATGAGCTTGACCGCGCGGATCGACGATGTATTCAATCTCGGGGCTCAGGTTTTGAGTCCTAGAATTTGTTTTCAGTATATCGCAAATCAGTTTTACTACTTTTATATTCTCTATCTCACTGCCTCCCCCAATATTGTAAATTTCTCCGAGGTTCCCTTTCCTTAAGACAAGGTCAATCGCTCGACAATTATCTTCGACATATATCCAATCTCTCACATTAGCTCCCTTTCCGTAAACAGGCAGTTTTTTCCCCTCCAAGGCGTTTTTTATCATTAAAGGAATTAACTTTTCGGGAAATTGATAAGGTCCGTAATTATTCGAACTTCTGGTAATGATAACCGGAAGAGAATACGCTTTGTAATATGATCTACAAACCAAATCTGCCGCAGCTTTACTCGCAGAGTAAGGACTATTAGGTGATAAAGGAGAAACTTCTGTGAATTTACCTGTTTTCCCGAGCGAACCGTAGACCTCATCTGTAGAGATATGAATAAACCTGCTTCGAGTCTCGGGTTTCGAGTTACGTATTTGCCAGTGAGTTCTTGCAGCTTCAAGTAAAATTTGCGTTCCTTTGATATTTGTATCTATAAAAGGTCCGGCGTTAAGTATACTCCTGTCCACATGAGATTCAGCAGCAAAGTTAATAATAGCGTCAGGAGTCATGAGTCGTGCGTCGTGAGTCCCCCACTCGATTCCCCTATCTTTAAAATATTTTCCGGAGAGAAGGGAATCCACGAGTTTTCTATCACAGATATCTCCTTTAATGAAAAAATACCTTTGTTCTTGATTTTCGGAAGAGAAACCATATTTTTGCTCTATGTCTTTTAAACTTTCAAGGTTACCCGCATAAGTAAGCTTATCAATGTTTATAATTACTACATTATCATAATTTTCTATCTCGTAACGGATAAAATTACTTCCGATGAAACCGGCTCCGCCGGTAATCAGCAAAACTTTGAGGCCGGGATTTTTAACCTTATTCATGTTTATATCTAAAATCGTCTCCCGCATCTGCGAGTAACGGAAGTTTCTTATCTTTTTCCGATAAAATAGGGGAAACTGAAAGAGGCCAATCTATGCCTACTTCCGGATCTTTCCAGAAAATACCTCTTTCATGATCTTTCGAGTATTCCTTATCAACCTTATAAACAATCTCCGCTTCTTCGCTCAAAACGAGATAACCATGGGCAAAACCCGAAGGAATAAAAATCATTCTCTTGTCATCCTCATTCAGATACTCTCCAACCCATGCTCCGAAATAAGGAGAACCTTTTCGTATATCTACAGCCACATCAAATACTTCCCCCCTTATACACCTTACAAGTTTTGATTGACTCATGGGAGGTAGCTGATAATGTAGCCCTCTAAGCACGTTTTTTCTCGATTTTGAATGATTGTCCTGTATAAAATTTTCCTTGATCCCGGCTTTTTCAAAGACTGATTTTTTATAGGCCTCCATGAAAAAGCCTCTTTCGTCGGTAAAAATCCCGGGAGTTATGAGAATCACTTCAGGAATTGCAAGTCTCTTAAATTCAAAATTCATTCGATATTCTCCTAAGTTTTTAAAGAATCCATAAAAGAGCTTAGAGCTTCCTTCCAATGCGGCATTATATCAAGGTTTTGTATTTTAAGCATATAATTCTTGAGAACCGAATTTTTAGGCCTCCTTGCCAGTGTCTTAAATTCACTGCTTATAACTTTCCTAAGTTTAAAAGATTTTCTTGTTCCCGGCACTAAACTTTTTGTTTTTAAATTTAAAGTTAAAAAACTTTTATTTTTGCCCTCTGGTTCATAACCAATTTCTTTAAAAATCTCAACAGCAAATTCAAACCACGAGCAGGAACCCTGAGATGTACAATGATAGGTTCCATAAAAATCTGTTGGCATCAATTTTCTGATTTGCTCTACCACATTGAAAGTCCAAGTAGGAGACCCAATTTGATCGCCAACCACTTGGATTTCCTTTTTCTTTTTGGATAAATCGATCATCTTAGTTGCAAAATTCTTTCCATTCTTACCATAAAGCCAAGCTATCCTAAATATAAAAAATTTATTTAATTGTTCTTTTACAAAATTTTCTCCAAGAAGCTTCGACATCCCATAAATAGTTTTTGGATTTGGAGATTCAAATTCATAATATTCTCCCTCTTTCTCACCGTCAAAAACATAATCGGTACTTATATAAAAAAACTTTGCGTCTACTTTTTGCGCTGCTATAGAGAGATTTCTTGTTCCAATCGCATTGACTTTAAATGCTTTTGTTTTTTCTTTCTCACATCTGTCAACATCAGTAAAAGCTGCAGAATGGATTACAACATTCGGCCTTGAATTTGTTATGAAATTATTTACCGCTTTGAATTCAGAAATATCAAAGTCCTTCTTATCTACAGCGATAACTTCATATTCTCCGGCCAACATCTCAGCCAGTTCTGAACCAAGTTGGCCTTCTGCTCCTGTAATTAATATACGTGGTGGCCTAATATCTTCAAACACGATTAAAGATACAGGGACAAAAAGCATTTGTCAATAGGGGTACCCAACCACACCGTGAAAATTATTCTCACACAGAGAACACAGAGTAACAACAAAAAATTATATCTTATTTGTTTAAAACTCTCACCCCACCAAAACTAAGAGAAACAACAAATAGCACAAATTACACAAATGGTTTTAATATTTTTATTTTTTTTGACTCAAGACGCAAGGGCGTGTTGCCGAAAGGCTTTTCGCTATCCAAAGTAATGTCTTTGCGAATTTGTCCTCTTGCTCGACTTTCGCGAAGTAATCTCTTGTGATAAAATTAAAGGGCTTAATTGCAAGCTATACGTGGAGATTGCGTCACGGTGGAAAGGCGTGAAGAAGAGTTCGCAATAACAATGTGAACTGTGTTATTTTATTCTATTGGTTTTGGGCAACACGCCCGCAAGATACATGACTCACGACTCGTAACAGTGACTATTGACTATTTTCTCCAAATCCCAAACCCTAATGATTGACTCAGAACTCATAGCGTATGACTCGCCACTCAATTCAGATTAGAAGAATCTGAATTACCCTTGACAAACGTTTAATTAACCTATAGTTTCATATAAAGACAAGGAGTTTTTAATGAGCTTATATAATAAAATATTAATTTTATGTTTAACGATTTTATTTGTTTCGTGTGAATCAGGCAACCTCAGACAGGTCGGCTTTAGCGTACCTGAGAGGTACGGAGCTTCAGAATATTCGGGGTTATCGGATGAGGCAAAACGAAGATACTTAAGGGAGTATTATTTATATCCTGACATAGTAATAGACAAAATTATAAATGGCGAAGTTTTCAAGGGTATGACTACCGAACAAGCCTTATTCAGCTGGGGAAGGCCCGATCAAATAGATAAAAGAGACGGTTCATGGGGATCTGTTGAAAAGTGGTTATATGGTGTCGATACACAGGGACAATCTTATAAATATTTGCATTTCAAGAATGGAAGGTTGGACGATTGGAAGGAGTAACTTTTTACAGAAAAATAAGTAATAATATCACTCTAATAAAATTTGGTTCTTATTAACCGCATAGCAAGACCCCTGAAATGGAAAAATATGTTAAAATTTGTTGGTGAGTTAGTGTGTAAGTGTGTTGGTGAGTTAAAAAAACCGACCAACGGACTAACCGACCCACACACCAACTACATTTTTTATTTATGAGGATTTTACTTATAAATCCACCCATATATGATTTTGCAGTTTATGACTTCTGGATGAAGCCTCTTGGGCTTTTATATCTCTCCGGCATGTTAAAAGAAAAAGGCCATAAGATTTGTTTGCTGGATACTGTTAACCGGTTTGATTCTTACTTTGAAAACCTGGAAAGTGACGTTTTTGGCAGGGGTAAAATTAAATATCAAAAAATTAAAAAACCTGAAATATTGAAAGATATTCCCGGTAAATTTAAGCGATATGGGTTACCTGCCGATATTATTAAAAGAAGAATTAAGGATTTTGAGCCTGAAGTTGTAATGCTTGGTTGCAGCATGACATACTGGTATCCCGGATTAATCGAGATAAAAGAAATTATAAAAGAACTTGGACTAAACTGCGTTTTGCTCCTCGGCGGAATATATGCATCTCTTTTGCCGGAGCATGCCAGTAACATTGGTTTTAATAAAATATACTCGCGAAAAGAAAAATACATAAAAGAATTAAATTTCACGATACCTGCGCATTTTAGAGACTTCTCTCCTCCTGATTACTCACATTATTCTAATACGAGTTACGCCTGTTTGTGTACGTCTCTCGGGTGTCCTTTTGACTGTCCATACTGCGCTTCTTCCTCCCTTTGTTCGAACAAAACAGATAAAGAGGAAGAACAAATTGTAGAGGAAATTAGCTATTTATACAAAAAAGGGATAAAGAAATTTGCCTTTTACGATGATGCTCTTTTAATTCCACAAGAAAGATTTATAAATCTATGTAAAAAGATATTAGCAAAGAAAATGAATGTTTCCTTTTTTACCCCGAATGGTCTGCATTCGCGTTTTATCTCTAAAGATGTCGCGAAAATGATGTTCCAGGCAGGATTTAAAGAACCAAGGGTTTCGCTTGAAACATCCGATGAGAATTCACAGAGAAAACTTTATATGAAAACTTCAAACAGTGAATTCCGGGAAGCGGTAGAAAGTTTAAAAGCAGCAGGATATAAGAATAAAGATATTTTTACCTATCTTCTCGCGGGAATGCCTGGTATGAGTTTTCAATCTGTAGAACAATCAATTCTTTACGTTGCAAAAATTGGAGTAAAAATATCTCTTGCGGAATTTTCCCCTATACCGGGAACAAAAATGGAAGAAAATTTACCGGATCCTCTTTTTACCAATAACACCGTGTATTACCATTATAAGAAGAAAGGAAAAGAAATGGTAAGAGTAAAGAAACTGGCTAAAGAAGTAAATAGGAATATCAACTGAGTCGTATGTCGCGCGTCGTGAGTCTTGGGTCAAAACAAAAAAAATAAAAATATTCGTGTTATTCGTGCTATTTGTTGTTTCTCGTATTCTTGGTGGGGGGTGGTTTTAAACAAACAAAATATTTTTTTGTTGTTACTCTGTGTTCTCTGTGTCTCTGTGTGAGAATTACAGGTTATCGATAATATTCCATCTGGCGATCCATTTTCCCTGTCTTTCGCCGGACGGATCAAATTTCACATAATCTTTAGGAAGATATTCTCCTTTTATAGGAACTTCAACATCAAGTGTTTCGAGTAAATAGCCCAGGCGTGCCAACAAACTTTTATTATGGCACCTAATAGCATACTTTATAAGTTTTTTTATTGAAATAACATCGAGAAAATCTTTTAGAATGTCTTTAAGATTAATTAAATCCGGACCATATTCTGTTTCTTCCAGACAATCCACAATTGCCTTTTCGAGTTCTGCCATTGCAACTTCGTTTCCATTTACGTTCAACTGACAAAATCCGAAGAATTTATATGGTTTAAGGGTAATATATTTAAAATTGTATTTCTTAAACACAATAGGTCTTTTACGTTTCGGAGTAGCCACGTAATAACATTCAGCATCAGGGACCTTCTTTGTCCTATAAACAGATAAAGCGGTTTTAAATGAAATGTAAGAAGGCTGTACGGTTTTCGAGGCAATTAGAAAAGGATATTCAGACCCCTCAGGCAAAGTATATTTACCTTTTTCAATTTCTTCTATCTCTTCTTCCATTTTAAGCTGGTATGCCATCTGAGATGCATAATTATGGGAAATACCGAACAAATCACACATATCGGTGATAGTGAAATAACTTATTCCTATTTTTCGTAAATTAAATAATATCGATCTCTTCGTAAGTGACATATATAATATTAACGTGAAAAGGCTAAGTAGTCAAGGGGGACCCCACCCCCCAATTCATAATCAGCCACAGATTTACACCGCAAAACACGAATAAAAGAAATATATTTTGCCGCTTAAATCCACCACCTCCCTAAAAAAATACGAGAAACAACGAATTGCGCGAATGACACGAATATTTTTATTTTTTTTGTTTTGACCCAAGACTCACGACGCAAGACGCACGACCCGGTGCTCTGCACCGTACTTGACTAATTTTTCACTATATATATACTTAAAAAAAGCGAGGTAATTTATGAAAGAAAATAAACAAGAAATTAAGGTAAGATTTCCGGAAAAAATAATGGGTGGCTCATACGCTAATCACATGATTGTTTTACATACAAAAGAGGAATTCGTTATGGATTTTATAATGGCATCTCCACCGGCAGGAACTGTCACAGCCAGGGTTATTACAAGCCCCGGGCATATGAAACGTATAATCAATGCTCTACAAGACAACGTGAAGAAATACGAAGAAAAATTCGGGGAAATTATTGAAGCTAATCCCCCGCAGGGATTTATTGCTCCAGAGGTAAAACCCGCTTAAAAAAAGATTTTAGCTTTTCGCCCTTGGCTGAGGCTGTGCCAAAACCCCCTTTTTTGCAAATCGCAGAAAATTAAGTTATTGCTTTTCAAAAACTTATTTTTTGCAAATTCGTTAATTTTGGACTTTTGTCACAGCCTCGGCTTTTAGCTTAAAAAACAAAAACTATAATTTCCACGTATCCTGCATGTAAAAACTGGTGGAGTGGTGGATTTTGAAAAAACAAAATATATTTTTTCTCTGTGTGCTCTGTGAGTTCTTTTTTCTCTATGGTCTCTGTGGTTCAAACTCGGGTTTGAGGGCAAGGCTACATTCGAGAAAAACTATTTAAATTATCTAGGTAGGCTTGAACTTTTCCAAGCGCCAGATCTTCTTCGGTGTAATTCATTTTGCTTGTATAAATACCTTTCGCGTTTGCTTCTATTTTATTGAAACCATTCTCAAAAAAATATTTAATCGCTTCGATCCTCTTGTAATCCACCAAATAAGGACTTGCCTCATACGGTTTATCTGAACGAATCAGATACTCTTCTTCGATAGATGGTTCTCCAAGTTCAACTTCTTTTCCCCATAGAGAAAACATCTGATTTAAAGCCTGCTTCTTAACAATTTTAAATTTAAAACCTACGGGATTGTGCAATTCCAGAAACAGAAACGCGGGAGAATCTTTCCCTCCGAGGGTTAACTTTAAATGCATCTCCGGACCGTAATTCAATACATTAATATAAGTGCCTCCCAGAAAAGAAGACTTTATCTCGGCATTAAGCATTTCAGCAAGAGGTTTAAGTTTCTTGCTAAGTACCATGCCGGAAATTTTCACAACGAGATATGCAATTAATAACACTCCAAATACAGCAAGTACAACAATCGTAGGTATATCTAAATTATCTAAAAGTTTTTCAATTAGCATAATAACCCCCTAGTTAATTTTTCTTAGTCCATGGTTTAGAAAAATAGTTAAATTGATAAATAGTTGAATGGTTGAATAGGAAAAGAAACAAAAAAACTTTGTGTTCTCTGCGTCTTTGTGTGAGATTAATTCGGTGTTGTGGGTTGCTTTTTAAACAACAATTCATTTTTTCTCTGTGTTGCTCTGTGTTCTCTGTGGTTCAGAAATCTTTTTGGGGGATGAGATGGTGTCTTCTTTTTCCCCAAAACAGTACAGATATCCGTTTCTTGAACCAACGTAAATCTTACCGTCCCATGCAATAGGTGTTGCCTCGAATACTCCGGGGTATTTATTGTCGAGTAACTCAAAATTACCCTTTTCATCAAATTCAAAGAGATATATTCCACCATATCCTGCAGCAATTAGTTTATTACCGACAATAATTGGCGTAGAAATCGAGCCGCCTATTCTTTTCTTAAATACGAGCTTCGGCGTAGGATAAGTTGTCTTGTTGTCCGGACCGTAGACTTTTCCCTTTGCTTCGTCTATTTCCTTATGATTGACAACATACAGGTATCCATCGATTGCCGAAAATGCGGCAAGGTAAGGATACCCTTTGAGCCTTGTTCTATCATTTACACCGGCAGAACCTATAACCCCTCCTTGCCATTCCGCCAATGTGGCGTTACCCGTTGGAAAATACCACACAACCGCTTCGGATTCTCTCCTTGAAGGATCCAGCTTGAATACGCCTCCCCTACCTTCTATATACTGTTTTTCAACAGTAACAAGTATACAGCTATCTTCGGTAGCAACGGGAGAGCCATCCATATCCGAACCTATGTAAAAATTCCAATCGATTTTCTTAGTGTCAAGATTGTAACCGTAAACATGTCCGGAACCAGCGGTTATGTAAATACGGCCGTTTAAAATACATGGCGAGGATTCGGTTACCAGATTTCCCCTGTGTTTTGCAATATCTTTGCTGTCATAAAGATTCAATTCCTGATATATTTTAGGCTGAACCATACCATCTTTCTTTATGGTGCTATCCGGATTTGGATTTAACACCGTAAAGATTGCATTCTCCAAACCAATGTAAACGGTATCATGTAGAATAAGAGCAGAAGCATCCACATCTCTGCTGTAACTCGCAGTTCTTTTTACATCTAACCTCCAATACTCAATACCGTAGAAATAAGAGATTGCTCTGTAACTCGGAATTTTATCGGAGTAAAGAGAATTTTTTACACCTCTTCTGCTGCCCTGAAGTACTATAAGGCTCTTACCGAAGTTCCCTGCATACTTGTTCGACCAAATTGTGCCTGTGCCTTTAAGAACATCATCATATTCATATTCCCAGATGGTTTCACCTGTATTCGCGTCGATTTTCTTTAAATTATGGTCATAAGCTCCCTGTATTAAATAGTATTCGCCGTCTTCTTCTACTAAGAGGGGCTGCCCGGTCCATCCGCACCCTGACCATTTTGTTTCTCCTTCTTCTCGAGAAACAACTGTGTTCCCGCTGCCGAGAAATTTTTTCCACAAAATATCGAGCTTTGAAGGAGCCTGGTTACCGTAATAATTCCTGGAGAAATCTCCGAGAAAAGTTCTTATTTTCACATCTACATCTATGAATTTACCGTACGAGAGTTCCTCGAAATCCTGGGAACGGAGACTTAAACTGCAAACCATTAAAAGACAAAGCCCACTGAACCCCAGCCTAATTACAGGACGCAGATGAACACAGATTAAAAGGACCTTTTCTCTTAAACTCCCAACAACCCAACCGCCTACCATTCCAATCAAATTATTAACAACAAATTGCACAAATTTCACGAATGGATTAAAAAAAATCATTTCATTAATATAAAAAAATATTTTGTTTTTATTTGTGCTATTAGTGTTATTCGTTGTTCCTTTCTTTTTTTTCTTTTATAAGTTCCTCAAACTTAATAACTTTAACTCCTGCTTCCTCGAATATTTCCTTTGCGAATTCATCCGGATAACCATCTTTGTAAATAATTTCTCTTACCCCGGCATTTATCAACATCTTAGCACAGGTAAAACACGGATGGGTAGTAACATAGAGAGTAGAGTCCTGGATAGAAATCCCCATTTTAGCTGCCTGAACTATGGCATTTTGCTCGGCGTGTATCGCTCTTGATAGTTCCATTCTCTGTCCGGAAGGAATATTGAGCTCATCCCGAAGACATCCACCCCTTTCTTCGCAATGCACTATATTTTCAGGTGGTCCGTTGTATCCGGTAGTTAATATGCGCCTATCCCTCACAATAACAGCCCCGACTTTTCTCCTGAGGCAGGTCGCTCTGGTACTTACAAGCTCTGTTATTTGCATGAAATACTCATGCCATGAGGGTCTGCTCATAATTTATTTATTATTTCCTTCATCTCAGAATGAATGATTCCGTTCGACGCGATGACGTTACCAGATTTATGATCCCACTTGTCTCCGGAAAAATTAGTAACTTTACCTCCCGCCTCCTTCACAATTAATCCGCCGGCTGAGATATCCCATATTTTAAGATGTTGTTCCCAGTAACCATCAAAACGGCCACAGGCAACATAACAAAGATCTAGCGCCGCGGAACCCATACGCCGGACTCCTCTCGATCTCATAAGAATAGCAGAAAACTCATGTATATTAGAATCTTCTTCTCTCTCTTTTATGTAAGGGAACCCGGTTGCAATAATCGAATCGCTTAGTTTCTTTCTTTTTGAAACAGTAATAAGAGACTCATTTAAAAAAGCATTCTTTCCTTTTTCCGCATAAAACAATTCCTCATGTAATGGATCATAAATAACCCCTATTTTCAAATCTCCGTCCAGCTGGTATGCAATAGAAACACAAAACATCGGAATTCCGAAAGAAAAATTATTTGTTCCATCCAGAGGGTCAACAATAAAGGCTTCTTTTTCTTGCCAGTTACCCGGCTTTGTTTCCTCTGCTATTATTTCTATTTCAGGATATTCTTTTCTTAACTCGGAAATAATTAATTCTTCCGATTCCCTATCGGCAGTTGTCAAAAGTTCACTTCCTTCCTTATTTTCAATATCAAAATTTCCCCGAAAAAATTTCATGAGTATTTTGCCTGCTTCTACGGAAATGTTCTTCAGAAATAAAAGCTTATCTGTATGTGTACTAACCATTATTTCCCGCTTTGATCCATCCCACTCGGAGTATAATCTAAAGAAAAGAAATCTTCAGGATAAGTCCTATTAAATTTATACGAACTGAAAGTAAACATACCCATACCTGTACCTTGAACAAAATTCATTTTCTCCGGCAGAAAATTTTTATTAAACCGGACAGATACAGGATAATTGTTTTCATCCTTTAAAGAGGAAAGATGGACCCAGTTAGAACTGGTCGAATCTACTTTGTAATTAACCGCGGGAGAAAACAAAACATTGTAGAAAACCATAGGAGTTTGTCTGCGATAAACCTGACCCGTTTTCTCTCTCCAGATAAAAACAGAATCTCCTTTAAAAATCATAACTTCTCTTTCGGGATTATAAACATCTATTCTCGCTCTGTTTCTTTCAGCATACACCCTGCCGCCGAAAATTAAGGTATCTCCTTCGAAAAGAAGAAGTTCGGTAAATTCACACTCAAGTGATTTCACTTCTTTTAGATTTTCTGAGACTTCCGTTAATATCGAAGAAAGTAAAATAAATAGGAATATCATTCTACCTCTCCCTCTTTACTAAAACTTCCCTCGGCTTTGACCCTTTAAATTTCCCAACAACGCCTGTTTTCTCTAACTGGTCTATTAACCTTCCTGCGCGCGCATAACCAATTTTTAGCTTACGCTGCAGAAGTGATACTGAAGCGGTCTGCTGATCTATTATAATTTCTTTTGCTTCATTATAAAGTTCGTCAAGCTCACCTACTTCTTCAGGACCCTCCTCCAGTGCAAGAAATTCTTCAATCTCTTCCGTAGGAGGATAATAATCCAGCTTATCTACAAATTCCGTGAACTCATTTTCATCTATACCGAAGCGAATATCGAGTAATTTGCTGAACTGCTCTATTCTCTCAGCTGCTCCGGGCAGCGTTCTATCCGCAAGAGCATCGAGCACATCTTCTTCTTCCGCCAATGCGCATATTTTATCAGGATTTTCAAACTGATTTTTTAGTAAGTTCCTTAAATGAGCAAGCCCTATAATTGAGACAATCCTTCTCGCTTCTTCAACGGTTATGTAGGGTCCGTGTAATCTCTTAGCAATACCTTCATCCGGCGGAATGAAAAGCATATCCCCGTTACCCAGAAGTTTTTCCGCACCTCTCGAGTCCAGAATGGTTTTAGAATCGTGACCGGAAGCGACCTGGAAAGCAACCCTCGCGGGAAAATTAGCTTTTATCAACCCCGTTATTACATCCACCGACGGTCTCTGGGTAGCCAATATTAGATGTATCCCTACTGCCCTACTCATCTGGGCAAGCCTTATTACAGCATTTTCTACATCTTTACCACTTCGCATCATCAAATCTGCGAGTTCATCGACAATTATAAAAATATAGGGTTTTTTATCTTTTATTTTACTGTTGTATCCCTGAATATTACGCACGCCAACTCGAGCAAATTCCTTATATCTCTGTTCCATACACTCAAGACTCTTAAGTAAATACTGTAATGCTGTCGATTGATCGTTTATAACACTTCTAATTAGATGCGGTATACCGTTGTAAACAGAGAGTTCTATTCTTTTCGGATCTATCATTATAAAACGTATTTCACTAGGTGTCGCCCTGTATAACAGAGAAGTTATTATTGAGTTTATAAAAACAGATTTTCCCGAACCGGTAGCTCCCGCAATAAGAATATGAGGCATAAGAGAAATGGAATAGTAAAAAGGATTACCGGTTATATTTTTTCCGATTGGGACATAAGTAATAGAGCTATTATTACGAAAAGCTTCGTTCGCTATAAGGTCTTTTAAAAATACGGTTTCCCTGTTTTTGTTAGGCACTTCGATTCCCACAACCCCTTTTCCGGGTATAGGAGCGATAATTCTTATTTTTTCGGCGTGGAGCGCCAGCGCCAGATCGTTTGCGAGATTCGATATCTTTGACAACTTTATACCCAGGTCGGGTTTGAATTCGAAACGACTCACAACCGGCCCTCTCAACACTCCCGTTATACTTCCGGTTATTCCAAAACTTTCCAATTTGCCTTCTATTATACTTTTATAATTGTTTACCGTTTCTGTCGACATCCATTCTACCGGAACAGGGTCTGTAAGGGCATTCAGAAATTTTTTGCTGAATTCATCGGAATTTTCTTGATAAGAATCCGGCTTTCCGGGTTTTTCTTTTATTTTCTTCTTTATTGGTATTGTTTGGCTTTTTTCTCTCTTTATGAATTTCTTTATACCTCTATCTTCGGCCTTCGCATGAGCAATCCTTTCTTTTCTCTCAGGTAAGAAACTTTTAAGCTTACTGATAATAGGTTTGATATTAATCTTCTTCGTGGAAGGTTGCAGGTAAATATAAAGAATCAACAACGCAAAAAAAGAAATTAAAGTAATACTCCCACCAAGGCTTAATTTTGATAAAAGAAAAGAACCTATTAAAGTTCCGATTTCTCCTTTTTTTTCGTTAGGGAGCACCGGATTTATCGATACAATCATAATAGTTATAAAAAATATCCAGAGAAATAAACCGCCTATTCGATAAAAAACATACTTAACTTTATCCAAAAAGAGAGCAACGGCAGCGATAACAAAGATTATCGGCAGAAAATAAGAAAGAATTCCAAAAATTTCGAACAGGCTTCTTGCGATTACGGCACCTACAACTCCTCCGAAATTATCAGTCAAATCACCTCTGGGAGAATAAGTCAAAAGCGAGGATAAAATAAGAACGGATAGAAACAGAATAATTATTCCGTTCATTACCATCTTCTTCCTTCCTTCCATATCTCTTAATGTAACTATAAGAGATTTAATTATAAGCACCACGAGAGATGCGATAATCAATAAATTCAGTATCTTCATATTTGAATAATACATCACTGGATTGGTCTGTCAAGTTTGGAAATTTTACCGCCCAAATTTTTTTTAAACCACGAAACACACTAAATACACTAAATCCCACCACCCTATTGAATTCGTTTTTTAAAAGAACACACGAAAAGACCAATTATCACGTTTATAATGAGAAAAAGTCTTGATTCTTCAGGGGGTGGAGATATCCTTCT
>CAYQMH010000013.1:0-43274 GCA_964418485.1 uncultured bacterium | reverse complement strand
CTCCTATTTCATCCAGAAATATCGTACCATCCGATGCAAACTCGAATTTACCTATACGCCTTTTATCGGCTCCGGTAAAAGCACCCTTTTCATGCCCGAACAATTCCGATTCCACAAGCGTCTCGGCAAGAGACGCAATATGAGCAGTAACAAAAAGTTTTTCATTTCGCAGAGAGAGGTTATGGATGGCGCCGGCAATAAGTTCCTTCCCAGTACCGCTTTCCCCCGTTACAAGAACATTCGCGTCACTTTTGGATGCTCTAAAGATAAGGGACATTAAATCTTCCATAATTCCGGAATTATAGATAATCCTATCGTACTGAAATTTTTCCCTCAAAGATTCCTTCAATTCTATATTTTCTCTTTTTAAATTCAGATTATCGAGCGCATTTTTTATAATCAATGTAAGTTCATCCGGGTCGATGGGCTTAGTCAAATAATGAAAAGCTCCTTCCTTCATAGCTTCTACGGCGTTAGCAACATTGGCAAATGCAGTTATAATTACAACCGGAACAATAGGATTTATTTTCTTTATCTCTTTTAAAACTTCAACTCCCTCTTTATCGGGTAATTTTCGATCGAGAAGAACAAGATCAAAAATACCTTTTAAAAAAAAATCGACTCCCTCTTCCCCGCTTCCGGCTTCGGAAACACTGTAACCTTCTTCCGAAAGAATCTTTCTTAGTAATTTCCGCTGATTTGCCTCGTCCTCGACAATTAAAATTTTCAACTTTAATCCTTTACCGGTAAAATTATACCTACTTTTGTTTCTCTTCCGCCCTTTATCTTTATACTACCACCGTGATATACGATAATTTTGCGAGCTAAATAAAGACCAAGTCCGCTCTGTCTTTTATTCGAGTAAAAGGGCTCAAAAACCCTGGCTATTTTGTCTTTATCGATCCCTTTTCCATTATCGATGATTATAATTCCTACAATATTTCCGGTTCTCCGCATAAGAATTCTTACCTTATCAGCATCCGCCTCAACAGCGTTTTTAAAGATGTTCGAAAAAGCAGATACCAAAAGAGATCTATTACCCTCTATTTTTAACTTGGACGGAGATTCTAATTTTATTTCTACAGAATTATTTCTTTTATCAATCAAAGATATAGCCTCACCTATTGTATCATCGATATCAATTTGCTCTTTATCGATCCTGGATAGTATCAACAACTTCATTGAGTCCATAACAAGATTCATCCTTTTTACTTCTTCTTTAAGAATATCTCCCTGTTCTCCTTCCATATTTCGAGCAAGTAATGAAAGAGTGTTAAGGGAATTTCGCACTTCATGTGAGAAACCCGAAGAAAGAGCCCCAATTTCTTCAAGATGACGAATCTCTCTTTCCTTATCGATTCTATACCTCTCGGATTTCGACAAATTAAATAAAAGCAATGACAGGAAAACCGCAAAACCGACTATAACTATTAAGAGAAACAAATCATTAACAACAATAACGCGCTCAAGCGGATACATTGAAAAGCCGGCAACAATAGTCTGCCCGTTACTTTCTTCTTCAAGCTGGAATATTTTACCCCGGGGAGTTCCAATAATATGACTTCCCTCTCCTTTAACAGGCAGAAAACCCTCATAAAGAGAGCTATAAACAACGGGAGATCCATCCTGAGCGATTATTGCGAAATAAACCAGATTCGAGGAAGAAACAAGAGAATCCAGAACCTGTGTAATACCGCCTGTCTCACCATAAGTAGCCCGGGATAAAAGAAGAATACTGTAATTCTTTTCCGTTACAGTAACCAGATAAAAGGGCTTACCTTCTAAATTTATCAGGGTACCATAATCTTTACCCTTCAGTTCGTGGGCGTAAAAATCTAAGATAACTTTTTCCATTTCAGGAAACCTTATCTTAGAACTTTTCAATATCGAATTACGGTAAAGCCAGACACCATAGAGATTTTCATTTAGGGAAACATCACCGTTTTTCAAATAACTCTTAAGAATATCCCTACCTTTATTCTGTAAATTATTGACCTCTATTCTGCTAAGCTCTAAATCTCTTCTCTGGTAATTATCTGCAATTTCAGATAATAACTGAAAAGTTGTTGCATGGCTGCTTTTATATATACGCGAAATATTACTATTGGTTATTTGGGCAGTAAAGAAAGCCAGTATTCCTATAATAAGAAATATAGAAAACAGTATTAATGATTTGGATTTCATTATAGTAATCTAATAAATTTTTTTAGAAAATCAATTGAATTCCTCCGCCAATGTTGTTTCTTGTGTAATTCAGTTCTTCGATTGTGGAGTTATTAACTTGCGAACTAAAACTAATAAAGAATGAAGTTTTATTATTGACTATTTTTGTATACCTTAAATTTACAAAAAATCCCGATTCATTTCTCACTATATCACTAATCTCGAAGAAGTCCTTTTGGAAGATTCCTAAATATAAGTCAAGATAAGATTTATAATCGAGAAAAGCTTTATTTACAGAAAGATTGAGATTGATATTCCTTGCTATACCCTCTTTCTCAAAAAACGGATCTAAAAGAAGCGAATCTGATAGAAGATAATCGTTTTCAGGCTCCGAGAACCAGAAGTAATTACCCGAAAAAAGCATCGTAAAGTCTCCCGTAAGCGGAAAATCTAAAGAAAGCGAAAAATTGTAATAAGGTATCCGTTCATTTTTATAAAGCATCAAACCGGCATGAAAACCGGGAACAAAATAAAAATAAGGCATTGGTATTGATAAGTCGGTTGTTATTTCCGGTTTAACATAATCTTCGACTGAATCGGAACTAAAGTTAACATAACCAACTTTCCCTCCCACTCCCAATAAAAAATTACCAATATAAAAAGACAGGGAATCTCCTCCATATATTTCGTTAAGCCCATAATTTTCGTAGTTAAGAGGGATAAAATTATAGCCATTTATATACAAATAATTCCTGTTGCCAAGACCTGGGAGATTAAATCTCTTTTGTATACCTACTCGATTCCCGATAAATATGTCCTCCCTATCGAAGTCAATCATCGATATATCTCCCCAATAACTAAAATCCAGAAAACCTGAATAATCTAAAAATGGGGAGACGTTACTTATGTTACCACTTTTTTCTATTTCACCGATAAAATACAAATTATCGGTATACGAATTAGATACCGCAAAACCAGTATAACTATTTGATAATAAAAGAAGAGGGAGGAGCAAAATAATTGCTCCTCCTGCTATTCCGAGATTTCTCACCTTCATAAATTCACCACTATCGACCTTTACCCTGATCCGGCTTTTCGTTTAACCTTTTCTGCTGCATTTCACCTGCTTGACTCCCATCTCTTTTTTGCTTTTGTATTCTTTCCTGAAGCTGCTTCCCTTCTTCTCCTGCCCATTCCGGAAATCCCTGCTTATTTCTAAGCTTTAACTCTTCCTTATTTCTGAGATTTCTCATCTCACGGACAAGCAGCATCTGACCGCCATCGAAATCCGCGTCAGAACCTCTGACCTCTATCTCATCTCCAACTCTAACCCTGTTTCGGAGGAACCACTCCGGACCCAATTGAATTCTCACTCTCTCATTCTCTCTAACCCTCACCTGGGCTTCCAAACTAAGATTTTCTCCGGTTAAATACAATTCCTCGATTTTGCCCTTCATGGTTTTCTCTTTAACAGGATTATAGACACACTTCTTTTCCTGGAGCCTGGTTCTTATCCAGAGCGGCTCGCCTTCCTCATTTCTGATACTATATCTATTCGTATCCCTAAACATAACTTTTACCTGAAGTTTGCTTTCTTTAAGAGTCCCCTGAAGTTTCAATTTGTCGCCCACTTCGATTTCATCATCTAAAAACCACTTCGGACCGAGATGAGCCTGGATCGCTTCTTGATTTTGAGTTCTAATCTTAGCCTGAACAATATTCACTTCACCATTAGGCGGTAAGACCTCTTCTACTTCGACAACTTCACCTTCGACTACGACTTCTCCATCGGTAACACCGGTATCAGTCTGCGCTAAGATGAAAAGCGGCACAATCAACATGAGTAAGGTTAACGGCTTTTTCATTTTTGCCTCCTTTTTTATTTTAACCTTTTCTTTCACTATTTCAACCTTTTTCATTTTTAACTCCTATTTTACTATGTACAATTACCATTCCACTTTACATTTCAATCTTCAACCATAAATCATAATACATATATGTCATTGGTTAACAATAAAATACATTCTATATACGGTGCCTTGATTTTTTGTCTTAGAAAGATGATTTTTCGACAATTTTGTAATATTCGACAATTTTGTCGAATACCAATTTTTTACCACAGAGGACACAGAGAAAGAAAGAATGCACAGAGAACACAGAGAAAAACAACAAAAAATGCATGTTTGTTTACCGCCACCCCTAAGCCAAAACTAAAAGGAGCAACAAATCACACAAATAACACGAATAAAAAAATTATTTTTTCAGAAACAAGATTATTGTAAATTCATTTGTGTCATTCGTGCTATTTGTTGTTAAAAAATGGGATGTGTGGGGTCTTTTAAAAAACAAAAAGTAAATTTTAGTTGTTCTCTTTATGCCTTGGTGACTTAGTGGCTAATATTTTACAAAAAAACGAATTTGCTCTTGAAATTTTCATAAAAATCAATAAGTTACACACCGAGGTAACTGATGTTAAAAGCTGTAATTTTTGATATGGATGGAGTCCTTATAGATAGCGAACCATTTCATCTGACCGTTAACGAAAAAATTTTTGCCGATTTAGGAATAAATTTAGGCGAAGAAGAATATCTTAGCTTTATAGGGACCACCCATAAAGATATGTGGAGTACAATTAAGGAAAGATATAACCTGCCGCAGAGTGTTCCCGAACTTGTAAATATGCAGGTCAGCGGAAATATAAACTATATCAAAAACGAAGAAATTGAAGAAATAAAAGGAATCTCAGGACTACTTTCCAAAATCGCCAGCGAGAATATCAAGATAGGCATCGCCTCTTCGTCGCCAACCAAAGTAATAGAGTTAGCCATAAACAAACTTGGCATCAGCGATTATTTCTCGGCAATTGTAGGGGGAGAAGAAATAGACAGAGGCAAACCTTCACCGGATATTTTCCTTAAAGCCGCTAAACGTCTGAACACGGAACCATCTGAATGTATAGTAATAGAAGATTCAAAAAACGGCGTTTTAGCGGCAAAAGCTGCCGGAATGAAATGTATAGGTTTTGAAAATCCAAACAGCGGCAATCAAGATTTAAGAAAAGCCGATCTAATTGCTGATAATTACGATTCCTTAAAAGTAAACACTCTAAAGAATTTATTCTAATACATTAGATTCTCCTAATTCAAGTTGAGTCGTTAAGTTGTGGAGTGGTTGAGTTGGGCAAAACAACAAATAAAAACTCAGTGCTCTCTGCAACTCTGTGTGATATAAATTTTTTTAATATTTCTTGAAACAAAATGCCGCTCCGTGCGTCTAATTTAATAAACTAACGGAGGTTTAAATGAAATTAACAAACAAAAGATTCGAATGCTATAGAGAAGAATACAAAATATCAAAAAACTTAAGCTTAGAGTAAAACCACCAACAAAGAATAAAAATCGAGGCGGAGGAAACTCCGCCTTTTTTGTTACTGGTGGTGTTGGACTTAGCGGAAAGCGGTGAGCGGTTGGCGGAGGCTGTGCCAAAACCCCCTTTTTTGCAAATCGCAGAAAATTAAGTTATTGCTTTTCAAAAACTTATTTTTTGCAAATTCGTTAATTTTGGACTTTTGTCACAGCCTCAGCCGACAGCGGTTATCTCTGTGTGCTCTGTGGTAAAAAAGAGGGGTAAGGGGGGAAAGAAAAATACTTGACATATCAATAAAAGTCTTTCATAATGTAAAGTATAACCCGGGAGGTTTCATGAAAAAAATTTGGGTAATATTTATTCTGTTTTTCTCAAATATTCTTTATTCAGAAGATATGACCATATCCTTTATACACTACAAATTTGACCCGATTGAAAACCCTCCGGAGCTAAACAAAAAACTACGGGCATCCGAATCTGAAGGAGAAAATTATTATCTGCTACAATTCAATGGACCTATTTATCCAAATTGGAAAAATAAAGTCTCCAAAGAAGGAGGTATCTTCCACTCCTATATTCCCCACTTCGCTTATATAGTACAGATGACGCCACAAGAAAAAACCGAAATAGAAAAATTCCCTTTTGTGAGATGGATCGGACTTTTTCATCCCGAATATAAAATTCATCCGGCTGTTTATAAGAAAAGAAGTGCCGAAACGGAAAATAAACTACCTGTAATAACCGCTGTAATAGATGATAATAAAGTAAAAATTATAAAAAAGCAGCAGTGCAACTGCGGGGGAGACGTTCTCTGGATAGAAGACGACCCATTTCTACACCTTTCGGTAAGATTTTTTGCGAACGCTTCGCTCGACAACATTGCCTATAAATTAAGAGAATGGGGCTCCGATATCCAGCAAATTCAGAAAATTGGCAATAGAATGATAATAAGAATTCCCCCTGATTCTCTAAATGCCCTGTCCAATCTAAAGGAAGTTCAATCCATCGTACCATATTCAAAAAAAGTTTTATCTTCTTCCACCTGGAGGTATTCCGTACAGGTTCCAATGGATAGCTTTACCATTGAACCGGATGAAGAACCATTAGGTGATGCACCTTTTCCTATCATGGATACGGTAACGAGTGGGATAACCCTCGCGGATAAAGGCATAACCGGTAGAGGAGAAATTATCACAATCTTCGACTCGGGACTCGATTACTGGAGCGCTTTTTTCCAGGACCCCGAAGACGACCCTCCAGGACCCTCCCATATAGCAGTAGAAGCCTACACCGCTGAAGGAGGAGACCTCGAGGAAGTTTCCTCTGAAAACAAACCCGGGGGATGCACTCACGGAACAAACGTTGCTACTATCATAGCCGGAGATCTATCCATAGCTGATAATCATCCCAATGGCAGTTATCTCATGCATTACTATGACTGGGGAGGACAAACAAGGGGAAACATAATAGACTATTTCCCCGTAAGGCTTTATGTACAGGACTTCGGTTATACGGAATCGGATACATGTAAACTGGGAAATTTCAATTTTCCGGCCGCCATGAATAAAGCATATGATACTTATAATTCAAAGATTCATCAAAATTCCTGGAATTATGAGAGCCCGGCGGGAGATTACGTAGGAGCGGCAATAGATATAGATAATATGGTCTGGAATAATAAAGATTTCGTTGTGGTTTTTTCAGCCGGAAATAAGGGACCGGATGAAAACACAATAATGCCGCCTGCTACGGCAAAAAATTGCATCTCTGTAGGTTCCTCGTGGATTCCGAGCTTCGATTGTTCCCCTGATTCCATAACCAGTTTTTCTTCCAGGGGATGGACCTCAGACGGAAGAATAAAACCCGATGTCGTTGCTCCGGGAGGAACCGATCCATTTGATAAAAACAGACAATACATCTGGGGAGCCAGAGCAAACACTACCTGGGCGGGAGATTCGGCTCACCCAAATCTACTAGGAATGGGAGGAACATCACAGGCAGCGCCTCATATATCCTCTGCCTGCGCTATGATAAGACAATATTTCAAGGATGGTTTTTATCCATCCGGAGATACCTTACTAGGAGTTTCTACCGAACCTTCTGCCGCTCTCGTCAAAGCCGTCTTAATTGCCTCTACAGTAGATATAGGCTCAAATCCCGTTCCTAACAGGTCAGCAGGTTGGGGAAGGGTCGTTCTCGACAATGCTCTTTACTTCGCCGGCGAGTCCAGAGGACTGGCTGTTTCGGATAACGAAACAGGTGTATCAACGGATGATACGGTTATAAATACCGTAACCATAGTAAACAGCGCTGAACCTTTGAAATTCGTGCTAGCCTGGAGTGATACAGCTGCTATAGCATTAGCAGATCCTGCTCTTGTAAACGATCTCGATTTAACAATAACAGCGCCCAATGGAACAAGATACCGAGGCAATGTATTCTCAGGTGGGTTCTCAGAGGAAGGAGGTTCTCCCGACAGATTAAATAACGTCGAAGTCGTGTGGCTACCAGAACCTACGCAAACCGGGCTCTACACTATATCTATCGAAGGGTACAACGTTCCAAACGACAGTGTACCTTTTGCTATCGCAGTCGTAGGAGGAATAAGCGGAACTATAGTAGAACCACCGCAAAACGGCGGACCGGATCATAAATACTTTAATATCAGAAGTCCTTTTATAAATGAAACAGAGATCCAATTAATCCTTCTTAATACGTCAAATGTAAAATTGACGATTTATGATATTCTCGGGAGAAAAATAGAAACACTTATAAACGAAACAATAGAACCCGATAGCGCCCCCGTTACCTGGGGAGGAGATGTAAATCCCGGACTTTACTTTGCGGTTTTAGAAATAGACGGCGAACAAGTGGATAAGGCGAAACTTATAAAAATCTCGGAATAAAAAAGATTAACCACAGAGAACACAGAGAAAAATAAACTCACTGAGAGCACAGAGAAAATATTGTTGTTTAAGACCCATCCCACAACTCCAAAATTAATCTCACACAAAGAACACAAAGGAAAACAACAAAACTTATATTTTCAATTAAAACCCTCACCCCCAAAAAACAGAAACAACAAATCACACAAATAACACGAATATTTTTTGTTTTGACAACTCAACTACTCAACAACTTAACCACTTAACCTTCGGAGAATCAATTAGACTCGAAACACAAAACTCGTAACTCAAAATCCTAATTCACACAAAGAACATGGAGTTTTTTATTTTAATTCAACATTCAAAATTAAGAATTCAAAATTATTAATTCCTGACATTGGACTCTCGACGCTTATATTCCCCCCGTTGACTTTTACTGAGAAAATTTTTATAATAATACTAATGAGAAACCGTGAGGTTGCAGATTTGCTGTTTAAAATCGCAGATGGTTTAGACCTGTCGGGTGAAAATTTTTTCAAAATCCGTGCTTACAGAAAAGCGGGCAATGTAATAAAAGACTTACCAGAAGACATTGTGAAAATTCATACAGATGGCAAGCTTGAAGAAATAGAAGGGGTAGGCAGCGGTATCGCTAAAAAAATAGAAGAATACTTAACTACTGGCAAGATGACAAAACTCGAAGAAGTCACGAAAAATATTCCCGAATCCCTTTTTAATCTTTTACAAATAAGAGACCTGGGGCCCAGAACCATTCACTCACTCCATAAGAAATTAGGAGTTAAGAACCTGCAGGATTTAAAAAAAGTGATACAAAATGGTTCTTTTTCAGAAATAGAGGGACTGGGGGAGAAAAAAGCAGAAAAAATTCTCGAAAACATTAAGTTTTATGAAGAAAAGACCGGAAAGAATCGTCGTTTTACTCTGGGGGAAGTAACACCCATTGCAGAGGAGATATTAAATAAACTAAAAAATCTAAAATCAGTGAAAAGAGTTTCTGCCGCCGGTTCTTTGCGAAGAATGAAAGAAACCGTAGGAGATATCGATATCCTGATAGAAACGGAAAAACCGGAAAAAGTAATCGATGAATTTACCTCCTTCCCGGAAATAAAAAAAGTTTTAGAATCCGGAAAAACCAAAGTCTCGGTTATGCTTAAAGGAATCGATATACAGATGGACCTCAGAATTCTACCAGGTGAATCTTACGGTGCAGCTCTTTTATACTTCACCGGCTCAAAGGACCACAATGTTAAGTTAAGGGGTATGGCAATAAAAAAAGGACTGAAAATCAACGAATACGGAGTTTTTAAAAAGGAAAAGATGGTAGCTGGAAAAAGCGAAAAGGAAATATACAATCTCTTAGGGTTGGACTTTATCCCACCCGAGCTCAGAGAAAACAGAGGAGAAGTAGAATTAGCCCTCGAAGGCAAACTCCCCGACTTAATAGATTATAACGATATTAAAGGCAACTTACACACTCATTCAAAATACTCTGACGGACAGAAAAGCATAAAGGAACTCGCCTCATTTGCAAAAGATTTTGGATACTCTTATATAGGCATAACAGATCATTCATCATCTGCCGCCTATGCAAATGGACTGGGAGAAGATGAATTAAAAAAACAGATAGATGAAATAGACACTTTAAATGAAAACTTTGATGATTTCAGAATATTAAAGGGAACAGAAAGCGATATTTTGCCCGACGGTTCTCTGGATTTTAGAGATGAGATTCTAGAAAAACTCGATTTTGTGATCGGAGCAATACACTCAGGCTTTACGAAAAACGTAACAAAAAGAATGGAAAAAGCATTAGAAAATCCATATCTAACTATATTAGCTCATCCTACGGGTAGACTGATATCAAGCAGAGCCGGTTATGAAGTCGATCTGGATAGGATAATGAGTAAAGCAGAAGAAGAGAAAAAAATACTTGAAATAAATGCTTATTATGATAGATTAGACCTAAATGATTTTAATGCAAAAGAAGCAAATAAAAGAGGTATAAAAATCTGCATAAGCACAGACGCCCATAATTTCGAGATGTTTAAATGGATGGACTTAGGTGTAGGAATAGCAAGAAGAGCCTGGATTGGCAGTAATGCTGTTATAAATACCTACGAACTTAATGATCTCTTGAAAATTCTTAAAAGAAATGTATAAATTCATAATTGAAGGCGGAAAGAGCTTAAAAGGCAAAGTAAAAGTAAAGGGTTCAAAAAACTCTGCCCTTCCCATCCTCGCCGCGACTTTACTTTGCGAAGATGAATTTGTAATTGACAACGTACCTATACTCCGGGATATTCTAACTATGCAAAAAGTTCTCGAAGTTCTGGGAGCATCTGTATCAATCGAGAGTAACAGGGTAAAAGTCGATACAAGAGGCGCGGTAGGTTATGAGGCTCCCTATGAACTGGTCAGACAGATGAGAGCAAGCTATTACGTACTCGGTCCACTGCTCGCAAGACACGGAAGAGCATTAGTTTCATTACCCGGAGGATGCGCGATAGGTACAAGACCTATCAATCTTCACATACTAGGGCTTAAAAGACTAAAAGCGGACATTTCCATTACTCATGGATATATAGATGCCTACGGAAACAAATTAAGAGGTTCCTGTATTTTTCTTGAAGGACCAAATGGCCCTTCTGTAGGAGCAACAGTAAACGTTATGACCGCTGCCACCCTCGCAAAAGGCCTTACGATTATTGAAGGAGCGGCAATGGAACCTGAAGTGACCGACGTTGCAAATTTTCTAAACAAATGTGGTGCAAAAATAAAGGGTCAGGGAACACGAAGAATAGAAATAAGAGGGGTAAAAAAACTGCATGGTTGTGAGTACGAAATCATTCCCGACAGAATAGAAGCGGGTACGCTCGCCCTGGGAGCAGCAATATCCAGAGGAGAAGTTTTCCTGGAAGGAGCAAGGCAAGATCACCTTCAATCTTTTTTAGATAAACTGAGGGAAGTGGGTGTCGATATTTTTGTAGAAAAAGACGGAATAGCTGTGAAAATGGACAAAGATATCCTAAGCACGGATATTGAAACCGCTCCTTTTCCCGGCTTTCCGACAGACATGCAAGCACAATTCACAGCTTTACTCTGCCTCGCCAACGGAGTATCCATCGTAAGAGAAAAAATATTCGAAGAAAGGTTTATGCATGTTATGGAACTGGCAAGAATGGGAGCAGATATACGAAGAGAAAGCGATTACGTGGTAATAAAAGGCGTGCCCTGTCTTTACGGCACTACGGTTATGGCTTCCGACCTCCGAGCTTCCGCGGCACTTGTGCTGGCCGGTCTATCAGCGTCGGGGACAACCGAAGTAAGAAGAATCTATCACATAGATAGAGGTTATGAAAATATTGAAGAAAGACTTAGAAAATTAGGTGCTCAAATATGGAGACAAGAAGAATAAATACTGATTTCCTTATAATAGGTAGTGGAATATCTGCTCTAAATTTCGCGCTTAGAGTTTGCAATAAAGGAAATGTATTAATTCTCACAAAAAAAGAAAGAACCGATGCCAATACAAACTACGCTCAGGGAGGAGTGGCTGCCGTTTCAGATAAAAAAGATTCTTTCGAGTCTCATATACAGGATACCTGTAAAACCGGTGCGGGACTCTGTATAAAAGAAGCTGTAGAAATAATGGTTAAAGAAGGTCCGGCTTTAATCCAGGATTTAATCGAATGGGGAGTAAATTTCACAAAGGACAAAACTTCAAGTTTAGAACTCTGGAAAGAAGGCGGACACTCAAGAAGAAGAATAATTCACTCAGGCGACTTCACCGGAAGAGAAATCGAAAAAACCTTGACGTCGGCAATCAAGCACCACCCGAACATAAGGATCTTCGAACATCATATTGCTTTCGAACTTATCACTCGTGACGGAGAAGTTCATGGAGCATCGGCTTTGGACGTCTCGACCGGAGAACTTATTCAGGTTTTCGGAAAAGTTACTCTGCTTGCCACGGGCGGCGCGGGCCAGGTTTACCAACATACTTCCAACCCGGCGGTTGCAACAGGAGACGGCATCGCTCTCGCGTATAATGCCGGATGCAGAATAGCAGATATGGAATTTTTCCAGTTTCATCCCACTACACTCTGGACGCCGGAACATATGGAAAGGCAATTCCTTATTTCAGAAGCCGTCCGAGGAGAAGGGGCTATTCTAACGGACGGTAACGGTAACAGATTCATGAGGGATTTCGACGAAAGAATGGAACTAGCTCCAAGAGATATTGTGGCACGTGCTTCCGACTCCGTATTGAAAGAAAAGGGGCTTGATTATGTACTCCTGGATATATCACATAAGGATTCTAACTTGATTAAGAAAACTTTCCCAAATATTTATAAAGAATGCCTTAAGCATTCCGTCGATATTACAAAAGAACCTATACCTGTGGTACCCGCAGCTCACTATATGTGCGGAGGAGTCTATACAGATCTTTACGGCAGAACAGATCTTAAAGGACTTCTTGCGGCAGGAGAAGTTGCCTTTAGCGGTGTTCACGGAGCGAATCGACTGGCAAGCAATTCGTTACTCGAAGCACTGGTTTTCTCCACAAGGGCAGCCAGTATCACCGAAGATTGGCAAGTCAGCGATACTTCTCAAAAAAACTTTGAACTCCTCGATAAAAAAAGATCCAGAATAGAAGAAAGCGTATTGGCTATTCACACAAAAAAAGAAATAAAACAAACAATGTGGGACTACGTAGGTATAGTACGCATAGACTACCTTCTAAACAGAGCTATGAGAAGGTTTAATCTTTATCTCGGAGAAATTGAAGAACTATACAAAAACAGTTATCTTTCAAGAGATATTATAGAACTTCGTTCACTTGCTACCGTGGCCTATCTAATAACAAAATCAGCTCAAGGTAGGAAAGAGTCTAGGGGTCTTAATCACAACAAAGATCACCCTGAAGAAAAAGAGGAATTTAAAAAACACACTTTTTTAAAAAAGGAGGAATAATGGACTATAAACTCATAACACGTCATTGTGATTCTTCAGATGAGCTTGAAGCACTTATCTCAAAAAAAATCACAAAACTCGCCAGATTTTCTAAATGGATAAAACATGTAGAAATTATAATAGACGGTGAAGGCGACAGAGGAGACACTGAAATCAATGTTTCCATGAATCATAAAAAAATAAACGCAAAAGCAAAAGGAGTCGATCCTTTTAAAACTGTAGCAGAAGCTATAAATAAAGTTGAAAGACAGGTTAGAAAATTTGAGGAGAAAGTAACGAAACACCATGGAAGGCGATAAAATAACCGTTAAAGATTTAATCGAAGGAATAAAAGGTTACTTTAGACTGGAATTGATTGCCGGGAAAAAGGGAGTTAAACGCAAAATCGGCAAAAAATATATAAGTAGACCGGGATATACCCTTGCAGGATATGACGAGGATTTCCCTTCTGACGCGATCCAGATAATAGGCAACAGAGACATCGGATATATGTCGACTCTTTCAAATAATGAACTAAACGAAAGGATCGCCAAGTTTCTTTCATTCGAACCACCGGCAATAGTAATAACCTGCAATTATAAACCACCAAAAGTTCTTGTTAAAGGCTGCAAAGACTCTAATATACCTCTGTTAAAGACAAAAGCAACTTCTTCACAAATATCAGAAGTAATTCATTTCTATCTTGAAGAAAAAATGGCAGATTTTGTTTATATACATGGGGATTTAGTTGATGTCTTCGGACTCGGTCTTTTAATCACAGGCGAAAGCGGAATGGGAAAGAGTGAATTGGCGCTGGACTTAATAACCAAAGGACATCGTCTGGTTGCGGATGATATAGTCTGCGTAAAAAGAAAAAGAGACGTACTGGTCGGAGAGGAAAAAGAAAAGGAAGATATCCTTATGCATAATATCGAGATACGCGGAGTTGGTATTTTGAACGTCGCAGCACTTTTTGGGATCAAAGCAATCAGAATGCAAAAAAGATTGGAAATGCAATTAGAATTGGTAAAATGGGAAAAAAGTAAAGACTACACAAGAACCGGACTTGAAACAGAAGAAGTTCAAATATTAGGCGTTCCAATACCCAAAATAAGTATTCCTCTCGTACCCGGAAAAAATATAGGTACTATTGCTGAAGTGATCGCTATGGACTATCTGGGGAAAAGCGTAGGCTTTTACTCCGGAGAAATATTCGAACACGAATTAGTAAAAAAACTTAGAAAAAAAAGAAAAAGGTACATGCGCTTAGAAGAAGATGAAGAATAGTATAATTTTCGGACCTGTTCCATCGAGAAGACTCATGAGAAGTCTTGGGATAAATAATATACCTCCTAAAATATGCACCTATTCATGTGTATATTGCCAGGTGGGAAAAACTTACAATCTTTCTATAGAGAGAAAAGAATTCTACAAAATAGAAGAAATCAAAAATCAGGTCGAAGAAAAAATCGACGAGCTAAAAAAACTAAAAGAAAAAATAGATTTTCTTAGTTTTGTACCGGACGGCGAACCAACATTGGATATCAATTTAGGAAAGGAAATAGAAATGCTCAAAGATTTCGGAATTCCGATTGCAGTTATCACGAATAGTTCTTTAATAAATAGAGAAGATGTCAGAGAAGATTTAAGTAAAGCCGATTGGGTTTCCGTCAAAATCGACGCGGTCAGAGAAAAAGGCTGGAAGAAAATCAACCGTCCCCACCCCGATTTATCACTAAAAGATATACTTGAAGGAATCGTAAAATTCAGTAACATATATAAAGGAAATCTTTATACCGAAACTATGTTAATAAAAGATATAAATACGGATAAGAAAGATATAGAAGAAATTGCCGATTTCTTAGGAACCCTAAAAATAAATACTGCTTATATTTCAATTCCCACACGACCTCCGGCAAGTAAATCGGCGTGCGTTCCCGATGAGGCGACAATCAATATGGCTTACAATTTATTAATGGAAAGAAATCTGAAAGTCGAACTGCTAATCGGCTACTCCGCAGAAGAATTTCCCGCAACAAAAAATGTAAGCGAGGAAATACTAAACATTACTTCCGTCCACCCGATGCGTGAAAAAGACGTAAAAAATATTTTGGACAAGTCGGGCAAGACCTGGAAAATCGTAGAAGACCTTTTAATAAAAGGAGAATTAAAAATGGTAAATTTCAGGGAAAATAAGTTTTTCCTGCGTAGCTTTAAAAAGGATATTTAAAATGGGAAAAATAAGCGACAATTATAAAAAAATACGTGATTCCATAAAAGATGATGTAACAATAGTCGTAGCAACAAAAACAAGAAGCGTGGACGAGATGATGGAAGTGATCGAAGCCGGAGCCAAACATATAGGAGAAAATTATGTTTATCCTGAAGCTTCCGAAAAATACGAAGAATTGGGTGACCTGGCGATCAAATTAAAATGGCATCTAATAGGGCATCTCCAAAGCAATAAAATAAATAAAGCTCTTCCTATTTTCGATCTAATACAAACGGTAGATTCACTTGAGAAAGCCATAGAGATAGACAAGCGGGTTGCGAATGCTGGAAAGATATTTGTCCCTGTTCTTTTAGAAATAAACAGCGGCAAAGAAAAAGCAAAGACTGGATTTATGCCTGTTATAAAGACAATTAAAGAAACTTTAATTCAAATGGAAGAGTTAAAATATATAGAAATTCGAGGGCTTATGACAATGGGGCCAGCCGAGGGCAATCCCGAAGATGCAAGAAAATATTTTACGACGACCAGAAAAATCTTCGAAAAACTAAAAGATGTTACGACAATCAATTCAAAAATGGAAATCCTATCGATGGGAATGAGCAACTCTTATAAAGTGGCTATAGAAGAAGGCGCAAATATGATAAGAATCGGATCATTGATATTCGGGGAAAGAGAATAAAAAAGAAGTTAGGAGTTGCAAGTTAGAAGTTAGAATCCCCCCTCCCACCACCAAAAATTAATCTCACACAAATCACACAAATATTTTATCCTTTCTACATAAGGCCAACAATAATGTGGGACCAAAGAAAATAGATTCCAACCAGAATAAAAATAATTCCTGTAACCTTTCGCATATAAATTTCAAGTTTGGTTACTTTATTAAACCAATGTGCTATCGATTGTACGCCAAGAGTTATACCTATGGCAAAAATAACAACAGGCAATCCTGTACCAATACCGTAAATAAAAGGAAAAGCCAAACCAAAATTATTATTTAATGCCAATGGTATTAAACTTCCAAAGAAAAGCGCTGCTGATATAGGGCAGAAAGAAAGAGCAAAAACCGCACCCAGAGCAAACGAACCAAATATACCCATTTCCGCCAGTTTATTTTGTCTTTCACCAGATATTGAAAAATCTAAAAAATTTAATTTCAGAATATTTAAAAGAAAAAGCCCGACAATAATAAGAACAGGACCCAAAATTTTATTCATGTATTTTTGCAGAAAATTAGCGGTGGCGGGAATACCGGCAAGGGAAGAAATAAGAATCACCCCGATAATAACATACGCAGTCATTCTCCCCAGTGTATAAGCAAACCCCGACCATAAAACCTTACGTGGATGGTTAACTCTACGGGAAAGAAAGGAAATAGCCGCGATATTCGTAGCTAGGGGGCAGGGACTTATTGAAGTAAGTATCCCTAACCATAATGCCGAAAGAAAAGCAATCACTGTTCTTTCTCTTGATTTATTTCGTCAAGGAACCCTTTAGTCTCTTCTTTAATATATTTATAAAACTCGTCTTTATTTCTCAGTAATTCCCAGACTTCCTTCAAATTCTTGAATTTTATTTCTTTCCCATCTTTAAGCAAAGACAAAACTACCGATTTTGTATAGAGCTGATAATCGCCTAAGAAATGCTCGTTATCTTTTTCTTCAATGTTTACAGTTTTAAAGATAAGCTTTCCAGACGTCAGTTCATCCTCAAAACTTCCCTCTATTGCTTCTTTCGTATATTTCTCTATCGCATAACATGATTGGCAGCGAAAATTTGTATAAAAATAATAAGCAATGACTTTTGTCCCACCCCCTCCTTTTTCTCCTTCGGCAAACATTCCCTCTATTTGATTTTCACTCGCAAGATTCGATTGACCGAGATTTTGTTCTTCTCTATTTTTACATCCGGCGACTAAACCTACCACCGATACTACTACAATTATCCCTATGATTAAAAATTTATAGAGTTTGCTCATTTTTTATTCCCCCGAAAGCAAAATTTCCTTTATTTCTTCTTTGCCCAGAACCTTACCCGCCGACCTGACCTCTCCATCAATCGTAAGAGCCGGTGTCATCATAACATCATAACTCATTATGTCATTTATATCCGTAACTTTAAGAATTTCCGCATCTATGTTCAGTTCTTTTACCGCTTCTTCGACGTTTTGCGTTAGGTTCTTACATTTAGGACATCCGGTCCCCAAAATTTCTATTTTCATTTTTTCCTCCCTTTTTAAATAAAATTGCCAAAAATCATTCCGCTTAAAGTCGCCATAAAAACAACAAGTAAAATATAAACAAGTGTTTTTTTAGTTCCTATTATGCCCCTTATAACAAGCATGTTGGGCAGACTCAAAGCCGGTCCCGAAAGAAGAAGTGCTAACGCGGGGCCCCTACCCATTCCCGAACCAATCAAACCCTGAAGTATCGGAACCTCCGTCAATGTGGCAAAGTACATCAACGCTCCGGAAACCGACGCGAAAAGATTAGCACGGAGACTATTTCCTCCTACTAAATTCGCTACCCATTTCTCAGGGATAAGAGCCTGATGACCCGGCCTTCCGAGTAAGAACCCGGCAACCAGTACCCCAGCGAAAAGAAGGGGCAAAATTTGTTTTGCAAAATCCCAGCTTGAAGAAGTCCACGCTTTGAGTTCTTCTTTTCTAAACCATCTATTAAGCATTAATGCTAAAACGATTACTAAAAATCCGGATATAAACCATTTTATTTCATAAATCCTTTGCCATATTCTTATCGATTCGTCTTTACCCCAGTTAACAAAAACAAGAATTCCAATCATAACCGCGAAATACAGCGCAGTCTTCCATAAAGGTCTTGCCCCTTTTTCTTCTTCCCGAATTATTAAATCTTCGTTTGTATTCTTATTTTTCTCCTCTCTAAAGAAAATAAAATGCATACAGAGTCCTATAACAACAGAAAAAACAATCGCTCCGATAGCTCTGGCCAAACCTAACTCAAAACCGAGAACCCGCGCGGTTAGAATAATCGCAAGAACATTAATTGCTGGACCGGAATAAAGAAACGCTGTAGCAGGCCCTATTCCCGCCCCTCTTCTGTAAATACCGGCAAAGAGAGGCAATACCGTGCAGGAACAAACTGCAAGAATTGCCCCTGAAACAGAGGCGACCGAATAGGATAAAACTTTATTTGCCTTTACTCCGAAATACTTAATGATCGACTGCTGGTTTACAAAATTGGCAATTGCTCCGGCAATAAAAAAGGCTGGCACGAGACAAAGAAGGACATGTTGCCTGGCATATTCTCGAAGCATCAAGAAAGCCTCTATCATTGAAACTTGAATTTTGATATTCCCAAAAGGAATGAAATATATTGTGAGAAAAATTGCTAAAATCAATAAAAATTTATATCTTTCTTTCATTGCTATGCTTCCCTTAGCCGACTCCGCACTTCTCTCTTATGCCCCCTCCTTTACATTTAACTACTTTTCTTCGATCAGACGCGTTCAGCTTCACCTCTTCTTTTAAACCTTGAATTATCTCGTTGTTAGCCATTTGCGGATTTACAGAATAAATGATCCACCTGCCCTCTCTTTTGTTTTTTATCAGATTAGCTTCCCTCAAAGTTCTTAAGCCATGAGAAATTCTTGATTGCTCGATGTTCAAGATATTCCCCAATTCACAAACACAAAGATCACCTTCCAGCAGCAAGAGATAAATCTGCAGCCTTGTCTTATCCGACAAAGCATTGAATAATTTTATAACTCTTTCCATCCATCTTCCTCCATTTTATATGAACATATTAACATATGTTCATATAATGTCAAGAGTAAAAATCCCAAGAGCGACGGTTTTTTTAAAAATAATTAATTAACTCTTTTCTTCTTCTGGTTTTCAATATTTGGCTGGGAAAGGGGAATTCTAGCTCCTAACTTCCAACTTCGAACTACTCTTCTTTATAGGGCTTGCTAATTGATTAATAACCGCTAATATATATAATTAATAAAAGGAAAAAGGAGGAACAAACCACAAAAAAGAAATTTGAAACAATAAATTTGCATTCGGGACAGGAAAAGGTAGATAAAGAAGTAGGAGCAAGAGCCGTACCGATCTACCAGACTACTTCTTTTGTATTCAGGGATACCGAACACGCAGCAAATCTTTTTGCCCTTAAAGAAACGGGACATATTTACTCACGTATTTCAAACCCAACGATAGAAGCCTTCGAAAAGAGAATAGCTGATATAGAAAATGGAACAGGAGCACTCGCGGTTTCTTCCGGACAAGCTGCGGAAACACTCGCTATACTTGGCATAACAGAGTTAGGAGACGAGATAGTGGCGGGCAATAATTTATACGGCGGAACATATCAACTTCTTAACCACTCTTTGCCAAAATTGGGAAGAAAAACAACTTTTGTAGATTCCTCGAAACCGGAAGAATTCAAAAAAGCTATAAACAAAAAGACAAAATTGATATATATCGAAACTATCGGCAATCCAAAGCTCGACGTGCCCAATTTCGAAAAAATTTCAAAGATAGCCCACAAAGCAGGAATACCTATGGTGGTTGACAATACTGTTGGTGTCGGAATTGTGCGTCCAATAGAGTACGGAGCGGATATAATCGTAGAATCCGCGACAAAATGGATAGGCGGGCATGGAACCTCGATCGGCGGCGTCATTGTCGATTCCGGGAATTTCAACTGGGACAACGGAAAGTTTCCCGAACTTGTCGATCCTGACCCAAGTTACCACGGAATAAGCTACTGGAAAAAATTTGGTAACGTTAAAGGCGTAGGAAATATCGCATTTATAACTAAAATACGCTGCCATATGCTGAGGGACTTCGGAGCGTGTTTAAGTCCCTTTAATGCTTTTCTTTTCTTACAAGGTCTTGAAACTCTACATCTCCGGGTTGAGAGACACTGCGAGAACGCACTTGCTGTGGCAGAATTCTTGAAAGATCATCCCCTTGTAAGCTGGGTAAACTATCCGGGCCTCGCCGAACACCCAAGTCACAAAAACGCAAAAAAATATTTAAAAGGTAAATACGGCGGATTGGTTGGATTTGGAATAAAAGGGGGACTGAAAGCAAGTAAGAGATTTATCAATTCCGTAAAATTACTCTCCCATCTCGCCAATATTGGCGATGCAAAAAGTCTTGTTATTCATCCGGCTTCCACAACGCATCAACAGCTTACAAAAAAAGAACAAAAAGCTACGGGAGTAACAGCAGATTATATTCGCCTATCTGTTGGACTCGAAAATATCGAAGACATAAAAGCAGATATAAACCAGGCATTAAAAAAGGCTGTACGATAACACAAAAAATGGCAAATGAAAGTCTGGGAATAGTAGAAACCAAATACTTCACATTCGCGGAAGCTCCCGGTGAATTACAATTGGAAAGCGGTGAGAAACTGGGTCCTATTACTATCGCTTACGAGACTTACGGAAAACTTAATAAAGATAAATCAAACGCAGTTCTTATAACTCATGCCTTCTCAGGAGATGCTCACGCCGCCGGATACCACGAGGGCGATGATAAACCTGGCTGGTGGGACGGCATGATCGGACCCGGGAAAGGATTCGATACCGATAAATACTATGTAATTTGTTCCAACGTTATCGGCGGATGCAACGGAACGACCGGACCTTCCTCCATAAATCCGGAAACAGGCAAACCTTACGGCTTAGATTTTCCTTTAATAAGCATTAACGACATGGTAAACGTACAAAAAAAACTAATAGAACATTTAAAGATCGAGAAACTCCTTACGGTCTCAGGCGGTTCGATGGGCGGCATGCAAGCTCTCTCCTGGCTGACAAAACACCCGGAAAAAATAAAAAGCGCCATAATAATAGCCTCTGCAATTAAACATTCCCCACAACAGATTGCCTTCGATGAAGTCGGAAGAGTATCTATAATTTCAGATCCCGCATGGAATAACGGTGAATACTACGGAAAAGAAGCGCCCGCAAGGGGACTCGCTCTTGCCCGAATGGTAGGGCACATAACGTATATGAGTGATAAATCGATGATGGAAAAATTCGGCAGACGAATCAGGAACGTGAAAGAAAGGCACAAATTCAACACAGGTTTTGAGATTGAAAATTATCTTCACTACAGAGGAAGTAATTTTGTTAACAGATTCGACGCCAACTCTTATCTTTATATAACAAAGGCTATAGACTGTTATGATGCTTCGGAAGGTAAAAATCTTTCTGAAATCCTACACGGGATTAAAGCAAAAGTTATGATATTAGCTTTCAAATCAGACTGGCTTTACCCTAAATATCAAGCTAAAGAAATCATCAAAGCCTGTAAAGTCGCCGGAATAGATACAACTTCCTGCGAAATAGAATCAACCTACGGGCACGATGCTTTCCTTCTGGAAATAAAAGAAGAAACTCAACTTATAAAACATTTTTTAGAAAAAGTAGTTCAGGCAGGAGAATAAATGCTCCGGTATATTAGAGAAATAGAATTCCAAACAATATGCGACTATATCAAAGAAGGTTCATCTGTTCTGGATCTCGGCTGCGGAGACTGCGAACTTCTTCACCGGCTCATTAAGGATAAAAACATAAAAGCTCAGGGAATAGAAATTAACGAAAAAGAAATCTACAAATGCGTCCAAAAAGGAGTTTCCGTACTTCATGAAGATATAGAATACGGTCTCTCCGAATACAAAGATAAATCATTCGACTATATCGTCCTGCAGCAGAGCCTCTCAGAAGTGGTTAAACAGCCGGATAAAGTCATACAGGAATCTCTCAGGGTTGGAAGAAAAGTAATAATAAGTTTTTCAAATTTCGCTCATTACAGCTCAAGGGTTCAGATTTTCTTAAAAGGCAGAACCCCCATAACTCCTTCTCTACCCTACTCATGGTACGACACTCCCAATCTTCATTTTCTAAGTCTTTCGGATTTTATCAGATACTGCAGGGAAAGAAAAATAAAGATAGAAAAAAAGACCTACCTAGGTACAAAGAGAAAAGCATATCTTTTCCCAAATTTTTGCGCACTTGTCGGTATCTTCATGATATCGCAAGATTAAATATATCTAGATAAGAATCCGCAACTTTTCCCCAAACCATAGCTCTCCCGAAATCATAAGCAGCTCTTCTCATCTTTAAACTTTTCACAACTTCCACATCACTCCTCCGGACAACCTTTTAGATAATCGAGAATCTCATCCATATCGGCAAAAGCAACACAAACGGTAGAATCCGCAGCCCCATAATATAACCTCAGTTCATTATTCTCTTCATTAACTACAGCACCTGTCGGAAAAACCACTCCGGAGACATCTCCAATAAATTCATAGGGCTCTTTAGGTCCAAACACCCATTCCTGACTGCGCTTGATCACTTTCCATGGTTCTTCAAGGTCAAGAAGGGCAAGACCAACCCTGTAAAGACTGCCTGCAGCAGTCTGGCGAACACCATGATATAGAAGGAGCCATCCCTCAGGAGTTTCAATTGGTTGAGTTCCTAAACCAATTCTGTTACTATCCCACAAACCACCCCTACGATGCAGGAGAACACGGTGATCTCCCCAGTGAACAAGATCGGGAGAAAAAGCAATCCAGATATGCGCTTCTCCGCTGACAATGGGACGGTGAATCAAAACATACCTGTCTCCGAATTTTCTGGGAAAAAGAGAAGCGTCTTTATCCTCCGGGGGTAATAGTGCTCCGAATTTTTCAATTGTCTCAAAATCTTTAGTTAAAGCAAGAGAAACCTTGGGACCAACTGAAGAGTAGGAAACATAAGATATAGCATATTTTTTAGAATCCTCGAGCCAAACTATTCTCGGATCCTCGAGACCCCACCTTTCCTCAGGATGACTATCGTAATACGCCAAAGTAGGAACAGATGAAATATCCCAGTTTGTAATGCCGTCTTCGCTCCTGGCAAGAGTAAGATGAGAAAAACCCCTGTAGTCCTCTGCTCTAACTAGAAGTAAAGTTTTTCCGTCCATAAGAGCAGCGCCAGGGTTAAAAACAGAATGAACCGGGTAAGGCCAGCCGTTTGCAGTTAAAATAGGGTTACCTACATATCTACGAAATAAACCCGCTCCGCCAACTTCAGAAAGAATCAATAAACACCTCCTTAAAAATTAGAACTTAGTTTTTATAACTTTTGCAATTTAACATAAACCTAAATAAATGTCAATATTTAGGCATTATTTTTTTATTAAATACTATTCTTTATCTATATTAATTCGAACATTGAAAGACAATGATTGGCCACGAAGACACTACAGTAATTATGAATGTTGAATTTTAAATTTTGAATTAGAAATTACTTGCAAAATCAAAACTTTTATCTTTAATTAAATTCTCTTTCATTTTGCACCCTATTGCCAGTTCATAGCTTGACCACCTGCTATTCTGCTAATCCTGGAGATACTCGAAAAATGAAACCCTAAACGCAAAACTCTAATTCACATGTAAGATATGCAAAAAAAGAGGCGGGAAATTCCCGCCTCTTTAAAAATTCATGATTGTTATCCTGCTAAGTGAAATTGGTGTTATTCCAAAAAACTCCCAAACAAATCCCCGAGATAAGTATAATCGCCTTCCGTGTCATCGGAGAATATAATTACGACCACGCTGGTGTGTGTAACATCTTCCGGATCCCATAAGACACCTTCTATACTAGCCGCATGTTCCCCATGTCTGGTAATTTCTCCGTCTACATCTCGTCTTTCATACTCAGGATTGGTGGAAACATCCTCTGATGCATTAATTACCATATCCCAGCCTCTTGAATCACCAAGGGTAAGCCGTCCGCTATCATTAGCATATCTTGTAACACTAAGATCGACACCATAATCGGTAACTAAATTTTCTGCCCACAGGTGTACTGTACCTACAAAATCTATAGAATCAAGTAAAGTTGAATCAATTTCAACATCGACATCAACATCTGTAGTTACAGCAGCACCCAGTTCGAAAAAATTGACAATCCGATAAATCAAACTTACACTATCTGCTTCTTCCCCATCCGAAATATAATGTGCCCCAAATTTTAACCATGCGATGTCAACTTCGTCCAAATTCAACCCTACCCAAATCTTTGTAGGTAAAGTATCCGCTGCTCCTCCATAAAACTCAAGCGAATCAATGAGAAGTTCAGCATCATGCCTTACCATAACGGTATCAACATATTCCCATGTAAATAAAACAGCATTTGCAGGGTTATTCGGATCTACATGTACCCACTCCTGGGTGGTATCCAAATCCCATGTACCATAAATCGAATCAAGCCCAAACGGATCTCTAAGAGCTCTAAGATTCTCATGTGTACCTTCTAAAGACACCGCAGAACTAAAACCAGGCCCAGGAGGACTACTCTCACTGAAATCCTGTAAAACCAGCGAAGATTCGGACATCCCGGCATTTAAAAACATCATCTGCAAACCACCAATAAAATCTTCGGTATCATCTCTGGAGACATCACCATCGCTACAAGAAACCAACATTAACAAAAGCCCCATCCCCACCAAACAAATTCTACAAAGCTTCATAAAAAACCTCCTTTTTGTTTGTTTTACAACCTTTCTTCCTGCTTTAATTTTGGTGATACTGAAAAAGTATAATTACAAAAAGGGCATTTATACGGGATTTTATTCCTCTTCATAAAAAATCCTTGTTCACATTCGGGACAAGTGAATTCCTCCAGATCCGCCCTGTTTTTAGTTTCTTCTACAAACAACATAGCACCACGGCATTCCGGACACACCGGAACCTTAGATTTGTCTGAAGAAATACAAACAGAAGTTCCACATCCCTTACATTCAAATTCTTTCATACTTTATAATTATAAGAAAAAACCCCTTATATGTCAAGGATAAAACCTAAGATTCATGGGAGAGTTCATGCACATGGTGGTACTATATAGTGAGTAGGGAGTAGGGAGTAGAGAGCAGTTAGTAGTTAAAAAAACAACAAATAAAAAATCCTTTTAAATCTGCGTTCATCTGTGTCCTATTCTCTGTGTCTTGATGTCTTTGTGGCTAATTTTTGGGAGTATGCCGTGCCTTGACATATCGCAAATAATTTCTAATATATTCGTATGGATTTAACAATAAAAATAGTAAGGATATCTGGTAAATGTCCCGTATATGAAGTAGGAGATAAATTCTTTATACGGCAAGGGTATAAACTCGAAAGTAAAATTCCTGTTTGCATGCATTCTCTTGCTTCTTTAATACCGTATTACAACGCATTTGCAAAAGGTATTTCTGCAGAAGAATTAGGAATGGGCAAAGAAAAAAAACTTTTCGTGCAATGTCCGGATCCGCACGATTTGACCGACGGCGGTACAGCAACCATGGAGATTTTCAGAAATGAATAGAGAAATTCACGTTTCCGTATCGATTCTCGGCGAAGACTTTTCTATTCTCGGACAAATCTTAAAAACTATAGAAGACGCGGGAGGAGATTCCGTACATCTCGATATTATCGACGGAGTTTTTGCCCCAAATCTCTCTTTTGGACCGGTTGTTATAAAAGGTATACGAAAGCTGACCACTCTTCCTCTTCACGCACATTTAATGATACAGTATCCGGAGAAATATCTTGCTGATTATATAAACGTAGGCTGTTCTCAAATCTATTTTCATCTGGAATCAGAAGGAAATCCGGAAAAGATAATAAGCAAAATACACGATATGAAAGCCACATGCGGAATAGTACTCAATCCCGATACTTCAGTTAATACCGTTATTCCCTATTTAGATAGAATAGATTCGGTTCTTATAATGAGCGTAAATCCCGGTTTCTCGGGTCAGGAATTCATTCCCGAGGTTCTTTCAAAAATAGAAAAAGTAAGGGAAATCTCTCCCGAAATCGATATAGCCGTCGACGGCGGCATTAATGATAAAACAATCGATTCCGTACTAAACTCGGGCGCTAGCACAATAATCACAAATTCCTTTATTTTTTCCTCAGAAAACAAAGCAAAAGCAGTAAAGCGTTTAAAAGGTTTAAATGAGTGAAAAGATCGCGATATTAGATTTTGGATCGCAATACACTCATCTTATCGCAAGAAGAATCAGAGAACTTAACGTCCGTGCTCTTATTTTTTCCCCAAAAACTCCCGCGAAATCCGTAGCGGATGCAAAGGGAATAATTCTCTCGGGAGCGCCCTGGAGTGTCATCGAAAACGATGCACCAACACCGGATAAAGATATATTTAAATTAGGTATCCCGATTTTAGGCATATGTTACGGATTACAATTACTTGGAAAAATCTTCGGAGGAGATGTCTTAAGTTCAAAAAAAAGGGAATACGGAAGCGCGGAATTTTTCCCTGCAGACGACCCTCTCTTTCAAGGCATGCCCGAGGTAACCACAGTGTGGATGAGTCATGGTGACAAATTAACCAAATTGCCTGCCGGTTTTGAAGTTATAGGTAAAACGGCTAATTCCGAATTTGCCGGCATAAAGAACAAAAATATTTACGGACTTCAATTTCATCCGGAAGTAACTCATACTACGGAAGGAAAGAAAATCTTAGAGAATTTCCTTTACTCTATATGCAAAGTAAAAGGTGATTGGAACCCTTCTTCCTTTCTGGATATAGCGCAGAATGAAATAAAGAATAAATACAAAGATAAAAGGAAAGCCGTCTTAGCTTACAGTGGGGGTGTCGATTCTACCGTATCAGCCGTTCTTGCAAAAAGAATTCTAAAAAGTAATTTTATACCAATATTCGTAGATACAGGTCTCATGAGAAAAGGAGAATCCCGGGAAATAAAAGAAATATCAGAAAAACTAAAGCTAGAAGTAAAAATTATAAACTCAGAAGAATCTTTCATAAACGCTCTGAAAGGCGTTGAAGACCCCGAACAGAAAAGAAAAATTATCGGCAGGGAATTTATAGAAATCTTCGAAAAAGAAGCCTCTAAAATAGGAGCGGAATACCTGATACAGGGGACTTTATATCCGGATAGAATAGAGAGCACTTCCGATATCGGACCTTCTCACACAATAAAAACTCACCACAATGTCGGAGGTCTTCCGGACAATCTTGAACTTAAATTAATAGAACCTCTAAAGGATTTTTTTAAAGACGAAGTTAGAAAAATCGCCAAATTATTGAAAATACCTAAAAAAATTTACAAGAGACATCCTTTTCCCGGACCGGGTCTGGCAGTAAGGATTCTCGGTGAAGTTACAGAAGAAAGAATAAAAATTTTACAAGAGGCAGACCACATATTTATAAATACTTTAAAAGAACTCGATCTTTACGATTCAATATGGCAGGCATTTGCCGTTTTTATACCTGTTAAAACCGTAGGCGTCATGGGAGACACTCGAACGTATGCAAATCTTATAGCACTCCGCGCAGTTATAAGCGAAGATGGCATGACTGCAGATTGGTTCCCTTTTGAGGGAAAAGACCTTGCAAAAATATCCTGTCGTATATTAAATGCGGTTTCCGGAGTCAATAGAGTAGTATACGACATCAGTTCTAAACCCCCGGCGACTATTGAATGGGAGTAATTCTTTTCTACATATCGATCTCTGAGTTACTTTTACCATCCGGGATTCAAATTCTGAATGACAAAAGGTGCAAAATACAAGAAGTTTCAGTAGGTATTGAGCTCTGCCCTTCCGCAAAAATAAATAAGGACGCAAGAAGCTTCTTTGAAAAAAATGGCTATAATTACTTATACCTGAAAAATTTAGACTCTCTTAGTACTCTTGCCCGATTCGTAGATCTACTTTCCCAGAATAAAATTTTCTCGGGAGGCGATGAAAACGGCCCCACAAATTTACTTCGCCTGGCGCTTAATGATTTGAACGGAAATTCTTCACCCATCATCAGTATAACCTTGGGAATCACAGGAAGAATAAACGAAAATAAAATAATCGATTTACTTAAAGTAATTCCCGATACAATTATTTCAAATTCAAATGCCTACTATAAGCTAAAAAGAGTTATAGGTAAACATATTTACAGCGGAAGTGAAAACTTTATAGCGAATATTTCTCCGTCACCCTTCTCCGACGATTTTTGCGCTTTTCTTGTTTTTCTAAGGTTTATGAATAACAGAAACCTCAAGGTAAAATTCTCACCGGAGACAGCACCTTCTCCTTTTCTTATTTATTTCCCAAAAGATAAGCTCAGCAGGATTTTCGCCAAACCCAGAAAAGGCGAAATAAAAAAAGCTGCCGAGGAAGTTTCAAACTGGCTTATGACTCTAACTCTAGAAAAAAATAGAAGCAGATTCATAATCTTGACTTATTCTATGGGAACAGAAGAAAACACGTTTAAAAAATGGATTGAAGAACTTAAAAGTTTAAAAGACATTAAAGTTCAGAAAATATGGAGAGAATATTTAACCGAGGGTTTCGTAGCCTCACTTGACTATGATAACACAAAAGAAATAAAAAAACTCTTCCCGGAAAGTGCTATTATAGAATGAAAGTGCGAATTACCCAGTGGATTATTCTGGGTCTTCTTATTCTGATGATTTTTCATCCGATTTTTTATTTCAAGAAAAAAGTTGCTCCTTACGGAATCTTATTAATCGATCAGAGCGAATCAATGAAAAAATCAAAAAGAATAAAAATCGAATCGCCTGTTGCACTAAAAAATTTTTACTTCGGATCAAAGGAAACCGGTACAGATATTGGGGAAGGAATACGGACAGCAGTCAAAACACATCCGGATGCAAGCTTTATTGTTTTATATTCTGACGGTTCTAACACTAAAGGGGAAAATCCAATCAGTGCAGCAAGTGAAATAGGAATCCCCATTTATTTTATTGTTCCTCCGCTTGCGGAAGAAACTAACGCAGGCTTTATCTCGGCATTCGGACCTAACGCAATAGAAGAAGGAGACTCCGCTAAAATTGCCGTATATTACAAAATCCCCAACACAGGCAGACTTGCGATAAACTACGAAAGAAAAGTCATAAAAAAAGACATCAAGAAAGAAGGCATATATGATTTCTCATTTATACCTTCTTCTGCCGGTAAAAAAGCTATACAATTAAATCTTTTAATCGATAATGACACGGTGGATAAGATTAACTGGACGCTTGATGTCATGAAAAAACGCAAACTCCTTATCGTCAGTGAAATTCCAAACTGGAATCACAAATTTATTAAGCGTTATTTCGAAGACAGAGGATGGAATGTCGCTGAAGAAGATAAAATGAATTATCAAAACCTCCCGAATGTTGATATTATCTGTTTTTTAAGCGATCCGGCCAGACATAAAAAAGCCATCGAGGATTATCTAAAAAGCGGAGGAAAGATAATTGTCGTAAGTTCCGTTTCGGAAGACCCGGATTTCTTACCTGTAATCGCCCCAACTTTAAGTAAATATTCAGGAAAACTACCTGAAAGCTACTATATAAAAGCAGGAGGAATAAAAAGAAATGCAAAAACGCTTGAAACTCTCGGAGAGAAAGTTGGATATTCGATACCTCTGGGGAAAGGAACCGTTATTCAATTCACATACCTCGAATTATGGAAACTCGCTCTCGGTGCCGGACAGACGTGCCCTCTGAATCTTTTCGATAAGCTTCTGGAACAAACCTTAAAAGAAATAATACCGGAAGAGGTACCTATATCTTATTCTAAAAAATTACTCGAAGGAGAAGATTTCATCCTCAGATTAGATGAACATAAAAATTCTGCCATAACATTCTTCTGGGACGGACAAAAAATACCAATCGTTGGAGACTCGATAATAATAAAAAATCCACCCACAGGTTTACATAATTTCAAAATCGATTTATCATCGCGTAGTATCGAAGATTCTGTTCTGATTGTAAGTAGCGCCAAGGATAGAATGGGAATAGACACGCTTTTGCTTAGAGGTATAACTGATGCGAGCGGTGGAGGAAGATGGGAAAGAGACTTCGGAGGTAAAAATCTTGAACTTAAAGAAAAAGAAATATGGATAAATCTGCGTCATAACTGGTTCTTCATAACTTTTTTGTTCTTACTATTATTCTTCGACTGGATACTCTGGATGAGGAAAAAAAGTTAAACTAAAATCCCCAGCGTAGCAAAACCACCCCAAATCCCCCAGATTTTACCACAGAGAACGCAGAGAAAAAAAGAACACACAGAGAATAAAAAAATATTTTGTTGTTTAAAACCCACCTTCCATCCCTAAAAATATATTCTCACACAAAGACTACAAAGGACACAAAGCCACTCATCCCCCAACCCTAATTTATTGTGTTTTTTAAATCAATAAAAAAAACAAAAAATATTTGTGCTATTTGTGTTATTTGTTGTTTCTCTTTTTGTTTCTTCTCTTTGTGTTTAGTCAAATTATTTTTTTTCGTCGATTTCTTTTAAGAGTTCACTGGCCTCTTTTTTATCATATAGTTCAAGGCGTCTTGTATCACGAGACGTTTTAAACGACAGCAATTTAATGGCAATCTCTTTTGCTTTCTCTGTATCTCCTACGTCTTTATAAGTCTTGGCAAGAGCAATATAAGAGGGGTTATGAAGAGAATCTTTCTTTATTGCTGTTTTAAATTCTTCGATTGCTTTTTTCTTGTCTCCTCCGGCAAAACCGGGGAGAGATTTATAGATTTCTCCGAGAAGCATATGAGCCCCGGCATGAGCAGAATCAAGCTCGATAACTTTCCCTGATTCCTTCCTTAAGTCACTCACCATAAATAAAGAACTTAAAACTCCATTAATTTTCCCAAGAGAGGCTTTGTTTAGCGCAAACCAGAAATGCGCCTCAGGATTATCCGGATTTTTCTCGATAGCAAACCTTGCAAGTTTCTCTCCCCTTTCAAACCATTCTCTCTTCTCAGAGTTTTTCTTACATGAATAACCTCTCTCGAAGCAAAAGTGTGCTTTTCTCCATAAAATCTCATCCATAAGAATCTTCGAGTCTATCAGCAGAGAATTCAAAATCTCTTCAGCTTCATTAAAAATAAGAGTATCTTGATAGCTCATCTGATACAAGGAATCAGATCTTATAAGCTGCCTCTTTACGTAAGCTGTGTCAAATATTAAAGATAGAATAATCAATAAAAACATTACATTCCCCTTACAATTTTATATTTAAGCATTCCCTAAATATTAATTTTATTAATTAAAAATTTTTCAACATATTGATATTAAACATTTTCTTAATCATCTAAATTAAAATTATACAACACTTATATAAGAAGTCAAGTTGCCCCCTCGTGACCAACGTATCTAAGGCTATTGGATAATCCAGTACGTCCTCTTGACAGATTAATGAAAAATTTTAAATTTATTATATAAGCTATGTTTCTAAATATACACGTTAACGGTCATATTAAACTTAAAACGGTTCTTATAATTAGCATTATTCTCTTTTCTTTTATTTTCTTGAAATGTGATAAGAAAGGTAACATTCCCACTCAACCGGAGGTTAACACAAAGTACATAGGGATAGATTTCGTAAGTTATAAATTGGAAGATCATCCCGAAAAAATACCCATCCCGACTTCGGGTCCTAATAAAACATCGATGGTAGATACCATTATAATCGGACCTATGATAGATACTATCTGGGGAAGATTGACCGACGGTTCAATAAACGAGCTTCTCCAAAGTCAGGTGGAATTAAACGACAGGGATTTAGGGAGTTTGGACTCTTTTTCTGTTGACGATACTAATTTCACATTTGCCTTTTTTGATAGTGGTCCTTTTTTCCCTATGTGTAATGAGTTATTCGTATCTATCGAATATGAATCTAAAAAAATTAATCGAAGCTTATATATCGAATACGACCCTTTCTATATGTATTTTGAAGAGCCTGATTTTAGAAATCAAGTCTTCGATTCTTTACCAATATACCTTTCCATGACTTTCAAAGAAGAAGCTATGGGAGTAGATACCGGTTCGATTCTTATATGGATAGATGACCCTGCGCCCGAAGTGGGTTATATGGATTATTCCGATTCATTCTTTTTGAATACTGATACCACACAAAGTGGTGGGTGGACATGGTGGGTGCTTTCTCATAATTATTTCCCGGAGGAATTAATCGAAGGCAGGTACAGAGTTAAGGTATTACTCCAAAACGATTTAGAATTTTATCCTAAAGTACAAACCAATCCCAACAACTTCTACATCGACACAACCGCTCCCGAAGTAAATATCACTTTCCCCAACCCAGGCAGCGTGTACTCACCGCGGGTGCAAAATGAAATGTCACTAGTTTATCGTATTACTGATAATTTGGAAGAATATTTTGATAGACCTAAGAATGGTCAAGTACAAATAAAAATATGTGATCCGTCATCCGACACAGTCTGGAGTATGACAGATAACGGCTATTATTCATACCCTAAAAGGATTTATTGGAACTTTCTGGATTCTAATGGAGACACATGTTTAACAGAAGGGATGTATAATATTATAGTAGAATGTGAAGATAGGGGAGAAAATTATGGCTTCTCAACATTGGAGTTCGAAATAGACGTCAGCCCTCCTTAGTCTACGGTCTTAAATGTCCACAAATTTCCTGAAGCTGTATCTCCGAAGTGATCACGGGATACAATTTTCCAGAAGTACCACGTTTTAGAATCCAGTTCTGTAACTTGAAAACTAGTATCAAATATTGCTGGTGAGATTAAAGGCAAGCTTGTAAAATTTTCACCAAAATATACATCGTATGTAATCACATTACCCGGATCCGGATCGCCACCCTGCCAAGCGAGGGTTACAGAGGTTTCTACTTCCGTAGAGCTATCTGAAGGAAAAGGATTGCTCGGCTTATAAGGCGGATGATTTGGCAGATAACCTGTCGCGAACCACCACAGAGCTCCCTCTGTAGAGTCTTCTTCGTCATATGCGACAACCCTCCAGTAATAACGGGTTAAGGGGTTAAGACTATCCAGATGGTAAGTAGTATCCTGTTGTTTTGAGGAAAAAAGTTGCGGATTAGAAAGAGTATCAAAATAGATGCTATACATTAGAGTATCGCCATTGAGATCCCGCCCCCTCCAGCTGAGGGTAATATTCTCTGTAAATACTCCAGTACTTGCATTTAATGGAAAGGGCCTGGAGGGAGTGTTCGGAGGTCTATTCTGCTGTGGTTCGGTAGGTCCTTCACCATTACAATAAATGACGCTCAAAAGGAATATTATTACCGGAATTATATAAAACACTTCAAGATATTTTCTAAATTCAGATCTACGATATAGCGAACAAAAAGTAATAGGCGTTTTCATTTTAAAATTTTGCATTTAAAAGACCATTATTATTTACCTTGGACAATTTTAATCTCCTTTTAAAAATTATAACAAAAACCCTTAAATCAGTCAACACTTTTATTCTTAGTAGTTATTATTAAAGCGTCAGTTTTTAATGATTATATCAATACCAAGGTTTTAGCCCCTAGGTCTCTTTTAATCCTTATACTTATCAATCCAGGCAAATTCATCAAATGATTTTCGAGGAGGTCTTTGTCTTTCACCCTTTGCCATATCTTCACTCAACTCACTCTTTATCTCATCAGAATGCTTCCCAACGATTATAAGAGTAATAAGTCTCATCTCTTGCGGTATTTTAAGTATTTCTTTTGCTTTATCTTCATCGAATCCTGCAATCGGGTGAGCTACAAGTCCCAGTTCAGTAGCTCTTAAAATCATCATTCCTACTGCCATGCCGGTATCGAAAAGAAAATACTTTCTCTCTTTCAATACACAATCAAGTTCCTCTTTGCTAAATACCGCAATCATCATAGAAGCATTATAAGCCCACTTATTACCTTCCGAAAGAGCTTCATGCATTTCTTTTAATTTATTCTTATCATGAACAAAAACAAAATTCCAGGGCTGTTTATTAAAACATGAACATGAAAGAGAAGCGCTTTCCGCAAGGTCTTTTATCAGCTCTTCTGTAATTTTTACCGGATCTAAAGAACGATATGCTCTTCTTTCCTTTATTGCTTCTTTTACATCCATCTCATCTCCTCTATGTTTAATTCTCACACAAAGCTACCCCAATACAGTCATTCTTCCTTACGGGGCAAGCAAAAACACAAAATTTATTTTTTTCTTTCATTCTTTTTTCTGGACAACTAAACTTACAGTTTTATCCCCATGTTTATTGCAAATTGCTTTGACCTTTATGACATCTCCCTTTTTTGCTTCAAAGATAAAATATCCGGCTTTTTGCGTTTCCTTTGTTAATTGACGGTCAAAGTCCTGAACTATTTTTAAATCGTCATTCAGGTAAACTTCTATCTTTTTTATATAATGATCTCTAACAAGAAGCACAGGGTGATGAACCTCTACTTTCAATATCTTCTCTTCATTGTTGAAATCCAAATCGATTTTCGACGGAGGATGAGTAAAAGTTTTTAAGGAGAATACAAGCATCGACAATAGCACAATCGCAAAAATCCTGTTTTTTTTCATTCTTCCCTCCTATAAGTTTTTATAAATTAAAGTATACGACAAGCGCTGCATGCAGTGTTGCGAGTATTATTGCTATTAACGCTATAGTTTTATGTACCTTAAGCTTCCATCTCCTCAGCCCTGAGATTATTCCTAATGCAACAGACAGATAGGTTAAAAGACCTAAAGGTATTATAAAATTGGCTAATATATCAATCATTTCGAAAGCTCCCTAATAATTTCTTCTATATCGGGAACTTTAGAAATAGGATATTTTTTCACAAAAATAACTTTACCCTTTTCGTCTATAATGATGTTAACCCTGAAAGAGAATCCCTGCGACTTACTAAAAATTCCGTATTTCTTTGCAACTTCTCCATGCGGCCAGAAATCAGACAAAAGTTTAGTACTTTCTATATTAAGACTTTTCGCCCAGGCTGCTTTGGAAGGAACCGGGTCAACGCTTATTCCCAAAGCTACCGTATTGAACTTTTTAAATTTTTCTCTATTGTTTTCGAGAGACTGCATCTGCTTTGCACAAACATTTGTCCAGGCAAGGGGATGAAAAGAAAGCAACACTTTCTTGCCTTTAAAATCAAATAACTGTATATCTTTTCCATTTTGATCCTTCAGTGTAAAATTCGGCGCTTTTTCTCCCTTTTTAATCATTTTCTAACTCCCGTTAATTTATTTTTCCTCTTTTTTTCTTCTCTGTGTCCTCTGTGCTTTTTCTTTTTTATCATAATTAATTTCTCTGTGTTCTCTGTGGTTCATGTTTTCTTATTTTTTCCTCTGTGTCCTCAGTGTTTTTTTCTTTTTAACACAATTATTCCTCTGTGTTCTCTGTGGTTCATGTTTTCTTATCCTAAAGCAACATCCAGTATCATCATCACGGTAAATCCAATCATAGCGCCCATGGTAGCCAAATCCGAATTTCCGCCATGCTGCGATTCCGGTATAACTTCTTCGACTACCACAAATATCATGGCACCGGCGGCAAAAGCTAAAAAGTAAGGAAGTAAAGACTGAGCGGATAAAACAAAAAAAACTCCTAAAACTCCCGCCAAAGGTTCGACTAATCCGGATAACTGACCAAAATTGAAACTTTTCAATCTTGACAAGCCTTCTTTTCGCAGGGGCATTGCCACAGCTATACCTTCCGGGAAATTTTGGATACCTATACCGAGAGCGAGCGCAATTGCTCCTCCAAATGTTGCCGAAGGCAGTCCGATAGCAGCAGCCCCAAAAGCAACGCCAACCGCAAGACCTTCGGGGAAGTTATGCAATGTTATTGCAGTAACAAGTAAAACAGAACGCTGCCAGGATGTTTTTATTCCTTCCGCTTCGCGCATCGAAAAACCTAAATGCAAATGGGGCAAAATCTTATCTATTAGTCTTAAAACCACTCCTCCCAAAAGAAAACCTACCGCCGGAGGTATCCACATTGGGATAGTTCTACCTTTACTCATTTCTATTGCCGGAGCAAGAAGGGACCAGTAGCTTGCCGCAATCATGACGCCTGCGGCAAAACCCAACATCCAATCCAGTATTTTTTTACTTACTTCTTTTGTAAAAAAAACACTTGCTGCTCCAAGCGCGGTCACAAAGTAAGTAAATAACGTAGCCAGAAGAGCCTGTAATATAGGCGACAGATTGGCTATAGAGTCAATCATTCCTTTAGATTTATTATTCCTCTATCTTCTTGAAATCTTCTTTACCTACACCGCAAACCGGACAAACCCAGTCTTTAGGAATATCTTCAAATGCAGTACCCGGAGCAACTCCGTTATCGGGATCGCCCTTGGCTGGGTCATATATGTAGCCGCAGAACGTACATTCGTATTTAGCCATGTTTCCTCCTTTTCCCTTTCTTGTAAATCTTGTACTTACTTTTTCCTATAAGTTGGGGCAGCTTCCGGCTCTTTGCCTTTCAGTTCCAAATGGTAATATGAATACGTCATAGGAGCGTCTTTCTGCAGGAGATCTCCCTCGGTAACTCTCCCAACAAATAATGTATGACTTCCCACATCCATCGTATTTTCTACTTCACATTCAAGATAAGCTACTGCGGAATCCGTTACTATCGGAGCCCCATTCTTACCTATTATGTAATCGCAATTCTTAAATTTGTCAATATCTCTCCCACTCTTAAAACCAAAGTTACCAATTAGCTTCATTGTGCAACATTCGCCCAAAACAGAAACATTAAAAATCCCACTCTCGGAAACTAAGATATGCGTAAGATTTTCTTTATTGAGGCAAACTGCAACTTTGGGAGGCTCGGCAGTTACCTGAAATACAACATTTGCTATTTGCCCGTTGAGCTTTTCTTTATTTTTTGTAGATACGATGTATACTCCGTAATTTAATGTATATAGGGCTTTTTCGTTCATTAATGCTCACGTTTTCTTCTGCAATTTCTGCAAACACCCAAGTAACATACACACTTTCCCTCAATTAGATGCCCGTCAATCTCCTTCTCCTCCTTTACCAGAAGCTTATCATCGAGATCGTAAAGGCTACCGCATCTTTTACAGCTAAAATGGGGGTGAAATCCTACACGTATATCATATCTTGCTTCACCTTCTTTTATTCTTATTGGCCTTAGTATCCCTTTATCCTCGAAAAGCTTGACAGTATTGTATACGGTTGTTTTTGAAAGTGTGGGTATTTTCTTTGATATCCTTTCGTATATATCCTTAGCCGTGGGATGATTTTTACTCTCCATGAGACACCGAAATATCTGTATACGTTGTATAGAAGGCTTAACACCCTTATCTTCCAACATTTTCTTCGATTTGTCCATCGCCCAATTATAATAACGGAAATTTCAAATTTGTCAAGGGTTCAAAATTGAAATGATTGCAAATAATAAAAACCATAGGTCATTACTCCCGGAATTTTTAAACACAGAAACAAAAAGTTATTTTTATCGTTCTTCCTTTTTAGAGACAACAGTAACTTCAGATATTCTTACAAATTATCTGTAAGCATTCTAAAATATCAGCTTTCTTCAAAAATACAAAGGCCTTTCTTCCCCGATTGTGGTTGCCTCGCCATGTCCGGGATAAACAACCGTACCGTCAGGTAGAGACATTATCTTTTCTCTGATACTTTTGAAAATAGCTTTTTCATCACCTCCGGGAAACGAGGTATTACCCCAGCCTCCTGCAAACAGCGTATCCCCGGAAAATAGACACTCTTCAAAATAAAAACAGCAACTTCCCGGAGAATGCCCGGGTGTATGCATAACTAAAATTTCTTTTCCGTCAAAAGGTATTTTTTCCCCATCCTTAAGATCTTTAGTTGCCGAATCTATACTATCCGAAGGATGTATTGCAACTTCCGCAGAAGTTGCTTTCAGAACAGAAGACAACGCTCCAATATGGTCGAAATGATTGTGAGTTAAAAGTATCAAATCTATTTGCAAATCGCCAACCTCTTCCAATATTCTATCCACCTCTTCACCGGGATCTATTATAATACCACGCGCTTCTCCCGCGAGTATATAACAATTTGCCTGTAACATCCCAACCACTAATTTTTTTATACGCATTTTATTTTTAACCTACCGCAAACCATAAATATCTAAATCTAACGCTTTGTCAAGTATTATTTTTTACCAACATCATTCAAAATTCTAATTTTGGTACATATTACATAACCAACGGAGTATTCTAACGTAAAAAGCCTTGTTAGTGTGTTAGTGCGTGGGTGTATTGGTGTGTTTTTTTAACGTACCAACGGACTAACAGACTCACAGACCAACTATATTATCCATTTTGCTTTTTAAATTTTAATATTTAAACAGAAATAGAACTAGTCAATTGATAGCAAAAACGGGGGTGTTGACAAATAAAAACTTTTGTCTAATTTTATATATATAGCGTTTAATATTTATGAAACAGGGGGAAAAATGAATAGAAGAGATTTTTTTAGAAAAGCCTTTTCTCTAGCGGCCGTTGCGGGTATCTCTTCACTTGTTAAATCAAATACTTTGCTCGCGGCAGAAGAAGGCAGCAAAAACAGCAAAACCCCGGATCTCATAGCAGTTAAGAACGGTACTCCTGAAAGAATGTTCGACGAAGGAATTAAAGCCTTCGGCGGAATGAAAAGTTTTATAAGCAAAGGACAAACAGTTGTCGTTAAACCAAACATTGCCTGGATTGCGAACCCCGAAGGAGCAGCCACTACAAATCCGACCCTGGTTAAGAGAATCGTAGAACACTGCTACGATGCTGGAGCAAGTAAAGTATACGTATTCGACCACACATGCAATGACTGTTTTACAACCTATCCTGTTAGCGGTATCGAGCAAGCAGCAAAAGAAGCTAACGCTACCGTTGTACATGCGGATAAAGAATCATATTACGAAGAAGTGAGAGTACCCGGAGCTCATGCACTAAAGCGAGTTAAAGTTCACGAGTTAATAATAGAAAGCGATGTTTTCATAAATGTGCCGATATTAAAACACCATGGGAGCACCAAAATGACATGCGCATTAAAAAATCTCATGGGAGTAGTTTGGGATAGGTCTTTTTATCATAGAACCGATCTTGACAGGTGTATCGCGGAATTCCCTTTATACAGAAAACCGGATCTTACTATAGTAGACGCTTACAATATACTAACAGACGGACCAAGAGCCCGTTCTCTTGAAGACGTCGTAAAAAAAGAAATTCAATTATTATCAAAGGATATGGTAGCACTTGATGTTGCTTCTGCGAAAATCCTGGGAGAAAAAGTAGAAAATATAAAGTATATAAAAATCGCCAGCGATTTGGGTATCGGGATTAGCAATCTCGAAGAATTAAACATAAAGAGAATTACCCTATAGATGAAAAAAGGGGAGTTAAAGCTTCTTCGAGTATCGTTTGAAGTTTTCTTTTTTATTTTCATATTTCTTTCATTCTTTCGTCTACTCCCTGAAAAACTCAAAGTTATCTCGATTAAGTCTCAAATAATTCCTCATGTGATATCCTTTTTCTTCGAAGGATTTCTTCTATCATTATTTTTACTCGTTTTATTACTCTTAATAACTGCAATATTCGGCAGGATTTATTGTTCGTTTTTCTGCCCTTTAGGCGGATTTCAAGATATCCTCATAAGAATAAAAAAAAGGGGAGGGAAATTTAATTATAGAGAACCTTTAATCCTGATAAAAACAACCATACTTATATTGGCAATCATAAGCCTTGTATCAGGAAGTCTTTATTTGATAGGATATCTGGACCCGTACAGTTTTTTCGGCAAGATAGTAAACTATTTATTAAAACCTTTTATAGCACTTATTAACAATAGTGTGGAACTAACCTTAAGAAAAGCCCACATATACTGGCTGCTTATAATGCGCTTTCCAACTTTAAATCATTTAACCTTAATACCCTTTATTTTGATTTTAGCAATAATTATATATCTCTCATTAAAAAGAGGCAGGCTCTACTGTAATTCTGTTTGCCCACTGGGAACTTTCCTCGGAATACTTTCGATTCGCTGTTTATATAAAATAGAAATCGATAAAGTGAGCTGTACTTCCTGTGGAATTTGCGAATCGGTTTGTAAAGCGGAATGTATAAATTCAAAAGATAAAACCGTAGATAATTCTTCCTGCATCCGATGCTTTAACTGTCTTAATGTGTGCCCCTCTTCCGCAATCAAGTATAAACCATCTACAAAAAAGAAAAAAAGCAGTATTGAGAAAACACAAAATATCTCAAGGAGAAATTTTATTTACTCATTTCTGGGCGTTTTAGGTTTTTCAGGCATCAATTTATTCCTCCGAAATAAAAAAATACCTGTGGTAAATTATAGTCCTCCACCAACTCCACCGGGCAGCATCAGCCTCGACAAATACATAAGCAAATGCACGGCATGTTATCTATGCGTAAACAATTGCCCTACAAATGTACTTCAACCTTCTTTATTCCACTATGGCGTTAAAGGTGTTTTTATCCCCCACATGGATTTCTATAGCGGATATTGCTCTTACGAGTGTACCCGATGTCTGGAAGTATGTCCTACCGACGCAATAATGCCACACACAAAAGAAGAGAAGCAAAAAATACAGATAGGCAGAGTTAATTTCATCAAAGATTATTGCGTTGTTTATAGGAACGAGACCAACTGCGGAGCCTGTGCCGAAATATGCCCGACAGCCGCGGTAACAATGACACCATACAAAGGAGTGTTACGCATACCTACAACAAAACCTTCAATTTGCATAGGATGCGGAGCATGTCAGAACGTATGTCCGGCAAAACCGAAAAAGGCTATAGTGGTAGAAACCAATCTCGTACATAAAGAAGCAAAAACCCCTAAAAGAAAAAGAGCCGGGAGAATAAACGCAACACCGGAAGATTTTCCCTTTTAAAAATAATTAAATATCATAAAACATTGACAAATAAGTGTCAATCAAATATATTCAAAAGAATATATTAATTATAGTAAATATCATGGGAGAATATAATTGAAATCATTAAAAACTTTTTTAGAGAAAAATAAGAAAATTCAAAGATTAAGAAAAATCTTAAAGGGTTACAAATCCGTTCTCGTAGCCCACTCCGGCGGAACCGACAGCAGTTTTCTTTTAAAAGCTGCTGTAGATTTTCTTGGGGTAGATAACGTCCTCGCAGTAACTGTCAAGTCGGAATTTATCCCGGAAAAGAAAATTGCTGAGGCTAAAAGTATAGCCGATGCCATTGGGGCCGGATGGGAAAGAGTTGAAATTCCGGTTCTCTACGAAAGCAACTTAACTGGTAATCCGGCAAATAGATGTTATATCTGCAAAAAAACCACATTCAAAAACCTAAAAAAACTTGCAAAGAAAGAAGGAATGAATCAAGTGATTGAAGGATCGATAGTAGAAGACACAAAAAAATACCGCCCGGGAAGAAAAGCGATAAGTCAGCTCAAGATTAAAAGCCCTCTACTCGAGGCCGAATTTACAAAAGAAGAGATAAGGAAATTAAGCAGAAAATTAACTTTGCCAAGCTGGGATAAAAAATCCTTCACATGTCTTGCTACCCGTTTTCCCTACGGAACAAGACTTACAAAAAAGAATTTAAAAAAAGTAGAAATGGCAGAAGATTTTCTTGCGAATAAAACTTTTAAGATATTTCGCGTTAGAAGCCACGGCAACATAGCAAGGATAGAAGTCCCCGAGAAAGATTTCGATAAACTCCTGTCACATAAAAAGAGCATAATCGCCGAATTTAAAAAAATCGGATATGACTATGTAACTATAGACATCGAAGGTTACAGAAGCGGAAGTATGGACGTTGGTATCAAAAATGGATAAAAATAAAATAAAAAAGTTACTTGAAGAAGTCGAGAGAGGCAATAAAAGTGTAAAAGAAGCATTAACAATTCTCGAGGATTTACCTTTCATAGATTTAGAGTTTGCAAAAATAGACACACATAGAGAACTCAGAATGGGAGCTCCTGAAGCTATCTACTGTATGAATAAAACACCTGCACAGATAATGCAAATCATAGAAAAAATGAAAACAGACTCCAATATAATAGCCACAAGAGTTCCGGAAAAATCTATTAAAAAAATAAAAAAAACTTATCCGGAAGCGAAAATTTATCCCGAAGCAAACCTTGTTTTTATAGGGAAATTTCCAAAAAAAACAATCGGCAAGGTTATAATAGTAACGGCAGGTACTTCGGATATACCGGTAGCAAGGGAGAGTGAGATTACCGCAAGATCAATGGGATTAGAAGTACAAACATTTTTTGATGTTGGAGTTGCCGGAATACACAGGGTATTCAGCATAAAAAAGGAACTTAAAGAAGCAGATATTGTAATAGTAATTGCCGGAATGGAAGGAGCTCTTCCTTCAGTAATAGCAGGTCTTATCGATACTCCTATAATTGCTGTACCTACTTCGGTGGGATACGGCGCAAACCTTAAAGGTATCGCTCCTCTATTAACAATGTTAAACTCATGCGCACCGGGTATAAGCGTTGTAAACATAGACGACGGCTACAGTGCCGGGTTTTTTGCGGCAGCAGTTATAAAAAAAATACGTAAAAAAGAGATCGAATGAACGACAAATACGAAAAAATTCTATATATAGATTGTTTCTCTGGGGTAAGCGGCGATATGTTCATTGGGAGTCTTCTTGACTTAGATTTAGATGAAAAAGAATTTAAAAATAGAATATCAAAAGTTTTGCCTTCATATGCAAAAATAAAAATATGGAATGAAAAAAGAAACAACTTCACCGGAAAAAGATTTAAAGTAGAATTAACAAAAAAAGAAACAAAAGAAAGACATTTAAAAGATATCAAA
>CAYQMH010000012.1:0-45611 GCA_964418485.1 uncultured bacterium | reverse complement strand
TTGTTGGTGTATTTATATCTATAATGTGGCTTTATATCGCTTTCGCTTCTCTTTATCATGCAGTCTGCCTGGAAAAAGCGCAGGATTAACCACAGAGACCACAGAGAATAAAAAGACACACAGAGAACATAGAAAAACAACAAAAAATTATATTTTGTTTGTCTAAAACCCCCACCCCCCACAAAACTAAGAGTAACAACAAATCACACGAATTACACAAATATTATTAAAACCTAAAAACCAAGACCAAAGACCTAATTTTGTCATTTTTCTTTTTAATTTTCGATATTTTACATATTTTTAAAGAAGGGTATTTCCAGAGAATTCTAAGTCCAGAGAGAGAAAACCCTCACTGAACTTAGAATTTAACTAATATAAAGAAAAAACTGACGTATCAGAATGCTCAACATAAAAAGGTACAAAGAAGCAGGAATTCATGTTTAAATTCGCAGAGTTATTCTTACAAAGGCTTAAAATTCTGTAAAAGGATTTATCTCCTCCGCAAATTGTATCAGGAACGGTTATCAAAAGATGAATATTATACGAGTAATCATAAACAAGATCTCCTTCCAACAACAATCCATCTATATTGATCGAAAATTTTTTTCCGATACTCCCCTTTAACTCAAATGAGGCATCAGCTATATTATCTTCATTACTTATTCTTGACATTGCGACCTCCTCTAAAACTAACTTAATTAGAGAGAGCAAATATTATCTGGGTAACCACCTTACACATGCGTCCTACTAAATTTTTAAAGAGCTATTAATCTAATCTACAAGAATCGTTCCAAGAATTAAAACATTGATAATCAAAGCCTTAATTGTTAGGACTTTTGCAAAATAAGAAATAGGTTCGCAGGGCGCAAGAAAAAAGTGGAATATGCCGCAAAGGCACTAAGGCACAAAAGAACAAGTTATTTAACCACTAAACACACAAAATACACACTAAACACACAAAATACACGAAATCCCACCACCCATTTTGAACTCGTGTTTCAAAAAAGAACACTGAGATTTTTTGTTGTTTAAAACCCAACCCACAGCCCGTAATTGGACACGGATTAATACGGATCTAAAAGAATTTTTTATTTGTGTTTTATTTTAATCTGTTTTTTACTTGAACCCTTGAATCCTCAAAACCCTGAACCCTTAATTAAGACAAAGAACACAAAGTTTTTATTTCTATTTTTACTACTAACTGCTCACTACTATCTACGATGTCTCTATTTAACACCCCAAATATAGGTATATAACTCCTTAACAAAGCATTTATTGTTTTCCATATCTTTTTCTATTTTCTTGATTCCATCTTCAAAGCTTTTGTCACTTATAAGACGTATTGAAGAAAAAGCCTTATTTTTAAACTTTTGAAAAACTTTATCGTTCATTTTGCATTCTCTTTCCGAATGGGTTATTTCGATTCCTTTAAAATCATTACTTTTCATATTTTCTACTATTTTATAAACACCGGGATATCTGCTCTTTTCAATTTCCAATGATTCGGGGAAGTACTTTGTTATTGTTCTGTTTTCTAAATCTTCTTCTGAATCGGTTATCGTTAATACAAGACCATTTTTATCCAAAACACGCTTTATTTCTTTGAAATAATGATTTAAGTCTTTAACATAGTGAATTACATCGATTGAATATACTAAATCGAAGAAATCATCATTATAATCAAAGACGCTATGTAGATCATTAACACTTAAATTTAAACCCGGATTCTTTTTATTTGCTTCATCTATCATACTCCCGGAATTATCAAAACCACAAGAATCACACTTTAATTGCTGAGTCAAAGCATATAAATAATCAGCAGTACCACACCCAATTTCCAATATTTTTTTTATATTTTTACTTTTTATCTTCTCTAAGATATGATTTATTACAGTAGAGCTTGCGTTTCTATATATTGAATAATCGGCTGAAATGTGATTATAATCGATGTTATAATCCATTCATTCTCTCCCATTCCTCTCTTAATAACCTATACTCAACTCTGTCTTTCCATTCATTTTCATGCCACACGTGTTTTACCAACTCCGCTTCCTTTACCATATTACACTTTTTCATAACTTTTTCAGACGCTACATTCTCCGTAAGGCAACCGGTAATAATCTTATGCAATCCAATATCTTCAAAAGCAAAATCTATTATTTTTTTTGCAGCCTCAGTAGTATATCCTCTTCCCCAGTATTCTTTCTGAATGAAATACGCCATCTGACCTACCCCATTTTTTATTTGATCCGAAACTATAGTAATACCAATTTGCCCAACATACTCGGCTGAATCTTTCTCTACAATTGCAAACCAAAATTTTCTTCTATCTCTTTTCCCTGCTTCCTCTATACTATCTTTAAATATTTTTCTTGTACTATCAAAAGAATCAGAGTTAAAATCCGAATCGTATTTATTCACCTCGCTATCGGACATTAGACTATGTAACTCTTCCAGGTCTTCTTCTATATTATCTCTCATTATTAACCGTTCCGTTTCTAGTTTCACCATATTCTAAAAACCTTATTAGTAGAATATCATACTAAAGACCCTTGTCAATGTCTTTGTATCTAGTTGACTCGTTGGTTCGTCAGGTCGTTGGATATTTAAAATAAAGATACTAAAATAATTACATCTGAAAAATGGGTATGGGAAGAGTTTTAAACAACAAAAATAAATCTTGAAAATCTGCGTTCATCTGCGTCTTATTCTCTTCGGACCTCCGCGGCTACTTGAATTTATCCAAATTCCCCATATATTTAAAACAATGAAAGTTACATTAATAGATTACGATTCAATAAAAAAATGCATCACAGCAGCACGAACCTCGCATGGTTCAGAATCTGACAACATGGGCCCGAAAGACAAAAAACTAATCCGAAATTTAATAAAATGGAAACATACTTCAATCTTCGAGCATTGCAGTTATACCTTCAAGATAGAAGGAGTTTCCCGTGCTCTTCTACAGGAGCTTGTACGCCACAGAATGGCAAGCTATACGGTACGCTCGACAAGATACACCTTAAAAGACCTCACAAAAGATAAAGATATAGAAAAGGCAAACAGCCCCACCGGATATAAAAAAATAGTAAAAAGATACTGCGTAGTGCCTGAACTTCCCGATGCGGTCTTAAAAAAATTCTATGAAACAACCGCTCAAAACCTAAAACATATACTTTTATTTTTATCAAAATATAAGCTTTCTAATGATCTCATCAAATATCTTCTTCCGGAATCCTTTAAAACGGAACTGGTTATGACCCTCAACGTCCGCAGTTTCAGAAATTTTCTGAAACTAAGAACCAGTAAAGCGGCCCTCTGGGAAATAAGAAAGCTTGGGAATATGATGTATAAGTCTATTCCTAAAGATCACAAAATCTTATACGAAGACCTGAATATTTGAGCCTGAACCCCGTAGCACTACCACGTAACTTTTCTTTTCTTTGTAAAAAACATCTTATTTCACCAATCATCTAAAATTAAATAGCAAAATTTAAAAATCAAAATGACAAATAAAAATGCAAAATCATTCCTTCCCCCAACCGTAAAAACTAAAAAAATATTTGTGTTATTCGTGTGATCCGTTGTTCCTTTGTTTTTTTTAATTTATTTTTGAACTTTGATTTGTAATTTTACATTTTAATATTTAATTTTTGCATTATAGCGGCTCTGCCGCTTTAGTATCTCGTCGTCAAAACAAGACTTACTGCAAAAACAGCTGCAAGAATCCACATAATCGGGTGAATCTCTTTAAACCGACCGGAAAAAAGCTTCATAATAGGGTAAGAAACAAATCCGAGTGCCATACCGTGAGATATATTATAGGTCAACGGAATACCGATCAAAACCAAAAATGCAGGGATTGCTTCGGTCACATCATCCCATTTTATCTTTGCAACACTTTTAATCATGAGAGCACCGACAAGAACCAGTGCAGGCGCGGTAACAGGATAAAAAATACTACTGCCAACCTGATAGCCTCCGCCAATTGCTTTTACAAGCGGATAGAAAAATATCGCCAGCAAGAAACAGGCAGATGTAAAAACATTTGACAGACCGGTTCTCCCTCCTTCGCTTACACCTGTTGCACTTTCGATATAGCTCGTGACTGTAGAAGTGCCAAACAGACTTCCGGCAACTGTACCTATCGCGTCAGCCATCAAAGCTCTACCTGCCCTCGGTAAATTGCCCTCCTTATCGAGCAAATCAGCATGTGAGCTAACTCCTATCAAAGTTCCCACTGTATCGAAAAAATCCAGCAGGAAAAGAACCAGAATAGGGACAATGTATTCCCAGTGAAAAGCTCCTAATATGTCAAGTTTGAAAAACGTCGGAGCTAAGGAAGGAGGTTTGGAGACTATCCCTCCAAATTTAACTATACCCATGGGAATACCCACAATTGCAGTAATAATTATCCCCCACAGAATTGCGCCTTTTATTTTTCTCGCATATAAGAAAAATATAACAATAAGTCCGATAAAAAACAGTAGCGTGTAATTGGTATTTAGCTTACCAAGAGTAACTAACGTCCCCGGACTATCTTCAATAACTCCAGCCCATTGAAGTCCTATAAATGTGATAAAAATCCCTATGCCCGCGGCAATTGATTTCTTTAAACTTTCTGGAACCGTATTAACAACCAATTCCCTGACTTTAAAAATCGTCAATATTACGAACAGGAAACCGGAAATAAAAACGATTCCAAGCGCTTTTTCCCAGATGACTCCCATGCTAATGATAATGGTAAAAGCAAAGAAAAAATTTTCTCCCATCCCCGGAGCAAGCGCTATAGGATAATTGGCGTAAAGACCCATAATAAGCATAGCAATAACGGAAGAAACTATCGTTGCCATCATAACAGCGCCGAAGTCCATGCCCGCTTGAGAAAGAACCATAGGCTGGAAAAATATTATATATGCCATAGTCATAAATGTTGTAACACCTGCAATACCTTCAGTTTTTACTGAAGTATTGTGTTCTTTAAGTTTAAAAAAATCCATTTATCCCTCCTTAATTTTAAATAGTTACAGAAACATCATCAAATAATATTGCGGGAAACGAACCCATAAAAGCAGGATAATAAGTATCTTCAATAGCGATGACGTTTTTCATTGTATCATAAATATTACCGGAAATCATAGCATCTTTGATGTGACCCACTATATCGCCGTTTTCCACATATATACCCGGAGCAACGCCTATGGAAAAATCACCATTTGGTATATTACCACTGTGCGCTCCAAGAGCGCCGGCAATTATCACTCCTCTGTCCATCAAAGATAAAATCTCGTTAAAACTCTTATCCCCCGTTTTTACATACAGATGTTCAAGTGCGGGAACGGGCCTCATAGAAACGGTCTCCCCACCACCCCACACAGAAATTTTTTTAAATCCGTGTCCGGTAGACCGGGCCCCCATTTTTTCAGCATAATAAAGATCGTAATAGAAGTTTTTTAACACCCCATCCTCAATCATACTAAGGTATTGACAGGGAATACCTTCGTCGTCAAAACTTCGAGCAAGCGGCATTTTATCGTTAAGAGGATCATCGTAGATTGTTAGTTTCGAATCGAATATCTTCTCCCCTATTTTTTCCGAAATAGGAGACTCTTTATTATAAATACTTTTACTATTTGCCGCCCTTAACAATCTCCACATTAGCACATACATTACCTCCGGCAAAAACAAAACTTTCATTCTTCCCTTTTTAACCTTCACTTCTTTTAAAGATTGATTGTACATATCTAAAATATAATTCAAATATGCATCGTCAGCCTCTTTAAATTCTTTACTGGTTAAAGTCCTCTCTATAAATGAGTGGGAAGCAGGATATAATATTTCCAGATTAACCGAGTAGGTGGAAAATTTTGCTTTTAAATCTGTACCATAACTATTCACAATTCTAAGACCACTCTTATTAATACCAGCATATAAATTAATCTGACCCTTGGTCTGATGAGAGAAAATATCCCTAATCCTTGTCCCCTCTTCTACTATATCATCAGTAGAAATATCCTCGATAGACGAATCATAAGATTTAAGTTCAGTTAATTTTCGGGTAAAGGGGAAATCAAATGAGGCCTGTACTCCTCCGGAAAGAGAATCCAAAGCGTTTTTCATTAGTTCGGCACCATCGTATAGATTCTTTGTATATGCGAATCCCATTTGCCCATCTTTTTGTATTCTACAACTAATACCGGATTGTATTTTGGAATCTATGTCCTTTAGTCTTGAATTCTCAAACGTTATTGAATCGGTCTTTTCTTCCAGGTAATACAATTCAGCTTTATCGCTTTTATCTATAGCGACTTTCAACATTTCTTCCATTATTTACCACCAACTACAACATTTTTTATTAAAATATGAGGCGCGCCATGACATGAGCGTATATTCGCCTGACCTTTCCCACACGCACCACCGAATTTAAAAAGTTCCAGATCATTTCCGACTGCAGATATGTTTTCAAGTGTACGATACAGATCACCGGAAATATTAATATCACGAATCATTGCTCCCAACTTCCTATTCTTTATCAGATAACCATATTTAGCCCCAAATGTAAAGCTCTGTCCGCTCGTCTCTCCTCCATTTAAACCAAGCAAGTATAATCCTTCTCCCAACTCGGAAATCAGTTGATCAAAAGTCTTTTTACCCGGTTCTATAAATATATTGCCCATTCTTATTATCGGAGCATATCGATAATCTTCAGCAATACAATGACCACTAACAGATTCGTCAAAAGCCTCAGCTGTCCTCCTTGAATGCAACCTGCCAACCAAAACTCCGTTTTTCATAAGCTGTGTTGGACGAACTCTGACTCCTTCGTCATCGTATTTATAAAAACCTAATTGATCTGGCATTGTAGCATCATCAATAATATTCAATATATCACTTCCCAACTTCGCCCCAATCTTCATCTTATCTCTCATAGTAGGGTTATCTTCAATAAGGTCAGCTTCAGAAAAATGTCCAAAAGCTTCATGGGTAAAGACACCAGCTAACTCTGAATTTAAAATAACATTATAAATTCCACCTTCAACGGGTTTCGCATTCAGAAGATCCAGAACTATCGAAGTTTCCCTTTCGAGCTTTTCTTCCTGATTTCTTACTGTATAAAATCCGTTGCTTCCGCCAAATCCAATACCAACACTCTGAAAAATATTACCATCACTTGAAGAGATACTGCCTCTTATACCATTGGTTACCAAGTCTTCTCTAATTTCAGTTCCTTCTGTATTAAAAAAGTATCTTTCCCTTACTAATTCACTATATGCTAAATTCGTAGTAACAATTTTTTCGTGCTTTAAGGGAATATCATTATATTTTCTCGTTAAATCGATTTTTTCTTCAATAGAAATATCCCGGGGATCTTCATTAAGTTCGGGTTTAAATGTATCCTTTACGACTTCGGCTTCAGCAAATCTTACAGGTTCCTTAATATTCTTCGAAATAAGCAAAGCATTTCGGATCGCACTCTGAACTGCATTATCGGCATCTTTCTTTTTAGTAAAAGCAACAGAAGATAAACCGCCGTTTTTCAAAACCCTCAAAACATAACCGTCCGTAGAATTGGAAGTAACAGCGGTTAGCTCCTTTCCGTTAAAAACTATGCGAATCTCTTTTTTTATTTCATAACGGATATCCGCGTAATCCGCATCGATTTTCGACATAATAGTTTTTAAATCATCAAACATCATATCCTCTTACTTTATAAAAAATATATACGCGACTTTAAATGTCAATGACTAAAGAACCCTTGACACGGAATCTACATAAGCTAATATTTTAAAAAATTAAGGAGGTATTAATGGATCCGATTTTAATAGGTTTCTTTATTTATCTTATCGTTATTTTAGGAATTGGGATATGGACTTACCGTCTCACAAAAACCCAGGAAGATTTTATTATCGCGGGAAGAAGATTAAATCCCGTTGTTGCGGCATTTTCGGAGCGAGCATCAGGCGAATCATCATGGCTTCTTTTAGGCTTACCCGGCGCAGTATTAACCGCAGGGCTTATAGAAATCTGGACTGCTATCGGATGTGTGGCTGGAATCATTGCCGCATGGTTTATAATCGCAAAAGACTTACGGGTAAAAACAGAGCAATACAACGCCCTAACACTCCCCGAATTTTTCTCAAGAAATTTTGGTATGGAAAACAAAATAATCGAAATAATAGCAACATTCATTATTATATTTTTCTATTCATTATATGTATCGGCACAGTTTAACGGAGCCGGAAAAACACTTCACACTACTTTTGGAATACCTCATTTAACAGGCATAGCAATAGGAGCACTGGTTATCATATTTTATACACTACTGGGAGGATTTTTTGCCGTAGCCTGGACAGATTTCCTGCAGGCAATATTGATGATTATTACTCTCGTAGCGCTTCCGATAGTGGGCTTTTTAACAATCTTAAAAGGAGGACATAACATTAATTTCACATTTTCATCGCTTTTCGGAAATTTAAAAGGTTGGCCTGCTGTTGCAGGAGTAATCGGAGGCTTAAGCTGGGGACTCGGATATTTCGGCCAACCTCATACCATCGTAAGATATATGTCAATAAAAGACCCTGAAAAAATACGTATAAGCAGGAATATTGCAATCGTATGGAGTATACCTGCTTTCTTTGGAGCATTTCTTATAGGGGTAGTCGGAAGAGGGATTCTACCAACAAGGGCATTACCTGACCCAGAATATCTTATGCCCCACCTCGCAACAACCCTTCTTCCGCTATGGCTTGCCGGTATTTTAATTTCAGGTGCAATCGCCGCCATGATGTCGACTGCCGATTCTCAACTTCTTGTTGCCTCTTCCGCCCTATCTGAAGATGTATATCATAACACATTTAGAAAAAAAATTTCTGAGAAAACACAACTAATGGCTTCAAGAATAATCACTTTACTTGTAGGAGCATCCGCTTTTGCTCTCGCCATCAAATCACAAAGACTTATATATTCGATGGTTTCCTACGCGTGGAGCGGACTGGGGGCTTCGTTCGGACCTGCTCTTCTTTTCTCTTTAAAATGGAAAAAAACGACAAAATATGGCGTTATAGCAGGAATGATAACAGGTGCAGTAAGCACAATAATATGGGCAAACATAGAAACTCTAAATAACTTCATTACTGTTAGATTAGCATCATTCGCTCTTGCTACAATCGCGGTCGCAGCAGTAAGCTTGCTTACAAGCGAAAGGAAATAAAATAAACTGCACATTACACAAATTAACACTGATCAAAATGGACTCTTCTACTTGACAGTAAATATAACTAAACGTATCTTGCCTAATATGGCTGTTTTTTATTCTTTTTAATTGTAATAAGTGGAATTAAGGGAAATGCGGAATTTTAAGAATTGTGCGTTAATTGTGGCTCATCCCGATGACGAAACCCTCTGGGCGGGAGGGACTGTTCTTATTAATCCCGAAGTAAACTGGGAAATAATTTCCCTGTGCAGAAAGAGCGATGAGGATCGAAATCCAAAGTTCTTCAGGGTTCTTAAAGAGCTTAATGCTATTGGAAATATCGGGGATCTTGATGATGAGGTTGAACAAATACCCCTTGAATCTAGCCAGGTTGAGCAAGTTATTCTATCTCTTCTCAGAAAAAAAGAATATGATCTTATTATCACTCACAGCATTAAAGGCGAGTATACAAAACATAGACGACATGAGGAGACAGGTAACGCGGTATTATCTTTAATGGAAAAAGGAAAATTAATTGCGAACGAATTGTGGATGTTTGCATATAAGAATGGCGAAAAAAAATATTATCCCCGTGCAATCGATAGCGCAGATATTTTTATAAAGCTTCCGGAGAAAATCTGGAATAAAAAGTTAAAAATCATTACGGATATATATGGTTTTCCCTATGAAAGCTGGGAAGCAAAAACGACACCAAAAGCTGAATCTTTCTGGCGCTTCAGATCGGTAAATGAAATCAGGAAAAAAATTATATCAAGGAGTGAAAAATTATGAAAGTGCTTGTCATGTTTGATTACCCTGCATCTCCGGGCGGGCTTGCCACACAGGGCGCCCTTTTATACAGAGGTTTGACCGAGATGGGGATAGAAGCTTATCCTGTGAACTTCGAATCGTACCAGGAAAAAGAATGGTATTACCGCTGGTTTAAGCCCGACATAGTTGTCGGAGTGGGATATTGGGGGCATACTCCGGAGCTTATACTTCATCCGCAGAGATTTGGCTGTACAGCTATTCCATGGTTGGTTGCAGATGGCTATGTAGGAAGCTACCGGGAAATTCTCGATGCGTTGCCTCTTATTTTAGTTACTTCCAAGTGGGTTAAAAAAGTTTATAAAAGAGATGGGTTAAGCGGTGACAATATTAAAGTTCTGCCGGTAGGCTGCGATACCGAATCTTTTATACCGAGAGAGAAAAACGATCCTAAAGTTGTCGCTATTCGTAAATCTCTCGGAATAAAACCGGAAGAATTAATGATTCTGACTGTCGGAGGAGATGCGACTTCTAAAGGCGCGCAGGAAGTAATGCAGGCTTTAGCAATTAATGAACCGAAAGCCCCTCCGTGGAAATATGTATGCAAAGTTTGGCCTCAACCACGAACGGAAGCGCAAAATCTTATTGATATGCAGCTTGCAGCGCAACTTGGTATCTCTAAAAAAGTAGTCTATGCCTCTAATGTGGTTTCAAGGAATTTTATGCCGTATCTTTTGGATGCTTGCGATATATACGCGGCACCTTCCCGACTGGAAGGCTTTGGAATGACTCAAATAGAAGCCGCGTCTTGCTGTAAACCGGTTATAGGTATCAAAGCGATGGGAATGCTGGATACTATGGTTCATGGAGAGAATGCTTTCCTTGCCGGAGTAGCACAGGAGATTAGAATCAAAGAAATGTATCTCGGAGATCCCCCGGAAAATAAGCAGGGGCAAAAAGTTATTTTTAAAAGACCCAGAGCGGTCGATTTCAGGGCTAGCGTTCATGATATTGCTAATTATATGATGGATTTGATGGAAAACGATGAATTAAGAAACAAGATGGGCGAAGCAGGAAGGAAAAGGATGGTTGAACTTTTTGATTATAAAGTTGTAACTAAGAAGTTTCTCAAAATAGTTAAGGAAAAACTAGGGATTTCATAGTATGAGTAATTATGATAAAGAGCTAATTACCCAGGCAAAAGAAGCGGCAATAGAAGTTTTACTTCAAAATGCAAAAGGGCCCTGCAACGGATTGCCAAGGACAGCAAGATGGGGATATCCTGAAGCTTATACACGTGATTCAATGATATCTTCTTTAGGTATTTTAACTTCGGGAAACAAAAAATTAATTGGAGTCTTGCGTAAAGTCTTAAAAGAACTTGCAAGGAATCAAACCAAGCTTGGACATATACCCTCTCTTGTTAATGATCGGGAAGATAGAGGAGCAAGTGACAGCACTCCGTTATTTTTAATGACAACTGCAATATTTAGAAAAGTTACCGGCGAAAAGGATTTTCTTGCCGGTGCCGTAGAAAAAGCAATAAAATGGATGGAATATCAGAGTCCCTGCGATAGAGTTATCGTTGCGCAACTGCCTACAAGCGATTGGAGAGACGAACTATGGGTCCTGGGTTACGGACTTTTTGTAAACACTGTTGTTTATAGTTATTTGAAACTTCTTGGCAATCACAAAAGAGCTGAGATGTTGAAATTCCTTATGGAAAAATTTACTATAAAGGGACCGAGAAAAAAAGGAAGAGTCCAGGAAGGCTTAATTTTACACCATAAACCATATTATGCGCTCTGGTCATATAAAATATACGGAAGTGAAAGCTTTGATCTTTTAGGTAACAGCCTTGCGATTCTTTCGGGAATATGTTCCGTAAGAAGGGCCAAAGCAATTATTTCCTGGGTTGAGAAAGAGACAAAATTGTTACAAGAGCAACATCTTTTAACAGTAGATTTGCCTCCAAATTTTTTCCCCTTTATATATCCCGATAACCCTGACTGGATACCGAGGTACGTAAAATATAATAACCCCGGAGAGTATCATAACGGCGGCATCTGGCCTTTTACGTGCGGCTTCTACATAGCTGCTTTAGTAGCGGTAGGCTTGCACGAACTTGCGGAACTTAAACTTATGACTTTAACCGAATTAATAAAACTTTCACGCAGGAAAAGATTGAAATTTGGTTTCAATGAGTGGATAAAAGCACAAAACGGACAACCAATGGGACAGGACTGGCAGAGTTGGTCAGCCGCAATGTATCTTTATGCGGCAAAGTGTGTCGAAACCAAAAGAACACCTTTTTTCGAAGAAATCAGAAAATGAAACTTTTGCTGTCGCAATATTCATAAATGCTTTTCTGGCTGTCGTTATCTTTAATTTTTCCATACCCATTTCCAACTTCCTTGGAAACGAGGGAACTAAGACTTTATCCAAAACAGCAAGTCTTTTTTTTAGCGTCAATCACGACAATGCTGCTCAGAAAAGGTATAATCGGTATCATAAAAACTTACTTTAATATTTGACTGAATTAACCTGAATTCAAACATTCCAATCTTACAAAAACAATAAATTAAAACTTTTTAAATCCGCACCTAGTGTCACCCTACGCCCTTTGCGTCTTAACACCCCTGCACAAAATCAATTTGAGGCTGCGGCTCGAGTTTTGTTTTAACTAACAGCTTGGGTCCAACAACGCATAATCTCCACATTCGCCCTATGCATATTTTGAATTTTAATTCAAAAAAGAGAAACTGATAAAAACAAATAAATCTACGTTTAACCCTTGACAAATAAAGAAAAATCAATATATTTATATTGGAGTTACACTGATGAATATTCAAAATTTTTGAATATTCATTCAAAAAAAAGTGCATAAGGCAAAAACTATAACAAAAGGAGGAGATGAATATGTTGAACTGGCAAAAAACAAATGATGCACTTGGGACAGCAAATAGGGGCAACCCGGCCGAATCGGGATTGTGTACTTTATGTCGGGCTGACTGTGCGGGAAAATGCGAAACCTGGCTTTCTAGTTTAAGAGGTAGAAAAATGCTTTATCCCCGTGATTTCAGCAGCATTACTGCGGGCAGCGGCAATACCTGCCCCATAGGTGTATCCTATAGCTCTCTAAGAATACAGGGGTATTTATATGGTGCAGCCGAATTGCCTGAGGGAGTATCAAGCGATCCCGATAATTGTGTTTTCCCTAATGTCGACCTTGAAACCGAATTCGGAGCAAAAGTCAAAACGAAATCGAAAGTACCGATAATGACCGGTGCACTTGGATCCACATTTATCGCTGAAAAATACTGGGATTCATTTGCTGTTGGGGCTGCCCTGGTTGGATTCCCCATCGTCGTAGGAGAAAATGTCGTAGGTGTTGATAGAAACGCTGTTATAGAAAACGGAAAAATAAAGAAAGCGCCGGAATTGGAGAGACGAATAGACACCTATTTGAGATATTTCGATAAATACGGCGCAATTATTGTCCAGATGAACGTTGAAGATACCCGCAATGGAGTAGCAGAGTTCTTGATAGAAAAATACGGCAACAAGGTGATAATCGAACTCAAATGGGGACAGGGCGCAAAAGTTATAGGCGGGGAAATCCAGGTAAAAAGTTTGGATTATGCTTTATTCCTGCAAAAACGCGGTTATATTGTAGATCCTGATCCATCAAAACCTGAGGTCAAGGAAGCCTTAAGCCACGGAGCTATAAATTCAATCGCAAGGCACAGCCGGCTTGGCTACACGGACAAAGCTTCTACTTCTCAGGTCAGAGAAGATTTCATGAAAGAAGTGGAATATCTTCGCAAACTCGGATATAAACGTATTTCCCTAAAGACAGGCTCATATGGAATGGAAGCTTTATCCATGGCTATAAAATATGCGTCTGAAGCAGAGCTCGACCTTTTAACAATAGATGGTTCCGGAGGCGGAACCGGGATGAGCCCCTGGAACATGATGGAAAGCTGGGGTGTACCCTCGATCTTCCTTCACTCAAAAGCTTACGAATACGCCACAATACTTGCAGGCAAAGGCAAAAAAGTCGTAGATATGGCTTTTGCAGGAGGAATAGCAAAAGAGGATCAAATTTTTAAAGCTCTGGCATTAGGAAATCCGTACGTAAAGCTAATATGTATGGGAAGAGCTCTGATGATACCCGGTTTCCTGGGATCAAACATCGAGGGTGTAGATAAACCCAAAATAAGAGAAAAAATAAATGGGAATTGGGATCAACTTCCAAAATCCGTTTCTGTCTTTGGAGAGAAACCGGAAGAAATATTCGCAGGGTACTATGACCTGGAAAAGAAAATCGGAAAAGACGAAATGAAAAACATTCCGTACGGAGCAATAGCAGTATGGACACTCTCAGACAAACTTGCCGCTGGATTACAGCAACTCTTAGCCGGAGTACGAAAATTCAGTATAAAGGGCATCTCTCGCAATGATATTTTCTCCGCTAACAGAGAAACCGAGAAAGAAACCGGCATACCTTTCATGACCGACATTTTAGACGAAAAAGCAAAAGAGATTTTAGTTTCTTAGGGATATTTTGTTATTTTAATGGTGGCGGGTAGAAAAGTATACTCTTCCATGAGTATTACCTACTCCCCAAGAGCTACCCCCACCGTTAAAAATGGAGGAAAAGGTGAAACTTATAGTAGCTTTAATTCAACCGCATAAATTACCGGACGTAAAAAAAGCTCTTTACGATGCCGAGGTCTATAAAATGACGGTTGTAAATGCCGTAGGTAGCGGACAACAAAAAGGCTATTCCAATGACTATCTCGGAAAAATAGACGAAGTAAACCTCCGCAAGAAACTACGCGTAGAAATTGCCGTAAAAGACGAAGCAGTAGACGCCACGGTTAAAGCAATAGTTAGAGGCGCTCAAACCGGTAGAATAGGCGACGGAAAAATATTCGTACTAGATCTACCTGAGTGTATAAGAATAAGAACAGGCGAGCGCGGAGAGATAGCAATAGGATGACTCAGCCACTAAGACACGAAGACACAAAGTGAAAAATACGCTTAAGATTAACGTAAAAAAAGAGAAATTAAACAAATCAACAAAAGCACATTCTTCTTATACAATCTTGGCGCCTTTGTGGCAAAAATAAAAAAAGGAGTAAAAAATGAAGAAAAAAGGTTTATGCAGTACTTGCGCGAGTGATAAATATTGTGATTTTCCTCGAAAATTTCCGGTCACACAATGCGAAGAATTTAACGGATATGCGACAAGCCGAGATAAAACAAAAAGCAATAAAAAGACAAAGAAAAAAAACAGCAACCGCGAAAAAGTTGCAGCACACATCTAAGACCTCAAAACAGTATAAGCCTATACGACGAACAATAACTTGCACCTCGGAGCGACTAAGAAAACGCTTTTATCATACGATAAAATAAAAATTATATTTTCCGCAAACGATAAAGCAACCGTATTGAAATTTAAATCGAATTAAATTTCAATAAAAAAAATTACATAAAATTAAAAAAATTTGATTTACCCCTTGACAAAAAAGAACTAGTTGGTATATTAATCCTTGAATTTTTAATGAATAATTATGCAATAAAAGCGAATAATCATTCATAGGCAAAAGGAGGCTATTATGGCTAAAGAAGGAAAAGAAGAGTTTAGGGAAGCATTGCTAGCGAAGAAATACTACGAGAGGTTCCGCGATCCTGCGCTAAAAGAGATGCTTATTGTTAAAACCCAGGTTAGGAATGCAATGGCGAATTATCTCTTCAATAATGGCTTCCTTGAAATCTCAGCCGTTATGGTATCACCGGAAACAGACCCCCTTTGTCATGACGTATTTTCAACAGACTTCGAGTATTATGGCGAAAAATATACTATAACAAAGAGTATGATTCTGCATAAACTAATGGCTGTGATCGGTATCGATAAATTCTTCTGCTTCTCCCCTAATCTGCGGCTTGAAGTAAAAGAAACAGCGCAATCCGGTCGTCATCTCTTTGAATTTACGCAGCTCGATTTGGAAATAAGAAACGCAAGCAGAGACGACTTACTTAAACTAGGCGAGGAAATTTTTATCCATGTTTTTAAGGAAGTCAAGAAAAACTGTAAAAAACAGCTCGAATTCTTCGGACGTGAGTTAAAGATACCCAAAACTCCTTTCAAGAGAGTCGCATTTATGGATGCAATGGAAAAGCATGGAAAAAACTTCGAAATAATTCTCTCCAAAGAAATGGAAGATCCGTTCTGGCTTATCGATATTCCGGACTGGAAAAGAGAATTTTACGACAAGGAAGACCCGAAAAGACCCGGAATACTGCTCGATATGGACGTAATATACCCCGAAGGTTTCGGAGAAGGTCTCTCCGGAGGTATGAGAGAAAACGAATATGAAAAAATAAAAGAAAGGATCATTCGCCAGAATCTGGATTTAGATGATTACAAATTGTATCTTGAACTTGCAAAACTCGGATTTCCACCTTCCGGAGGTTTTGGAATCGGTATTGAAAGAATAACCCGATATATATGCGGTATCAAACACGTTAAAGACGCTACACTATTTCCAAAGATACCGGGAGAATTAAGCTTATAAGCGTAAATTTCATATAATTTAAGGAGATAAAAATGACTCAGGAAATCATACAGATAAGTACAGTCGGATTGGATACCCTATGGGTACTTCTGGCTGCCTTTCTTGTATTCTTTATGCAAGCGGGATTTGGTATGGTAGAAGCCGGTTTTATTCGCGCAAAAAACACCTGTAATATACTAACTAAAAACTTTTTAGATTTCTGTATGGCATCTATAGGCTTTTTTATGTTCGGATACGCAATAATGTTTGGAGACGGAAACGCATTTATGGGTCTAAAAGGATGGGCCTTAACAGGTGCAAAATCGGGAGCCGATGTTCCGCTCTATGCCTTCTGGTTATTTCAGGCGGCATTCTGCGGCGCAGCAGCAACTATCGTTGCCGGCGGAATGGCGGAAAGAATGAAATTTCAGGCTTATCTTATATACTCTTTCATAATCTCAGCTCTGATATATCCCATAGTTGGGCACTGGATATGGGGCGGCGGTTGGTTGGCAGGGCTTAATTTCGCGGATTTTGCCGGCTCGACAGTAGTACATACAGTCGGAGGCACTGCCGCACTCATAGGTACAATAATGCTAAAGCCTCGACTTGGTAAATATGGACCAGATGGAAAACCGAACGTTATTGCAGGACATTCTATTCCTCTTGCCTCGCTTGGAGTTTTCATACTCTGGTTCGGCTGGTTTGGCTTCAACCCGGGCTCTTCCTTAAGTGTTGGCGACGGAAGCCTAATAGCACTTGTAGCAATCAACACCAACCTCGCAGCAGCCGCAGGCGGAATATCTGCAATGATTACTGTATGGAAAATATTCGGAAAACCTGATCTTTCGATGGCTATGAACGGGGCCCTGGCGGGATTGGTCGCGATAACCGCTCCCTGTGCTTTCGTTGATCCCTGGGCGGCTATAACAATAGGAGCTATCGGAGGAGTTATTGTTATACTGGGTGTAATATTAGTGGACAAATTACACATTGATGACCCGGTAGGTGCAGTTCCCGTCCACGGCATGAACGGATTCTGGGGAACAATCGCTATCGGACTTTTTGGAAAAGGAAGTCTGGGGCTAGCTTACAATGGACTTTTCTACGGCGGTGGCGTAAAACAACTCGGAATCCAGCTACTCGGTGTTTTATCGGTGATTATATTTATCGTCATAAGTATGAGTATTGTTTTTAAGTTTATAAATGTTACTATTGGATTACGAGTATCCAGAGAAGAAGAACTAAAAGGTCTTGACATCGGAGAACATGGAATGGAAGCGTATGGCGGCTTCCAGATATTCACAACCGAATAAAAAAATGGTGGTGAGAAGAAGCGACCTGCTCACCGCCATAAAAATAAGTGGAGGTTAAAATGAAACTTATAGTAGCTTTAATTCAACCGCATAAGTTGCCGGATGTAAAAAAAGCTCTCTTTGATGCTGAAGTTTATAAAATGACCGTCACTAATGCGCTTGGAAGCGGACAACAAAAAGGATATACCGAAACTTACCGCGGTGTCCTGCAGGAAGTAAATTTACTTAAGAAATTACGTTTAGAAATAGCAGTTAACGAAGAATTCGTAGAACCTACAATAGAAGCAATAGTCAAAGGAGCGCAAACGGGAAAGATCGGAGACGGAAAAATATTTGTTCTTGAGTTACCCGAATGCATACGAATTCGAACCGGTGAACGCGGTAATAAAGCAATTGGCTAACTTAGCCACTAAGACACGAAGGCGCAAAGTGAAATATGGATTTTATATTATTACTTAAAAAAGAAGAATTAAATAAAGAAACAAACGGTCAATCTTGGTGCCTTTGTGGCCAAAACTATAAAAAAGGAGAAAAAAAATGGCTAAAAAAACAAAAAATGATATAATGAAAATCGTCAAAGATCAGGATGTAAAATTTATTCGCTTATGGTTTACAGATGTGCTGGGACAGGTTAAAAGTTTTGCTATAACCGTTAACGAACTTGAAGGAGCTCTTACAAACGGAATGGGCTTTGACGGTTCATCTATCACCGGTTATCAGGATATAGAAGAATCAGATATGATTGCTATGCCTGATCCTAATACTTTCGTAATATTACCATGGCGTCCTAACGAAAAGAAAGTTGCTCGCATGATATGTGACATTCTAAATCCGGACAAAACACCGTATGAAGGCGACCCGCGATACGTACTGAAAAAGGCTTTAAAACGAGCTGAGGATATGGGATTTGATCACTTTTATATTGGACCGGAACTTGAATTTTTCTATTTTAAAGACGATAAAGGAACTGAATACCTGGATAGAGGCGGATATTTTGATCTTACCACACTGGATGTTGCAAGTGATATTCGAAGAGAAACCGTATTTGCGCTTCAGGAAATGGGAATACATGTTGAATATTCACATCATGAAGTCGCTCCATCCCAGCACGAAGTCGATATGCGTTACGCAGATGCTCTAAAAATGGCGGACGATGTCATAAGTTATCGTGTGGTCGTAAAGGAAATCGCTACCAAGTTCGGAGTATACGCTACATTTATGCCAAAACCCGTTTTCGGAGAAAACGGATCGGGAATGCATACTCATCAATCGTTATTTAAAGGAGACAAAAATGCTTTCTTCGACAAAAAGGCAAAAGACAACCTATCCGATATCGCACGTTCTTATATTGCAGGCCTTTTAAAACATTCAAAAGAAATCTGCTCTATCTTTGCACAAACGACAAACTCTTACAAACGCCTCGTACCGGGGTATGAAGCACCCGTATATATAGCCTGGAGCCAGAGAAACCGAAGTGCTTTAATCCGTGTACCCATGTACCAGCCCGGACAGGAAAAAGCGACTCGCTGTGAATTTAGAGCAGCCGATCCTGCCTGTAATCCATATTTAACCTTTGCAGCAATGCTATATGCAGGACTTGAAGGTATAGAAAAAAAATATAAAACTCCAACTCCAATGGAACAAAACCTTTACCATCTAACTCCTATCGAACGAAAAGAAAAGGGTATCGAAACTCTTCCGGACAGTCTAGGCCAGGCAATTTCTATAACGGAGAATAGCTTGCTTGTCAGAAAAATCCTGGGAGACCATATTTTCCCGCGATTTATTGCCCTTAAAAAGAAAGAATGGGATGATTATCGAATCCAAGTAACGCAGTACGAGATAGAGAAATATCTTCCGATATTGTAATGGTTAGTGTGTTAGTCCGTTGATGTGTTGGTCGGTAAAATAAAAAATGAAAAGAACCAGATGGTTCCCAGGAAAACAGGGATTATATAATCCTGAAAACGAATCCGATTCATGCGGAGTGGGCTTTGTATGTAATATCAATGGAGCAGAATCCAACGATATTGTTAAAAAAGGTCTAAAGATACTTAATAGACTCGCTCACCGTGGTGCCGTAGGAGCCGATCCCAAAACTGGCGACGGAGCAGGTATACTGATACAATTGCCCCATGAATTCCTGTCAAAAGTTACGGAAAAAGAAAAAATAGAACTGCCCTCTCCCGGAGAATACGGAACCGGACTTGTTTTTCTTCCTCAAAACGAATCCGAACGCTCATTCTGCAGAGATGTTTTTACAAAAGTAACAGAAGAAGAAAAACAAGTTTTTCTAGGCTGGAGAAAAGTACCAACAGATAATTCAAATATAGGTATCGGAGCTAGAGAAACTCAACCCGCAATAGAACAAATCTTTATTCAAAGAAACCCTGAACTTCCGCCAAAAGGCAAATCAGACGAACTTAATTTTGAGCGAAGCCTTTATGTTATAAGAAAGAGAGTAGAGAATATAATAAATTCATCCGATATAAAACAAAAATCTTTCTTTTATGTGACAAACATATCGAGCAGGACAATTTCCTACAAAGGTCTCCTCATGGCAAATCAGGTAGAGAATTTCTATATCGACTTGAAGGACGAGACGATCAAAAGTACTATTGCTATGGTTCACTCACGATACAGCACAAACACCTTTCCAACCTGGGACCTCGCGCAGCCTTTTAGATTTCTTGCACATAACGGAGAAATAAATACACTCCGGGGAAACATAAATTGGATGAAGGCAAGAGAAGGGCTACTGAACAGTCCTTTATTCGGTAAGGATATAGAAAAAATAAAACCAATTATAGATGCCTCAAAAAGCGACTCGGCTATATTAGATAACGTATTCGAACTTTTAACCCTCTCGGGAAGAAGTCTTCCCCACTCAATGATGATGCTCATTCCCGCCGCATGGGAGAACAATGAATTACTGGATGAAAAATTAAAATCTTTCTATAAATATCATGCCTGTATATCCGAACCCTGGGACGGACCTGCTGCTATAGTTTTTACCGACGGAAACCGCGTCGGAGCAATACTCGATCGTAACGGACTGCGTCCTGCACGTTATCTTATTACAAAGGACGGACAGGTTGTAATGGCTTCGGAAGTGGGAGTTCTGGATATAAAAAGCGATAAAATTCGGGAATCTGGAAGACTTGAACCGGGAAAAGTCCTTTTCGTTGATACGGAACAAGGAAAAATAATTCTGGATGAAGAAATCAAACGAAACTTATCTAATAAAAAACCATATTCCGAGTGGCTGAATAAGCATCTCCTCGAATTTGACACAATAAAACCAGTTAAGTCGAGCCTAAAAAGCTTTGATATTCCGAAAGAAGATTTTCTCGCTTATATGAAAGCAAATGGTTACACACGTGAAGATTTAAAATCTATAATAAAACCAAAAGCACTCGAAGGGAAAGAACCTATAGGCTCTATGGGTAATGATCATCCTCATGCCGTATTATCGAAACATCCGCAGCTTATTTTTAATTATTTTAAGCAATTATTTGCTCAGGTCACGAATCCTCCAATTGATTCGATTAGAGAAAGAATAGTTATGAGCACATTAAGTTTTCTCGGTCCGAAAGACAATATCCTGGAAGAAACCCCTAATCATGCTCATAAATTAGAATTAAAAGAACCAATATTGACAAATGAGGATTTCGAAAAGCTTAAGCATATTAATATAAACGGTTTTGCGACAAAAACTATTTCCTTGCTTTTTAATCCTAAAGGCGAAAGAACCTTCATAAAAGCTCTGGAAAGAATTACAAAAGAAGCGAAGGAAACCGCAGAGGACGGATATTCCTTTATTCTCCTAAGTGACAGAGGTATAAATAAGGAAAATGCCTGTATACCATCACTACTGGCAACAGGAGCAGTTCACCACGCTCTCATTAGAAGTGAACTACGTACACAGGTAAATATATTGGTAGAATGCGCTGACGCGAAAGAAGTTCAGAACTTTGCTTTACTTTTGGGTTACGGCGCAGATTGCGTCAATCCATATCTTGCTTTCGAAGTAATAAAATACTTATCCGAAGATGGAGAAATCGAGATCGATCTACTTGACGCAATAAGCAACTACAAAAAAGCAATTAATAAAGGAATCCTCAAAATATTATCTAAAATGGGTATATCGACTCTTCAAAGCTACAGAGGAGCTCAAATATTCGAAGCATTAGGTCTCGGCAAAGAAGTTATCGAAAAGTGCTTTACGGGTACAACATCCCGAATAGGAGGCGTAGATCTTCTGACCATTGCAAAAGAAACTCTTCTTAGACATAAGGAATCCTTTCCTGATTCTCCTCCGATAAAAAAGTATCTGTCTTCGGGAGGTGTATATCAGTGGAAAAGAAACGGTGAATATCATTTATGGAACCCACAGAGTATTGCTTATCTTCAGGATTCAACACGAAAAGGCGATTACGAAGAATATAAAAATTTTGCAGGGATTATAAACAATCAGAATGAAAATCCAACAACTTTGCGCAGTTTGTTAAAATTTAATTCCTCTCCCGATTCTATTCCGATAGAAAAAGTCGAAGGGGTTTCCGAAATAGTAAAGAGATTCGCAATTGGAGCAATGAGTTTTGGCTCCATAAGCAGAGAAGCACATGAAACAATAGCAATGGCTATGAATAAACTCGGTGGTATGTCCAATACCGGTGAAGGCGGTGAAGATCCATCGCGCTTTAAAAGACTTTCAAACGGAGCCTCATTCGGAAGCAAAATTAAGCAGGTCGCTTCGGGACGCTTTGGAGTAACAACCAACTATCTCGTTCATGCGGACGAAATACAAATAAAAATAGCTCAAGGTGCAAAACCGGGCGAAGGCGGACATTTACCGGGACACAAAGTAAGTGAAATTATAGCAAAAACACGCCATACCACGCCCGGAGTTACCCTTATATCTCCCCCACCGCATCATGATATTTACTCAATAGAAGATTTAAACCAGCTGATTTTCGACCTAAGGAATGTAAACCCTAAAGCAAGAATAAGCGTAAAACTCGTATCTGAAGTCGGAGTGGGAACTGTTGCAGCTGGAGTTGCTAAAGGTCATGCGGATATGATTCTAATATCGGGTGGTGACGGCGGCACCGGCGCAGCACCCTTAAGCTCGATTCATCACGCCGGACTACCATGGGAATTAGGCCTCGCAGAAACACACCAAACTCTCGTATTAAATAACCTGAGAAGCAGAGTACGCCTGCAGACCGACGGACAAATTCGTACCGGTAAAGACATCGCAATAGCAGCAATACTCGGGGCAGAAGAATATGGTTTTGCAACTGCTGCTCTTATCGCCCTCGGATGTGTAATGCTTCGACACTGTAATTTAGGTAATTGTTCTGTAGGTGTCGCGACCCAAAACGAACTCCTACGGCAGAGATTTAACGGAAAAGTCGAATATCTGGTAAATTATTTTAACTTCGTGGCAGAAGAACTACGGAAAATTATGGCAAGTCTTGGAATAAGAAAAATAGACGAGATGATCGGAAAAACCGAGCTTTTAGAAGTAAACGAAAAAAATCTTGATTGGAAATCAAAAGGCCTCGATTTTAAAAATATCCTCTATAAGCCCGAGGTGGCTGGCAACATAGGAGTTTTTTATTCAAAGCCCAAAAAACATGATTTGGACGATATATTGGATATTCAACTTATAGATATGGCGAAAAACGCAATCTTAAAGGAAGAAAAAATAAAGCATAACATTACAATAAAGAACACCAATCGTACTGTTGGAGCCAGATTAAGCGGCGAAGTGTGCTATGTTCACGGAGAAAAAGGCCTCGCAGATGATACCATACATTTTAAATTCAAAGGAATCGCAGGTCAAAGTTTCGGTGCATTCCTCGCAAAAGGGATAACTTTTGAACTGGAAGGGATGTCTAATGATTATGTAGGAAAGGGTATTTTCGGCGGAAAAATAATAATTTATCCTGATAAAAAAACAACGTACCCCTCAGAAGAAAACATTATAATCGGAAATACTTCTTTTTACGGAGCCACGAAAGGAGAAGCTTACATAAGAGGTATTGCCGGAGAAAGATTTTGTATCAGAAACTCAGGTCTGCTCGCTGTTGTAGAAGGAGTAGGAGATCACGGATGTGAATATATGACAGGTGGAAGAGTTGTAATAATCGGAAGAACAGGCCAAAATTTTGCTGCTGGTATGTCCGGCGGCATAGCCTACGTATACGATATAGAAGGTAATTTCAAATCTAAATGCAATCTTGAAATGGTAAAATTAAAGGAAATAAATGACCATGACACAGAAATAATAAAAACCCTAGTCACAAATCATCATAAATATACAGGAAGCAAAAGAGCAAAAGAAATCTTAGAGGACTTTGCCAATATAATAAAAAGCTTTATAAAAGTAATCCCTCTGGAATACGAACATATATTGAAAACCGAGAGAAAAGAAAATTTAAAGCAATGGGTAAAGTCGATAGTAGAATAAAAGAGATTAAAAATGGGTAAGATAAATGGTTTTTTAGAAATAAAAAGAGAAAGTTCAACGCTTCGACCGATTGCGGAAAGAATAAAAGACTACAAAGATGTCAACATCCCTCGAAAAGACAATAAATCGAAGGAACAGGCCGCACGCTGTATGGACTGCGGAACTCCATTCTGTCACTGGGGTTGCCCAATCGGAAATTTCATCCCCGAATGGAATGATCTTATGTTTGACAATCAATGGGAAAAAGCCTATGTCTTGCTTTCTGCTACAAATAATTTTCCTGAAATAACAGGAAGAATATGTCCGGCACCATGTGAACACTCCTGCGTTTTATCTATAAACGATGCTGCAATTACAATCAGAGAAAACGAACTTGCCATAATCGAACACGCGTTTAAATCAGGATATATTAAAGCGAACTCAAATATAAAAAGAACCGGTAAAAAAATCGCTGTGGTCGGTTCCGGACCTGCGGGACTTACAGTTGCCAATCAACTAAATGAAGCCGGTCACTACGTAACTGTTTTCGAGAGAGATAAAAAAATCGGCGGAATTCTTCGTTACGGAATTCCCGACTTCAAATTGGAAAAAAACATCCTTGATAGACGTTTAAGAATAATGAAAAAAGAAAATATTGAATTTAAAACGAATATGTTTGTTGGTGTAGATATTACTGCTAAAGAGCTACTAAAAGATTTTGATGCGGTTTGTCTTGCCTGTGGTGCCAGAGTTCCAAGAGACCTAAAAATCCAGGGAAGAGAATTAAAAGGCATACATTTCGCGATGGACTTCTTAACACAATCGAACAAACGAGTATGGGGAGAAAAAACACCCGCCCATGGACTGATCGATGCAAAAGATAAAGAAGTTATTGTAATCGGCGGCGGAGATACCGGAGCGGATTGCGTTGGGGTTGTAAAAAGACTGGGAGCGAAATGTGTAACACAGATAGAAATATTGGAAAAACCACCCGAATGCAGAACCGCAAATGAACCGTGGCCTTACTATCCTTCTATACTAAAAAATTCAAGCAGTCATGAAGAAGGTTGTGAGCGGCACTGGTCTGTTTTAACAAAAAAATTTATCGGAAAAGACGGAAAAGTTCGAAAATTACAATGTGCTAAAGTAGCATTTTCAAGGAGTAGTGATAAAAGTTGTCCCATTATGAAAGAAATACCGGGAAGCGAATTCGAAATCAAGGCAGATTTAGTAATCCTTGCCGTAGGCTTTATGCATCCTGAACATAAAGAATTAGTGTCCGATTTAAATCTTGAATTGACTGAACGTGGTAACATAAAAACCGATGAGAATTTCATGACATCAAAAAAGGGAGTATTCTCAGCGGGTGATATGCATAGAGGACAATCTTTAATTGTATGGGCTATATCCGAAGGCAGAAAGGCTGCACATCATATAGATAAGTACTTGATGGGAAAATCAAACCTACCGGTTTTATAGAATTAAATGTGCGGAATTGTAGGAATAATCGGTAAAAAAGAAGCAGTCAGTAATATATACGACTCGCTACTTATAATACAGCATAGAGGCCAAGATGCTGCAGGCATAGTAACCTACTCGGATAGATTCAACATAAAAAAGGGAGAAGGCCTTGTAAGAGAGGCCTTCCAGCAGGAAAACTTCGATTACCTTAAAGGCAATATAGGCATTGGACACGTAAGATACCCAACACTCGGCGGGATGGGCGTAGAAAATGCCCAACCTTTCATTTCAACTACCCCATACGGTATAGCTCTTGCTTTTAACGGAAATATAATCAATTTTAACTCTCTAAAAGAAAAATTAGAAAAAGATAGTAGAAGAATAATTATTTCTACCTCGGACGCGGAACTTCTTTTAAACCTTCTTTCTGAAGAAATGGAAAAAAAGTTAGGCTTCTCCCCCGATTCTCTTTTTGAAGCGGTTAAAGGGCTTTTCGGCAAAGTAAAGGGGAGTTATTCCGTAGTTACCCTGATTAAAGATAAAGGCATACTTGCTTTCAGAGATCCTTACGGTATCAAACCCTTAATATTCGGTAAAAAAGATGACAGTTTCTGTGTGGTTTCGGAAAGCGTTGTTCTCGAAACACTGGGATACAAAATCCAGCGTGATGTGCAACCGGGAGAAGCAGTTTTTTTTAGTACAGATGGTAATTTATATACAAAAAAAATCTCCGAAGAAAAACACTGTCCATGTATCTTTGAATATGTATATTTTGCAAGACCGGATTCGACTATAGACGGTATATCAGTTTACGAAGCGAGATTGAACCTGGGTAAGAATCTCGCAAAAGAAATAAAGAAAAAGGGAATAAATATAGATATAATCGTACCTATCCCTGACACATCAAGACCAGTTGCCATATCCCTTGCGGAAGAATTAGGCGTAAAATACAGGGAAGGATTAATGAAGAACCGCTATATAGGAAGAACTTTTATAATGCCCCATCAGAGTAAAAGAGAAGAATTAATTCGGATAAAACTTTCACCCGTAAAAGAAATTATGAAGAACAAAAAAGTACTTTTAGTAGATGATTCAATTGTACGAGGAACAACATCAAAAAAAATAGTACAGCTAATTAGAGACGCGGGTGCAAAAGAAGTTCATTTTGCTTCATCAAGTCCGCCTCTTAAATTTCCCTGTTATTACGGAATAGATATGCAAACAAAAGGAGAATTTATCGCCCGTAAAAAAGCTGTAGAAGATGTTAGAAAAATGATTGGCGTTGATTCTCTAACCTATCAATCCGTAGAGGGTCTTATAGCAGCGGTTTCTACTAAAAAAGTTAGGATTTTTTGTACTGCTTGTTTTACAGGCGAGTATCCGATTAAAGCTAACGAAGATGAGATCCGGCATATCGAAGCAAGCAGGGGATGTAAAGTATAATTCTCACACAGAGCCACTGAGAACACAGAGATTTTTTGTTATTTTTTTCTATACCCTATACCCCAAAAACTATACCCTTGATAATAGCCACGGATAAACACAGATAGATACAGATTTTCTTTTTTTAACTCGAAACCCGAAACTCGAAACCATAATTTACACGAAGAAATCAAACTTCTCTAAGCTAACAGCGAAAGGGCAAAAGCTAAACGCTATTTTCAGGGTTTAATTACCCCAACTGTTATATTTCTTTCCGTATTCCCTCTTCTGTAAGAATAAAAAAGGTCTGATGTATAAGTTTTCTCGGGAAACGGATAAATTTTGCTGACTCCGTACTTCTTAATAATCCCAATGTTGGCTTCTTCAAGGTCGAGAAAATATCGGCCGTTTTTTATTTTTATGCCACCTATATTAAATCTCCTGAAAAATTCGAACACAACCTCTCCCACTTCATAGTTTTCAGTGCCAATACACGGACCGAGAGAAACTTCCCACCCTTCCGGTTCCAAACCATACAATCTTTTCATCTTCAACAAAAAATTTTTAGCAATCATAAGAGCTGTCCCTTTCCATCCCGCGTGAAGTAACGCAAGTGTTTCCTCCTTCGAATGATAAAAAATTATGGGCAGACAATCCGCGGTCTTTATGTATAAATACATATCTTTTTTATTCGTAAAAAGTCCATCTCCCACTAATTTTATATCGTTTCTCGCTTTATGTATAACCGAAGAATGAATCTGTATCAGATCAGCAAACGTACTTTTAATTTCACTTAAAGGGTTAAAATTCCTGGTTCCCTGGATTATTTTTACTTTTGGACTGAAAGAAAATTCGTACCATTTTTCTTTACCTTCAGTTCTTTTGTGCCACTTTTTCAACTCAGTCATATCTTAATTCTATATAACTTTATATCAAAATCAAGCTCGAAGTTATGCGAATTTTAGATTTATTTACATTTTCACCCTTGACTAAAGAGAAATTTTTTATATAATATTGCTATAAAAGGCGGATGGTGCCTTAAAACAAAAATCCTTGAGGAGGAATGTTTATGCGTAAAATTTTAGCAGTTTTAATGTTAGTTTGTGCTCTGGGTTTATTTGCGCAGATTCCGGCAGGTACAAAATCTGTAGCAGTGCTTACAGGAGGAACCAGTGATATTCTCGCAGATCCTGGATTTTCATATGGACTTCAGGTGTATGGTGGTTACTTCTTAATGGACGGTATTGAAGTAGACGCTATTCTTGGTTTCACAGGTTCAACTGTAGATGGCGTAGATATGGAATTTAATCTCGGTATTGGTGCTATCTATCATTTCCCGCTCAGTCCGATGTTAGGTCTCTATGGTGGAGTTGCGTTCATCTATGATACCCAGGATTTTGGTCTTGAGGAGAATACTATGAGCATACCAATCGATGTAGGTCTTGAGCTTTTTATAACTCAGAACAATGCAATAAGAATCGGAAACAGGTTCTCATTAAATCTCACAGAAAATATGGACAATACCGACGAAATTACGCTCGGTACAGTTCACTACTTTCAGTAAGTAAGGACAGAAATTTACTTTCGGCACCATCTGTCCTTTATTACTTAAAGGTAGTAGATAAAAAAAACGGAATTTTAAAAATTCCGTTTTTTATTTTAAGTCTAACTCTATATAAAAGCACTTCAAATCGTTAAAACGGCCTATTACATGAAATATTTGATCACAATATTTGTGCTATTCGCGCTATTTGTTATTTCCCTTAGTTTGGGTGGTGGGGAGGGTTACATACATATCTTTTGTTTTCCTTCGTGTCCTTTGTGGTCTTCGTGTGAGAATATATTTTTTGGAGATGGGGGTAAGGAACGACCTCACTAAAACACTTGACATTTATGCTTAAAAGCGTATAATAAATAAATAAACCTTACAAAAGGGAGGTCTTATGAAAAAGTTAGTATTTTGTTTAATCTTATTATTCGCAAGCATGCCACTTTTAGCTGGCGCAACAGGTATCGGAGTTGGACTCTACGGCGGCATCGAGATGATGGTACCCGAGGATGGAGAAACCCAGAATTTTATAGCGATTGGAGGCATAGCTGACTTTTCTCTCCCGGGTATACCAGTGGGTCTACGCGGTGGCTTTGAATACGCATGGAAGTCTATTGACGATGTGAAATTTACAGATATGATAATTCTTCTTGCCGCTCAGTATAATGTTGTTCTTCCCGGCGCTCCCATGAGTTTTTATATTGGAGCAGGAGGAGAAATGGCTATGGCCAGCACCGACATTCCAGACTCTGAAGGTTCGACCGACTTCGGTTTCCTCGCCTATGCCGGAGCAAATTATAGCATGGGCATGATGGGAATATTCGCGGAAGTTGGTTATGGAATGATATTTTCAGACCCATCGGGAACCCATATACCTATAAGGGGCGGAATAAAGTTTAATCTGTAAGTTAAAAAAGTTTAATTAAATAAAAAAGCGTGTATTAAATACACGCTTTTTTATTTACTCTCTGTATGCCAGTGTCTCTGTGTGAAATATTCTTTTTATGTTGTAGGATGGGTTTTAAACAACATTATCTTTTTCTCTGTGTGATATTATTTTCGGGGGGTTGGGAATCTTGCGTTAATCTGTGGAATCTTGTGGTTCATTTTGGGTAGTGCGTTGGAGCTCTTTCTCCCCGCTTCCCTTAAGGTATCTCTTAATTAATTTAGTAGTAACCGGAGCAGCGTGAGTACTTCCGTGTCCGGCATTCTCGATTATAGTAAAAACTACAATCTCGGGATCTTCGAATGGAGCAAATCCAACAAAAAGAGAATGATCCTCTCCATGCGGATTTTGAGCAGTACCGGTCTTCCCCGCTACCGTTATCTCCTCTAACCGTGACCAGTATGCGGTACCCTTAAGTGTATTCACAATACTTTTCATTGCTTTTCTTACGAATTCCAAATTTTCTTCCGAAACAGGCAAACTTATTTTTCTGACCTTGAGTTCTTTAATTGTATTTCCTTCACTGTTAGTTATTTTTTCTAGCACGTGAGGTTCATAAGTCCATCCGCCATTGGCAACTGCCGAAAAGAAAGTTGCTCCCTGTAGAGGTGTAATTAATATTTCTCCTTGACCGATCGCGAGATTGGCTAGAACTCCTCTGGCCCAACCCCTCTTTCCGTACTTCTTGTCGTACCATTCCTTTGAAGGCAGAAAACCGGATCTTTCACCCGGTACATCAATCCCACATTTCTTGCTGAAACCCAATCTTCTGGCGTTATCTACAATTAAATCGAGAGTCATCGACATCCCTACCTGGTAAAAATATATATCACAAGACTGAATCACAGCATCCAGGAGGTTCAAAGAGCCATGTCTCTTCCAGCATCCGAAACAGCGATTTCCAATCCAGAACAAACTATCACAGGGGTTGAATCTCGTTTCTTCCTTTATCAAATTATTTTCCAAACCGATTATAGTAGTCCATATTTTTGCGATCGAACCCGGAGGATACTCGCCTGCTATAACTCTATCCCATAAAGGCGCATTCTCATCATTACTAAGAGAATCCCATTCAATATTAGATATTCCTTCTGTTAATTTATTCGTTTTATACCCGGGTTTTGAGTAATACAAGAGAATTTCTCCGTTTTTCGGATTCATAGCTACACATGCGCCGCTTTCAAACTCGGAGAAAAGAGAATCTGCGTAAAGAGTTAGATCTTTTGATACTGTAAGATGAACATTGAAACCTCTTTTCGGAATCTTACCATAAGAATCGTCGAAACGTTTCACAATAACGCCTCTTGCATCTATCTCATAAATAGAAGCACCTTTTTTACCCCTAAGGAAGGATTCGTATTCTAATTCAATTCCCTTCTTTCCCACAATATCACCCATATTATAGTCATCGGCAAATTTTTCCAACTCTTCTCTGGTAATTTCTCCTGCGTAACCCAATAGATGTGAGAATATTCTATCATTCTCGTAAAAACGCACCGGCTCGGTAATCAATCTAACCGAAGGAAACTCTTCCTGTTGCTCTATTATTTTCGACGCAACTTCGAAAGAAAGTCTTCTTATCCTGCATGTTCTAAAGTTCGGATTAATCCTCTTTAACAATCCTTTTTTGTCGATTCCAAGAGCCTTACATAACCCTTTAACTTCAAGTGAATCAAGGTAATAGGGATATATAATCAATGAATAAGAAGGCCGTGAATCTGCTAAGATTTTACCTTCGCTTGACATAACTTTTCCTCTTGGCGGAATAATCAAATCTCTTCTTATCCGATTTCTCTCGGATAAACCCCTATAATAATCCTTTCGTATTAATTGGAGATGAAACAACCTTAAAGTGAGAATCGACATAATTAGTAAAATTAATATTATCGGAGCTCTTTTCATTTAAATCCCCTAGAAAAAAAGAAACTACAAAAAACATAAAGTTTTTTATTACCACCCCCCACAACCATTTTTTTAACAACAAATAACACAAATATCACAAATGAATTAACAATATAAATTTCTTTAACATAAAAAATAATAAATCTTTTCACTTTATTCGTGCTATTCGTGTAATTTGTTATTTGTCTTATTTGGAGTTGTGAGGAGATTCCAACTTCTAACTTCTGGCTTCTGAATTCTTCTTTATAATTTTGCATTTTGTATCCCGTTTTTACATTATTGATGCCTGCACCGCTTTATAAAGTATAAGATTATTAAACCAACTAAGCAATTTAATATAGCTTCCGGAATTAACTGGGTAAAAAAAATACCGGACACCGAACTTATTTTATCGGTTTCGATTATAACCTGTATTAATCCCACAAAGAAAACCGTAAAAAATAACAGAAAAAGGGAATTATATCTAAATTTAAATATTTTTTTTTCGATTAAATTTAAGCCAAACACAACTGAAGAGAAAAGTAAAGGATAGGTTCCGGTAAAAACCGGAAGATAAACTTCATAGAGAAATCCAATAAAAAAACCTGTTACCAATCCATACAGGGGGTTCCAGTACAAAGTTATAAAATAAAGAAAAATAATTATGGGTTTTAATGAAATACTTCCAATTAAAAATACTTTTTCGAGATTTATAGAAAAGAAAAAGGCCAACAAAGATAACAAAATCAATGTAAATATTTTCATTTTTTTATAACAAAAACCACATTAACTTTGTTTAAATCCTCAAAAGTCTCTACATCAATTTCTAACGAGTAATAGTTGGGTTTCTTTCCGACATAAGTAACTGTTCCCACAGGTAATCCTTTAGGGAAAACAGAACCTTTTCCCGAAGTTACGAGAGTATCTCCTTCTTTTAAATCTGCATATTGTGGAATGCCCTCAACGAAAAATTTTTTATTCCACTTAAGTATACCCTCTCTTTCACTCCTTGTATCCCTTACAGAAATAGCAGAATTATAATTTTTCAATGTTTGAACAACAGAAGTATTATTTCCCAATTTTAAAACCTTACCAACAACCCCTTTAAAACTTATAACTGCAGCGTTTTTTTCTACCCCGTCTGCGGAACCTTTTCCAATTTGAAAAGAAAGATTAATTTCTTCGGGGGTTCTTCTCTCAATCTCGGCGGGGATTATTCCTTTCGGATAATTAAATCTAAATTCTATAATTTTCTTTAACTCTTGATTTTCTTTCTTTAATTCATTATACATCTGTTTTTCATATGTAAGTGTCGCTATTTTTTCAAGCAATCTTTTATTTTCCTCTTTTAAATCATTAATTTTTAAAAATCTTGAAAAAAAGCTTTGAAAATTAGGGGATAAAAAGTTGTAAAATTTACTTCCCAGCTTCATATCAGATAAACCATCGAGAACTAAGAGCGATAAAGATACGCAAACAAATAAAAGATAAACTCGCAGAAACTTCTTTTCCACTATATAGATTCCATCAATAAAATTCTGTTTTCCTCAATATTATCAAGAATAATACCCGCACCCAAAACCACAGATCTTAGTGGATCTTCAGCTATTTTTACTTTTAAATCCGTTTCTTCCTCTATCATTTTATCTATTCCTCTAAGGAGTGCTCCTCCGCCTGTAAGGAATAAGCCTTTCTCTACAATATCGGATGCTAACTCGGGAGGCGTTTCAGATAAAGCTCTCTTAAGAGCGTTTTTTATAAGACCAAGCGCCTCATTCATAGCTTCATAAACTTCATTCGTTTTTATTTTAATCGATTTCGGCAGACCATCAACAAGATCACGTCCGCTTATTTCCATTTCTCTGTCTTCTGCCGTAGCTATAGCCGCACCTATATCTTTTTTTACTTTTTCGGCAAGAGCTTTTCCTATTGCCATATTATACTCATCATATAAGTATGTTTGGATTGATTCATTAAGTTCATTACCAGCTATTTTAATAGAAACTTTATTAACAATACCTGATAAAGCGATTACAGCGATCTCTGTAGTTCCTCCACCAATATCTATCACCATATGTCCGGTCGGCTGCTTTACGGGCAAGCGCATTCCCATAGCTCCGGCTATGGGCTCGGAGACCAAAAGTACTTCTCTTGCTCCTGCTTCTTGAACGGTATTAACAACAGCTTTCTTTTCAACCGGGGTTATTCCTGACGGAACAGCAACTAAAACTCTCGGTCTAATAAACAATTTCTTCTTTTGTACTTTTTCGATGAAAAACCGCAGCATATCCTCGACAACTTTGAAATCAGCTATAACACCATCTTCAAGAGGTTCGGAAATAATTATATCTTCAGGCGTACGACCGAGCATCGGTATAACTTCCCTTCCCGCTGCAATTAACTTTTTTGTGTCCTTATGAAGCGCAACCATTGAGTTTTCATCAAGAACAACACCATTTGTTTTTGTGTGTATCAACGTATTAGATGTTCCCAGATCAATAGCCAGGTTCGAACTTTCAAGTGACAACCATTTAAACAAACGATTTAATTTCATCCCTCCTCCTTTCTCCGCTATATTTCTTTGACTATGCTAATACCAAGCGCTACTTATGTCAAGTGTTTATATAGTATTGACAATCTTTTTTTTGTTTTTTTTGACAAAAAAATCTCATCTAATTTTACCACCCTATGTAAGCCCTAAAGATTTATACAATCCAAAAGTTTTCTCTATCATTTTATTATAGCAAAAGAATTTCTCAACTCTTTTTCTTCCCTCTCTTCCCATTCTTTTTCTCTTTACTTCGTTTTCTATTAACTCGCTTATCTTCTCCACATAGCCGTCTAAATCAGAAGGAGACAACAAATATCCGGTAACAGAATCGAGAACTGCTTCTGTTGTTCCATCTACATAAGAAGCAACCACGGGAATACCCGAAGCCATTGCTTCCAAAACAGTTCTGGGCAAGCCTTCCCATCTGGAAGGCAGAAAGAAAATATCTATTTCTCTAAGTATCTGCGGTATATTTTCCTGCCAACCAAGAAGTTTTATCTTCTCAGAATCACCTATTAGTTCTTCGGTCTTCTTTTTTAACGGACCATCTCCCACATAGATAAAATTCACTTCAGGATACTTTTTAACAATTTTTTCTGCTACTTCCGCCCACATAAATGGATTCTTTTGAGCTTTGAAATTAGCAACAGTTCCTATAACAATTTCTTTCTTCTTGTATTGCCTGGAATGAAGTTTATAGTCGGAATATTTTATTGAATTCGCAATCCAGTAAATCTTGTTCCTTCTTCCAATTCCCCACTCTTTTAATCTATCGATATGCACTTTTGCTTGTGTTATAATAACATTACCAAACAGAGCTGAAAATCTCTCCGCGTTCAAATAAATAAATCTTTTAAAAAAGTTAACATAAGGACTTATTGCAAAACCGTGGACCGTGTGCACGGAGCAAACGAAAGGCAAGGTCCCACTGACTATTCTACCCAGCACACCCGCCTTAGATCCATGTGTGTGTAGAATTATCCTATCATTTTTTTTATATAATTTAATAAGAAGATTTCTTAACTTAAAGAAACAAATAATATCATAAAAAGGTCTTATTTCCCTTTTCAAGCAAGCTAATGTTAAATGCCTATTTTTGAATTCTTTTTTGACATCGTAGTACAATTCTCCGCCCTCGCCGCTTATTAAAATCCCCTTGCCCTTTAGTTCCCGCATTAATTCAATAACTCCTTTCTGTGCACCTCCTAATTCTAATTTAGTCATGCATTGGACAACTATTACCGACATAATTCTAAAAATACCTTTCTATTTTTCAAGATTGATTCTTACCTCTAGAAATATCTCCAACTAACAAATCTCCCCGCTAAAAGTATATTATGCCCCTTCAAGAATTAAAGTATAGCCGTTAATATTTATGTTCCGGCAAGTCCTCCCGGTGTTTTCTCCATTTTCATTAATAATAAAATCTTTATTTTTTCCCTTAAGGTTATAAGTAACTGATAAGCCCGTACCTAAAATAACCGTCAAGTCTTTCTCCTGAAAATAATACCGAAAAAAATAAAGATTAAAGCCGCAATAGAATACAAAATTACAGCACCCCTAATACTTAAACGGGTAATAATAAAAGCCGCCTCACAAAGAGCTACAGTAGCAAGATATATTATGGCTACTATCGAAGGAATAGGTAACCCGGTAGCTTTAAGTTTTAAAACAAAATGATCGTGCGAACCTTTTAGAGGATTCTGCCCCTTGGAAATTCTAAGAATAATTACATAAACCATATCAAATATCGGTATAAATAAAACAAGCAGAGGTACAAATACAGCAATAGGGTTAGCACTCGTATATCTCGTTATAATTGCTAAAACAGATAAAATGTAGCCAAGAAAAAAACTTCCGGAATCTCCCATAAAAATCTTAGCTCGAGGTAAATTAAAGGGCAAGAAACCAAGACAGCTCCCCGCTATTGCTACAGCTACAACAGGATATGTCCCTATTCCGAAAACGGAAATAAAAATAAAACTGGACGCCGCAAAAAAACCTACTCCTGCTGAAATTCCATCCATTACATCTATTATATTAAACGCATTTGTTATACCAACAATCCAGATTACCGATAAAATTATATTAAGATATACCGGAAAAATTTCAATTTCCATTCTTATACCCGACCATACAGTAAAAACAGCTATTAGAAACTGAAGTAAAAGTTTCACGTATCTGGAATAGGGATGTATATCGTCCATGAAGCCAAGAAGAAAAGCTAAAAAACCAAAAACCAATATTTTCCATTCATTACTAAAAAAAAAGCAGGTTAAAGTTCCCAGAAAAATTGCAACTCCTCCTCCATAGGGCGTTGGCTTTGAATGATCTTTAATTCCCTTTGGCCTATCAACAAAACCTATTTTTCCAGCTATTTTCGAAAGCATAAAAGATAAAAGAAAACTAAGGCTAAAGGCGATAAAAAAACAGAGCACCTTAAAACTCCTGATTCGATTCTAAAACAAGGGATTTGTCTCTCATTTTTGTTAAACCCATAATTTTACTATATAAATTTATGAATTTATGGAAATTAGTCAAGGTAAACAACGCTACGATTATAAATCTGTGGCTAATTTAGGGTTTATGAATTAGTTTTTAAAAATCCAATTCTTTTTTTTCTCAGTGTTCTTAGTGTCTTTGTCCAACAATGGTTTCTTTTGGGATTGGGACGGGATTCCGATTTCTCTTTTAAACCTTTACATCATGAATTTTCAATGAAACCCCACCATTCCAATCATCTATAAACGGTGAATAAGCTACGCTAAACTTCTTTGAATTTCTTAACAAATCGATTTTATCTCCTTGAGAAAAACCGATACAGGAAATATATTTATTATTCTCTTTGATTAAAAACTTTAAGTGATTTTTCCCAACAATATTCGGAGCACCTGATAATTCAACATCCAAAGCAGCGAAAACAGGCGCCGGATTTCCTATACCGAAAGGAGCTAATGACTCCATACTTTTCACCAAATTCTCATTAACCAAACCAAGAGAAAGCGGAAAATCTACTAAAAGCTCTTTCTCCGTAACTCTATCTTTTAAAGTTCTCAGAACCTCCTTGTTGAAAGCTTCTTTAAAACCATCGATATTTTCCCTTCTTATAGATATTCCACAAGCCTGGGCGTGACCGCCAAATTCTTCCAAGAATACCGATAACTCTTTAAGAGAAGCAATAATATTAAAACCGGGGACACTTCTACCTGAACCCCGGCAAATATCATCTTTTTCCACTATAATAATTGTAGGTCTATTGAATTCTTCAACAATCTTTGAGGCTACGATTCCAATTACACCTTCATGCCAGCCTTCGCTCGAAAGAACAATTCCCGTGTTTTCTTTCACATTACTTAGATTCAAAAACTCCGAAGCCTCTTTGTAAATCTTTTCTTGAATCTTTTTTCTTTCAATATTATGTCTTTCCAATTTTGCCGCAATTGAATTTGCTTCGACCTTACTATAGGTACATAGTAAATCAACCGCTTCTCCTGCCTCCTCCAATCTTCCTAAGGCATTAATCCGTGGAGCAATCAAAAAAGCTATATGCCATGTCTGTATTTTTCCTTTTTTAAAACGAGAATTATTTAATAAAGATACAATTCCCGGTCTTCTATTTTCATTCATTATTTTAAGACCCAATGCGGTTATAATCCTATTTTCATCTGTAAGAGGCATAACATCCGCGACTGTGCCGAGTGCCACCAGATCAATATTCCACATCAGAAAATTCTTCGAAAGATTGGACATCGCTTCAAGACCCTGACAGAGTTTAAAAGCAACGCCAACACCAGCAAGCTCCTTGTACGGGTACGACTCCGACAAATAAGGGTTTATTTTAATCTTTGCGGGATTTTCTTTTTCCGGAAGATGATGATCCGTAACGATAATATCCATTCCTAGTTCACGAGCATACTTTATTTCCTCCACCCCATTTATACCACAATCGACGGTAATTATAAAATCAGTCCCCCTCTCCTTCAATTCCATGATTCCCGATTTACTCAAACCGTAACCATCTTCAAGGCGATGCGGGATATAAAAATCTACATTACCTCCAAGCTTCCGTAAAACAATTAACAGTAAAGCGGTAGAAGCCACACCGTCAACATCGAAATCACCAAAAATAGAAATTTTTTTATTATTTTGGATCGCTTCCAAAATTTTCTCACAACCCTCCCTAACGCCTTCCAGCAAAAAAGGATCATACAGCCCTTCAACCGAGGGATTCAAGAACATATTAACATCCGAAACCCCTCTAATATCCAGCAATCTTTTCACGATGGAATCCCCACTTCCATCCTCAAGCAATTCATCAGAACTAAACTTCCACTTCATATTTTTTAAATTATCGCCTTGTATAACAAAATTTTACACATCTAAACATAAAGCCGTTCATTATATTAATCGGGAATTATTTCGCCGCCAATATCAGTTCCCAGGACATCGGTAATTAAAGTTCGGTAAATCTTCCCTACCTCAGGGTCTTTAGCCCCGGGTAAAATCCAGACAACCGGGTCGATATCCGGTGCCGAAGTTTTAGTCCTACCGCAATATTCTCCTTCTTCGATCCCGTCGATAAGCACTTCCTTCGTATCGCCTATAAATTTCTCGTTTCTTTCCTTCATTTTTTCTTCGATTATCGATGAAATTACTTCAATTCGGTGCATAATTAATTCGTCTGAAAGATTGGGCATAGAAAATGATACGCTGCCTTCTTCATGTGAGTAATCAAAAACTCCAATATGGTCAATATCATTATTTTCCACAAAAGAACAAAGCTCCTCGAAATCCTTCTCTGTTTCGGACGGAAAACCCACAATAAAAGTGGTTCTGAGCGTAAAATCGCCTAAAGATCCAATAATCTCAAGCAGGTTTTCTATTTCCTTTCTGCCATATCCACGATTCATACCCGAAAGAACTGAATTGGATACATGCTGTAATGGAATATCAAGATAATTTATAACATTTGGAATGCTTTTCATTGTTTTTAAAAGATTCTCGGAAACAGCAAGCGGGTGAAAATAAAGAAATCTTATCCATCCGGGAAAAAGAGGAGCAATTTCCTTAATAAGATCAGAAAGACAGCCATCCAGAGGTAGATCCTTACCCCAGGAAGTTGTATTTTGCCCTATTAGAATAATCTCTTTAACACTCTCAGGTAAATTAGAAATTTCTTCTTTTATACTCTGAAGTTCTTTCGAATGTGAAATACCTTTTAAATACGGAATCACACAAAAAGTACATTTATAGTTGCACCCTTCCTGAATTTTTATATACCTGTAATGCTTAGGTGTAACGTAAGGTTTATCATATAAATTCTTGCCTAAAAAACCATAATTAGAACTTATTTCAGTTTTACCGGCAGCAATAAGTTCGGGGATCCTTTCTATTGCCCCTGTACCTATTAATAAATCTACTTCATGTATATTTTCCAGTAAATCCTGTTTGTATCTTTGCGCAAGACAGCCAACAACAACCAGCATTGCTTTTTTGTTTTTATTTCTTAAGGCAAGAATCGAATCTATAGATTCTTCTACTGCATCACTAATAAATGCGCAACCATTGACGATTATTATATCAGCTTTTTCCGGAGATTTTACAAATTTAAATCCTGAAGATGTTAGTATATTTATAATAGCTTCGCTATCAGTTTCGTTTCTTGGGCAGCCAAGCGTTTCTAAATAAAAAGTTTTCCCCAATATCCTTCACTTTTTCTTAGAAAAAACATCTTTGGGAGCTTTTGCTCCTTTTACTATACCTAAAGCAGCCTGAATATACTCATCATCAGCTATAGATGCTTCATACTTTCCTTTAAGACCTTTCTTATTAGAAGCAAGCCTCACTTCAAGACCCCTTGTTATTTCATCCAACGCCTCATTCCAATCCTTTTCAGAAAATCCAACCGTTTTTTTCGAACCGCTTTTTACATATTCTTTTACTCTACTTATAAATTCCTTCCTTATTTCCGGAGACAAAGGTTCATCTTCAGGATAATTTTCAAAAGTCTCAATAGCCTCCATTATATTATTAGAATCGCTCTCTAAGTATTTTTTAACCTTATCTTTAAACGCCATTATCATATCGGTAGTTACAGTATCAACATTCTTATGTTGCGCAGTATAATCTACTACAAAGTCAAAACCTAAACTATATATCTTTTCATAAAAAGGAGAAGATTTAACCTTAAGTATAGAGTCCGGTACTATTCCACCACCGCCTTTCACTTCTCTATGCAATTCACCTCTGGTATGAAAAACCTTAGTAGTATCCTCCACCAATTCTCTATCAATGCATCTACCCGATGGAGTATGATATCTTGCTATAGTTAATTTTATGGCTCTACCCCCGGGCAGTGGATATAGCTTTTGAACAGAACCTTTACCAAAAGTGCGGGAACCGATTAAAAATCCCCGGTCCCAATCCTGAATCGCTCCAGCCACAATTTCAGAAGCGCTGGCAGAGAATGGACTTACTAAAACAACAATAGGATATTTAGAATAAGAGCCATCATCTGAAATATACGAACCTCTTGCAATAGTTGATTTTCCCTCGGTATATACTACTTCTTTCCCTTTTTCTATAAAAAATGAGGCTACTTCTTCTGCTCCGGTAAGAATACCTCCGGAATTATCTCTCAAATCAAGAATAAACTTTTCAGCACCAACGCCTATAAGTGAATCCAAAGCTACTTTAACCTCTTTAGTCGTACTCATGCTAAAAGAATTAAGAACTATATACCCAACATCATTTTCTACCATACCGGCATAAGGGACCGATTTAATCTTAATTATCGCTCTGGTTATCGTAAAATCCAGTTCTTTGTTCAAACCTTTTCTTGAAATAGTTATAGTCACATCGGTTCCGGGTTTCCCTCTCATCATCGAAATCCCTTTATCTAATTTCATATCTTTAGTAGAAATCCCGTCAATTTTAATAATTTCATCACCCTGCATCAATCCCACGTCGTAAGCCGGAGTCCCTTCTATTGGTGAAATTATAGTTATATAATCTCCTCTCTTCGATATATGAATACCTAATCCACCAAACTCACCTTCGGTATGAACCCTCAAATCTTCGTAATCTTTCGGTCTTAAGTAAGTCGTGTGAGCATCAAGACTATCAGTTATAGCCTCTATTGCCCGATCCAATAATATAGTCATATCAACGTCATTTACGTAGTTACTATCGATAATTTTTAAAGTATAATCAATGGAGCGTAAAGCAGTAATAACAGTTAACGACGACGAGTAAATAAAACAGCCAAAAGCCAGTACAACGAGAACAATTAAAAAAACATATTTCTTTTTTAAATTCATTAGAATCCTCCTCTCTCTAAAAAAACCGAAATTTCTTTCTTTATCTTTCTGTGAATCTGTTCTATAGTTTTACGTGAATCAATTACAATAATTCTATCCGGATGTTTCCAAGCTAAATCAAGATATGCTTTCCGTACTTTACGATGGAAATCGATGTTTTCCCTCTCAATTCTGTCAGGATTTTTAATTCTATTTCTGACAATTCCGGGGTCTACATCCAGCAGGAAAGTAACATCCGGTTCTCTATTGCTAAATAGTTTAAGGTTTTTCAATACTTGTATCTCCTTTTCTTCTATTCCCCTTCCCGCCATTTGATACGCAATCGTCGAGTCGAAATGTCTATCCGAAATAACAATTTTATCTTTTTCAAGATTCGGATTGATAACTTCGGCTAAATTCTCTGCTCTATCCGCAAGATATAAAAGAAGTTCGGTATACACATTTATGTCTTCATTACTTTCAAGTAAAATACCTCTTATCTTTTCCCCAACCACTGTGCCCCCCGGTTCTCTGGTCATTAAAACTTCCTTCTTTTCCGATAATAGATACTCATACAATAACCTGCTTTGAACTGTCTTACCTGAACCTTCAACACCCTCAAAAGTTATAAAAAGACCGTGTTTTTTTTTATTTTTTTTATACGATGTTATTTTAGCCCTTTCCTATTTTTGTTTTTTGCTTTTTTGATACTTTTTGATAAATTCTTCGGTTTTTTCCTTTGCAATGGAATCAGGATATTGCTCGGGAGGAGACTTCATCAAATAAGAAGAAGGTTCTATCAAAGCTCCTGAAATTTTGTTGTCAAGAGCTAATTTCATAAGTCTGATCGCATCGATTATTACGCCCGCCGAATTAGGCGAATCCCATACTTCCAATTTTACCTCGATATTTAAAGGTACATCACCAAAAGTTTGCCCTTCCATTCTCATATAAGCCCATTTCCTATCCGTCAACCATTCAATATAATCCGAAGGACCTATGTGAATATTTTCTTTCCCAATATCAAAAGGTAAAAGAGAAGTAACTGCCTGCGTCTTGGATTTTCCTTTCGAGGCAAGGCGTTCTCTTTCCAACATATTCAGAAAATCAGTATTTCCGCCCACATTCAATTGAAATGTACGTCTCAATCTAACTCCGCGATCAAGAAAAAGTTGAGCCAATACCCTATGTGTAATTGTTGCTCCTACCTGGGACTTAATATCATCCCCTATTATCGGGAGACCTTTCTCTTTAAACCTGTCCGACCAATATTTTGAAGAAGCGATAAAAACAGGTATTGCGTTTATAAAACCGACTTCAGCTTGAAGAGCCTGTTCTACGTACCACTTTGTAGCTTCCTCACTACCAACGGGCAAATAACTGATCATCATATCGGCTTTTGTTTCCTTTAAAACTCTTACAATATCTACTGTCGAACCCGGAGCTTTCTTAATAATATCGGCAAGATATTTACCAATACCATCATGAGTCATACCTCTCTGTACTGTGATTCCAAGATCAGGGACATCGGTAAATTTATATGTGTTATTGGGCTCCGCGAAAATTGCCTTCGAAAGATCTTTCCCTACTTTAGTTCTATTGATATCAAAAGCGGCTACAAACTCAATATCTCTAATATGATAACCGCCCAAATCTACATGCATCAATCCGGGTACTGACTTTTTGGGATCTGCATCACGATAATAATGCACCCCCTGAACAAGTGAAGAAGCACAATTACCCACACCAACTATTGCTACTCTGACCTTATTATCCATTAATAACCTCCGTTTTCCAGCCGTTTGTGTGCAATTATTATCCTTTGAATAGCCGTCGCATTAGCTCCTATTGCCAGAACAGCCATAATGTAAATCATATGGTCCGGCAAAATTATCAAACCAATAATTATAATAATAATGCGCTCAACACGGGTAAAGAATCCTTCCTTAATGTCAACCCCGAGAGAATTCGCTCTTGCCCGAGTATAACTTGTCAGAAATGCCCCTAAAATTGATACAAAACATAAACAAGTTAAAAAATATCCTTTTCCCGCAAAAGCTATAGAAAAAAATATAAAAAACTCTGCGTATCTGTCAAGTGTTGAATCAAAAAAAGCCCCGAATTTAGAAGTTTTTCCTTCTGCTCTCGCGATTTGTCCATCAATAGCATCAAAAATCGAGCCTACTATTAAAACAACACCACCTATTCTAAATTTACCGACAAAAATCAATATAGCCGCAATGATAACCACTAAAAGCCCACCGAATGTTATGAAGTTTGGAGGTACAAAAGAAAATGCCTTTACTAACGGCGAAAGAACTAATCTTCCTTTATCCTTCAGTTTACTCCACATCAAACTCTACCTCCAATTAAAACAACGAATTCGCCTTTCAACTTTGGCATATTTTCAAGAATTTCACTTGCAGTTCCTTTTATTACTTCTTCATAAATCTTTGTCATCTCTCTTGTCAAAACAATCTCTCGACGAGGCAAAATCTTTTCGATTTCCTCCAGTAATCTTTGCACTCTCTTAGGTGACTCGAAAATAATGACCGTTTTATTTTCATCCTTAAGAGATTCTAAGATTTTATTTCTCTTTCCCTTTTTCCTGGGAAGATAACCATGAAAAACAAACTTATCCGGAGGAAGTCCAGACAGAATCAAAGAATTTATAACTGAAGAGGGTCCAGGAAGGCTTGTAAATCCTTGTTTTTCTTTTATGAGATGTTTTACGAGATAAAAACCAGGATCCGATACAAGCGGGGAACCAGCTGAAGTCACAAAAACAAAATTCTTACCCTCTTTTAGTCTCTCTAAAATCCAATCCGTCATCTTTTCTTTATTGTAATCATTGTAAGATTTCAAAGGTTTCTTTATATCGTAATGATCCATTAAAATCTTAGTCTTTTTTCTACTCTCACATATAATACAATCAACTTCTTTCATTATTCTTACAACTCTATATGTAATATCTTCAAGATTTCCAATAGGGGTTGCCGCAAAATAGATCAAACTTACTCTATATCTAACCGGGATAGTTTGGAGTATTCAAAGAAACCGGATCTCTTTAAAGCGAAACGGTAATCTTTAAGAGAACCGTGAATGATTTCATCCGTTTTCCTTCCTAAAACAACAAAAATGGCATCGGAAAACTGATCAATCCAGGCGGCAAACGCCTCTGTTATTTCCTTATCAGTTGCAATAAAATGTTCGTAAACAATTTTAAGATCGTCTCCAATTTTAAAGTTCTTCAAAATTTCTACATGCTGACAGGCATTTTCATAAGAAGGAACAAGCGTTTTCCTAACCAAAGATACGCCAACAACTTCAATAAAAGATTCTATCAAAGAGTTAAAAAACTTCAAAAACAATTCAATTAAAGCAGGATTTACCTGCCCGCTCATCTCTTTTCCTTTATAAGCGCTAATAAGCATATCTTCACTTTCAAGCAAAGAGCGCAAAGTTTCTTTATCTATCTTCCTTTTATTTTTCTTGAGAGGATATATAATTTCCGGATTTCCTTCACTGAATTTCACAAAAGAATACTTATTTAACTTATTCAAACAAAGAAAACCACTGAATTTAAGAGTCTCTAACTTGTTGAAAAGTACATCTAAATCAACATCGCCAATTTTCTTATCTGAAAAAAGAGGTTTTTCCTTAAATAACGCTATTATTATATTAAGAAGCTCTTCGTCTATCATATAGATATTAACAACTCCCTGGTGAGCTTTCTTAGCCTTTTCTAATACCTGTGCTAAAGGATGTTCATTCAATTTGTTTTCCTTGTAAACACCTGCGCTAATTGTTGCCCCATCTTTAAAAAAGAGGTATTCATTGCTTTCCGGATATCTTATTTCGATATATCCCATAAGATGACCCTCCCTTGCTTTCTTAGCCTGGTTTAGGATATTATCAAAATTTACGTACTGTACCGGAGCATTATTTAAGACTAAAATACCCTTTGGAAAAACCATCTTTTAACCTTCTCATTTATTAACAATTATACGTTATCAATAGGAAAAGTCAAGAGAACCAATCACTGTAAAACCCTATAAATTTAAAAATCAAATATCAAAATGCAAAATTAAAAAAGAGGGGAAACTTACCACAGAGGATACAGAGGAATAATTCTGTTAAAAAAGAAAAGAACACAAAGAACGTTTATAATGAGAAAAAGTCTTGATTCTTCAGGGGGTGGTAATA
>CAYQMH010000011.1:0-46677 GCA_964418485.1 uncultured bacterium | reverse complement strand
ATCAATTCCCAGATGTAGTGGTCTGATGCACCCTCTGCTTCCCATATATCTTTTGACGGTTTGTTACGAAGTATTTCTTTTATTTCGATATGACTATGAAGGTCAATTATAGGGAAATCCCGAACTCTTGTGTAAAGCTCCCTTGCGGCAGCATTTTCTAAAAGATAATCGTCTTCTAAAAAACCCATATATTTATTCCATATTTATAATAAAATTTAATCTTTTTTTTACAACTCTAATTCTTTAACAAGGTAATGTAAATTCCTTATTCTGTCAAGTGCGTTTTGCTACACAACTTTAAATTTTAATCACGGAATTAATTTCACCGCAAAGACGCAAAGAACGCAGCGAAAAAAGTTATTAGGTTGCTTAAGACCCGACCCACAACCCTAAAACTAATATATAATACAAAAACACAGAGAACAAACTAGAAAAATTGAAAAATGGGGAAATTGGGAAATGGGAAACGGGAAACGGGAAACGGGAAACAATTCAACTGTTTTCCTATTCAACAATTCAACTTAGATTTCAGGTATCTATATTGTTGACAATTGGATTGCCTCGGGATTTTTGAATCTTTTGTTTTCTCGTTTAAGGTTAAAGGCTTTTAGAAATCCGATGAGCCGGCTTGACTTATACATAAAAAAAATTATTATATTTAATAGTTTAAAAAATTAAAGAAAACCCTTAAAGCTTAGTGGAGGTTTTATGGTTCTTTTGAAAAATAAACAAAAATACCATTTTCAGTTACTTTTGATGCTTCTTTTTACTCTGTCTGTTATTCTTTCTTGTGAGTCTAATGGAGGAACTACTCCCGGCCCCGGCCCTGGCCCTACTACTCCCCAGGTGGAAAAAATAGACTCTTCGAGCGGCGCGATAATCGGGATATCTGATACGGTTTTTATACTTTCAAATAACGACTGGGGTTATTCATGCACTTCTGTAGGATGTGATCAGGCAATTATATTGTATAAGGACGGCAGTTATGGTTGGCAGTGGGATAGGGATTCGACAGGGGATAATGATCCCAATTATCCTGAAGTTTTATGCGGTACCAAACCTTGGGGTTCGAAGACGCAAGCCACAATTTTCCCTATCCAGATTAAAGATCTGAATTCGTGTAATGCTGGTATAGATATAGATCTTAAGGTAAGTGGAAATAATTGGAATCTTGCTTTCGAGTTCTGGCTCACGTCCGAGGAACCGGGGTTAGCCGATGTTTCAGGTTCTATAACCGATGAAGTTATGATCTGGTTGCGGTGGGGAGTAGCCCACGATGTAATTACTATAGAAGAAGAAGATGCTGTTGTTGATGGGGGAAGAACTTACGATTATGCCCAGTATTATCCCGCACACGGCAGCGGTTGGGATTACCATCAGTTCAGAATCTCGGAGGAAGAAACTTTTCCTTCTACAATTGATATCAAACTGTTTATAGATTATCTTCAGGATAGATACGGTTTAAGTGATTCGCTCTGGATGACCGGTATGGAATTGGGCAATGAGTACTGGGATCATACCGAAGGAAAATGTACAATAAATAATCTTTCTTATCTGGTAAATGGGGAAACAGTGGGTAGCGGCTCAGACTAAAAAGACACTGGTAGGCGAGCGAAGATTAAGGACGACAATAATTATGAACGTCAAGAATTATGAATTTTTAATTTTGAATTATGAATTAAAGACAACAAAAATATTTAGTGTGTTTCGTGTGTTTAGTGGTTAAACAACTTTTTTGTAGTTGTTGAGATCAGTTCAACAGATCGTTTGCCGCGTTTACGAGAAATATATATGATGCCCCTCCGCTAATGACGTATTCGTTTTCTCCCCAGAGGAAAGGCCAGTCTTCTTTGTTTTCCGGAAAATCGGGTTTAAGGATTATCACTCCGGGAGCCACGCCTCCCGCGATAAAAGAAAAATCCGCTCTGTTGTTTCCGTATGCTACCTCTTTTGAATCTGTACCCACGCCCGAGACAAATGAAATATCTGAGCCTGGGTGACAGCCGTAAATATAGTTCAGTCCTTTAAATATATATTCCCGGTCGGTTAATTCGGGGGAAGCTTTGTACAAAAAATAATTGGTTATAGAAAATAACATAGCCCATCCGCTTCCACCCCAGCCTCTTGTTGGAATAGGAACTCCGTAAGGATTTTGTTTTTCCAACCCTTCGATAAACTTTATATTAGATTTTACAAGTTCTTTCATTTCTTCTTCGTATTTTTTATCCATATAGGGTATAGCACGAACAAAAATAACTAGTGAAAAAATGAGGCGTTCTTCTTCAATTTCGGTCAACAGTTCCTTTATCCTGTTTTTATATTTATCTTCTTTCGTGGTTATTAAAAGCTCGACCGCGCACTTTAGCTCTTCTGATGGGAGCAATCCCCCTGTGGTGTTGCCTACCTTAAATGTATCCGGTTCATGACTGTGTTCTTCCTCCCATACTTTTTTAGCTGTTAAGAGGCACTCTTCTGCCAGTTTGTCATTGTATCCACGCAGGGCGCGGGAAGCAGACGTGAGAGCCGCAGCTGAACCAAAATTAAGGGCACTTGATTTACTTGTAAAAGCCCATCTATCGTCGAATTTTCCGCTTTCGAATCCGTTCGATTCAAGACTGTCTAGTTCGGGATTGTATATAAGGTTATCCGTCATGGTTATCGCGTCTCCGAGGTGAGTGTACCTGGATAAATCGGAAGAAATGATACCCGGGATAGCATGCCCGACTGCTCTGTGCTGGGCAATGAGAGCTAATGTTCCGTGTTCTATTTGTTGAAGAATATCAGGTTTGCCGTCGGGCTGATGGATGTCAACGTAGCGTTTTTTCTGATCGATGGTCGTTTCGTCTCTTGCCGGATGAAAATTTTCCCAGGTTAGAACTAAATTTGTTATAACAGAATAATGTGTTTGAGTCCGGATATCGTAATCACCGGCGTCGAACCACCCGCCTATGTTAAGTCCCGGAATATGTTCTCCCCCTTTATAAGGTGTATCGGTTGTAGGTCCCTGTGCATACATGTCAAAGTGTTTATGATTTAATGGAGCCTGCAGTGCGTCGTCCAAATGCGGAGCTCCGTGCCAGACTCTATAAGCTTCGTTTACCATCATATGGTCCATTTGAACCGGGAAAAACACATCGAGTGTAGGTTGCCATGCGTTCTCGAAAATATCTCTCGCAATTCCGAAAGGTTTTGTTCGAACTTGTCCGTATTCTATTAAGTACAAACCTTCCTCTTCTATAGATGTAAAATCGAATGTAAAATAATTGTATCGGAAATACTTTCCCCATTTTTTTATTTCGTTTTTGTGTTTTTCTATTAATTTTCCATCTTCTGTTATTTTTAGTAAACGTGCTGTTTTAAGAGGCGTATCATTTTTATCCAGTTCGATTACCGCAGTTTTTTTTTGACTTGGATGATATCCAAGTTGCGAATGACCGATAACAGGAGTCCGAGTCCAGTCTGGAATTGTGTTAGCTTCTAGAAACCATTCGATTACTTTACCGGATTTTTTTGCCGGAATAAGACTGCGCAGGACATACCAACCATTTTGTGCTTTGTTACGACCATCGTATAGTAAAAGTTCGTTATTTTTACTCTTTATAGTTATGCGCCTTTCGGGGTCTTCGGGAGCGAGCGTGAGAGTTTTTCCTTTAGCTATTGGTTTTGGTTCTGTTTCACCGGATTTTGTTTTTTTCATAGGGCCGGTGGGGTAGAGGGGAAAAGTGTTGCTTTTTCCATCCATTATATATGCTTTTTTGAAATATGCAGACGGCAGGAATTCAAGATTTAATCCCGCATGTCCTTCGAGTTCTTTTGGAAGAGGTTTTTCAAGATTGACGCTTAAAAATATTCCCCCCTCTTTTGCTGTTGCTTTTATAGTGAACTCAAATTCATAATCGGGATAGTTTAATAATACTTCGATGCTGTTAGCTTTTTTGTTTATTTTTCTTTCTATTAGATTGGGAAATGGGTCCCACTGTTCAGGTGTTGGTTCTAATCTAACATCGCCGTTTGTGGCAGTTCTGACTTCATGGTGAATGATTTCTATTCCACTCATTTTCGAATCATCGAAATTTTCATTATACCAGTTACTGTAAACCAGAACATTGAGCCCGCGGGTCTCAAAATATTCGGAATCGTTTAATTTGAGATTTTTATCTTTAATGTAGGTTAATTCAGATGCGAAAGATGAGAAACCGATTTGCGTGCTTAATAGAATACTAATTAACAATGTACTTTTGGAACAAATTCTGTATCTTTTCATCATTTCAAAAATATCATCTTCTTCGCGCTTGCATCACCATCTTCCCCTCTTATTTGGTAAAAATAAGTTCCGCTTGGAACTCTTACCCCCTTTGAATTCGTACCGTTCCATTCTATGCTGTGGGGACCTGCAGTTTGTGTCTCGTTCACCAATGTTTTTATTTCCCTTCCTGAAAGGTCGTAAATCTTTAGAGTTACATGCTTATTGGCATTTAGCTCGTAACTTATAACTGTTATCAGTGCAAATGGATTGGGATAAATTTCGTAGAGTTTAATAATATTTGGAATAGATATTCCGGATGCCGGCGGAACCGCGGCGGAATTGGAATCGAATCCGGGTCTTTCCATCCATGAACTTATATCAACGACTTCGAAATCTCTTCCGTGTAAACTCGTAAGTGAGTGAAGTTCGTCGTCATCCCATCTGTCGTCATGCGTTCCCTGGAAAAACCAGTTACTGCCGTTATCGGCAACTATAATTCCGTACTTCTTCATCGTGCGAAGAATGACCTGCATACGAGGAGTAAAACCGGAAATATCTACATTTACCTTCAAGCGAAATCGTAGTCCCATCGGAGGATAGTATGGATTGGTATGACTCGAAGCATAATGTCTTGCCGGCCAGATGTAAGCTCGGCGGGTACGTTGAACCGTGAATCTGATTGCATGGTGAAGCACGCTATCTGTTGCCAGAGCACGCTCGACTTCATCATATCTAATTAATAGAGAGAAGATTGACAATCCCGCAGCGTCCGCGGATGTCCACCCGTCCGGTCTTAAGAAATTGGAGGTCAGGTCGAAAACCGCTCCTGAGCCTGCCCACCAGTCAGATGGGTTCGAAGGCGGATATGTATCCCAATCATCCGGATCTGGCATGGAGTGTCCCGGCGGCCAGGTGTACCATGTTTCGTAGAGCATGTTTGTACTCGTATCTACCACAAGTATGTGCCTGTCCCCGTCGTCATCATCCGTGTATGTGTTCAATCCCTCGGCCAGTGGCGGAATCGGGATAGGGTAAGGACCGGAATCGCTTTCATACTCGAAGGTAAAAGAAACAGGAGTTTGGCCTGCGCCTACAAGATTGTAAGGGATCCCTATCGGATGCCCTTCATAATAAGTTCCGAAGTCAGGGTGAAGTGCCGTGTTTGGCCCGATGCTGTCTATGTAATCGTCCGAATTCGGATGGACGGGAAGAGAATCAATCGGCGTATTTAAAACATGGTTTGATGGGAAAGCAGGACCTGTGTAGTCAGCCATCTGTGCCGCGTAAGTTGCAGCCGGAGATAAGACTATCGCATTTAATGATGCTAATTGAAAAATCAAAAAAATTTTTATCGTTTTCATAATATTCTCCTCACTTCAGTAATATAATTTTCCTGGAATTGGAATTTCCGTCTCCTCCAGGATTAACATAGGTTCTTTCTCTTTTTTCTTCGATTTTTATTTTTAAATTTTATCTGCTTTGCTGCGTTGGAAAAATATTAGTACTTTGGAGTTGGGTGTTCATTTTAATTATTAATATTAGATGACTACGTTATAACATTTTACCGGCTTTTCTTTTCCCTTTAACTTGACAAATGTTGGTTCGTTACAAACAAAACTGATATTGGCTTCTTTAAATACTTGTTCGGATATTAGTATTTCTCCGCCCTTTGCTATTTTTTCCAATCTTGAAGCCAGGTTAACCGAATCCCCAATTACGGTATAGTCGAGCCTGTCTTTTGCTCCTATATTTCCAACAACTGCCTCTCCAACATTGATTCCGATTCCGATTCTGATTTTTTCTTTGAAACTTTGTAACCGTTTTCTATTTACTTCTTCAATTGCCTTCTGTATATCGATAGCAACAAGGATTGCTCGGTCTGTATCATCCTTGTGAATGATTGGTGCTCCGAATACGGCCATTATGCTATCTCCCATAAATTTGTCGATTGTACCTTCGTATTTAAAAACCACTTCGGTCATAATAGTGAGGACTTCGTTCAGTAAGACCACAACCTCTTCGGCGAGAAGGCGTTCGGCGAGTGGTGTAAAATCTCTTATGTCGGCAAATAAAATAGTTACTTTTCTTCTCATTCCCTTAAGAGTCTCAATATATTTAGAAGGGTCCTTAAATATTTCTTCTGCCACCTGGCGTGATACATATCTTCTGAAGGCGTCTTTAATCTGTTCCTTTTCTTTTAAACTTTTAGCCATATTGTTGAATGCTAAAGTTAAATCTCCGATCTCGTCGTTTGATTTAACACTTATTTTCTGTTCGAAGTTACTCTTAGCTATTGCCTGGACACCCCGAACCAGTTCTTTGATTGGTTTTGTAAGATAGTTGGATAATATTAGTGCTCCCAGAATACCGACAAATAATCCGGCTATTGCAATAAAAATTAATATCAACTGCATCTTATTTGTTGCAGATTCTATTCTTTCGGTGCCAAGACCGACACTTACTTTACCTATTTCTTTTTTTCCGGCAAGGAGAATTGGGATGGTAACATTATATAAATCTGAAGGTGGGGTGAAAGCTTTTCCGGGGTTATTTACAAATTTAATTTCGTTATGTGCTCGTATAACGTTTTTATTATCGACTATATATGCATATTTTACCCCTTCGTTTTTAGTTGCGTCTTTTGCCAATATTGCAAGATAAAGGTCATCATTTGTACTCAAAGGATCTACGGCATTTAGAGCAATATTATTCGCCAGAATTGTTCCCTGTAATTCTATTTCTTTTATTAATGAATCTCTGACGCGGTGAATTGTAAACCATAAGCTAATAGATATGATCGTGAAAATAAGAAGAAAAATCAAAATGCTAAACTTAAGCCTTATTGTAAATCTCATTTTATATCATCGAATATTTATTTGTTAAGAAAGTTTATAAGAGGAAATATAATATGGGAGATCTTGAGAATCGGGTAATTATTATAGAGAGAATTTCCATAAAAATTTATTTGATACAGTACCGTTATAATCATTTGTTTAATTCTCTCAATTTTATTTTTGCTCTTTCAATATTTTTTCTTGCATTAGGATAAGAAGGGTCAATCTCCAAAACTTTCTCCCAGTATTTAATAGCCAATTCAAAAATATTCTTTGTATAAGCATCGACGCCTAAGAAATAATAACGATCGGCATCCTCTTTATCGCTTCTTGATATTTGTTTTTTGGTCTCTTCCAGATATTTTAAAGCTTTTGAATTCTTTGGTTCGTAATCCAGAACCGAATAAAATTCTTTCTCAGCTTCAGTGTATTTTCCTGCTTCAAACAATTTGTGGCCTGCCTTCAAATGTTTACTAATGGCGTTGTTTATTTTCTCTTTAATAAAAGCACTTTGCTTCTTAAATATTTCGTCATATGGATATTTATTTGACATTTGGGCAACTAAACTACGCGCAGCTTTCAGTTCTCCTTCTGATATGTAATTCTCAATCTTTTCAGAAGTTAATTTAATGTCCTCATTTATTTTGCTTTTTGCATTATTAATGTATGACTGTATGGTTTTATTATCTGGTTGGACTTCTATTATTTCACTCCAGATTTCGATTGCCTCCCCGTAATTACCTGATTCGAAATTAGAAATTCCTTGTTCGATTTTTTCTGCTATGTCCTCGGAAACACCTTTTTTTAATCTCCTCTCAGCTTCCATTTTTAAATCTCTCGCCTTACGTAGTTCCGGATTTAGTTTGAGGACCTTTTCAAGACTATATATTGCGTTCAAATAATTTCCCTGGTCAAATTCACTTTCGCCTTCGTTAAGAAATTCTTCAATACGCTTATCTTTTAACTTTTGTTCGGCTTTAGCAATCCAATCAAGTGTTTCTTTATTATTGGGGTCCCAAATAAAAGATATATCCCAGGAATTTAACGCTTCATCATATTTGCCCAGATAGTAATACTTGATACCCTGCTTTAAGTATGTTCCACTCATCATTTTCTCTTTATCTGGTATCTCTTTAACGATTTTCTCTTCTTTTTTAGATGAACCGTAGGATAATGTAAAGAAATGGGTAAGCCCGAATGTACCGGACTCTGATACAGAATAATCTACTACAATATTACCTGCTTTAAGACCAAATCCTCCGGAAATTTTGTTAATAAAACTATTCGAATAAAAATCATTGTTATAACCAATTCTTAATTTAAGAATGTCTATAATTGAATATTCTACACCTATGTTATAAGAAAAATTATCTTCTAATTGTTTTATTATATCTGCTGATAAACGTAAATCGGATATAAATTTAGCACATACCCCTCCGCGTATATTAACCGGTAGTCCGGTATTGAAGATCTTCGTGCCTAAATTAGATAAAGAAAGACCAAAGTCAACTGATTTAGTGTAATAACCGATTCCTGTATTTAAAAAGAATGAATTTCCGGTTTCGTATTCGATCTTAGAGTTTATTGCATTAACACCGATACCGAATCCAAAATTATTAAACCTCCCGGCATATGCGATCGAAGGGTTTAAAAAGTAGGCTCTATAGTAATCATAATTCCAGGGATCGTCTTCAGTTCTTAGTTCTATATTATCTGTATATAAGCCGCGAATCCCAAACCCCAGGACGCTGTTTTTACTTAAGGGTATGGAACCTGCAATGCTTGCAATATCTGTGTCTAAGAACCAGCGGCCGTAGGAAGTGGAAAAATTTAGGTATTGTAGAGTGCTTATTCCGGCAGGATTATAAAAAATTCCGTAAGGATCATCGGAAATTCCAGCATAGGCATTTCCTAAGGCGATAGATCTGCTTCCGACTCCTACCCTCAGAAATTCTACACCTGTGTGCGATTGTAAAAATATTGAAATTAAAAATATAAGATTAATCATTTTTTTATATCAAGATTTAATAATTTAAATCCATCCTCATCTTAAAACTCCAAACTTCTTTATTACAACTTCTTCCTCACCTCCGGCAGTAGCAGTGGCTCTAAAGATAAAAATATCACTTCCCATATCTAATACCGACATACTCTCCTCGTAAATTTTGCCTCCTTCGTATTCCGTATCGATAAAGGTTTTTATTTTACGTCCTGACAGTGTAAATATTTCAATGGTTACATTTGCTGTTTTGTTTGTATAGAACATAAATTTTATATATTCCTTGCGTGTTGGATTCGGGAATGCAAAGCATGAGTCTTCCGGCAGCAGACTGCCTCTTGACGCAATCCGGATATCAAAAGTTGTATCGATGGTATTATCAAATAAATCGGTTCCGGAAATGCGTAAAAGTCCAATTCCTTCTTCAAGACCGGAGATAAATGCCCTTCCCCTGTAATATGAGATTGAATCTTCTGTCACCAGGAACTGAATTGAATCATCCGCATTATCCCTTATCCACATGTCGGGAATCTCATCTAATGAATTATTTACTGAGAATTCAACAAATATCGAATCGCCAATGAAACATGTGTCGGGAGCTGTTATTGTAAATTCTTTTGAAGTAATCCATATAGCTATAGTCGTATCAGTTGTATTATCAAATAAATCGGTTCCGGAAATGCGTAAAAGTCCAATTCCTTCTTCAAGGCCGGAGATAAATCCTCTTCCCGTATAGTGTGAAGTTTGTTCTTCCGTTACAGAGAATTGAATTGAATCATCCGCGTTATCCCTTAGCCACATGTCTGGAAGGCGCTTGAGTACATCGTCTACTGAAAATTCTATAAATATCGAATCGCCAATGAAACATGTGTCGGGAGCTGTTATTGTAAATTCTGGTGGGATATCATCCGAAATTTTCTCTTTAAGATACGTAATTATATATGGAGAGTAATTGCCCTCTGTCCATACGAGGTCACAGTTGAAAGATGAAGAAGGATGAGCGGAATGAACTGTCAGGGTATTGCTGATGTTTTGTCTTATCTGCCATCCGGATTGATGATCCTTAACCTTTCTATATATTTCTCCTCCTTCTTCCCAGAATAGATATACATTTTGCAGCTCATCGATAGATGCACGTGGAGGATTGGAACGTTCAACAGTTTGGGTAAGGTTTGTATCATTACTCCAGGTTGAATCGGGTTTAAGTGATTTGTAATATATATCGTAATTTCCCGGTGTTGAATCCGACCAGAACAGGTGAATTTGATCGAAGGCGTCTTTAATTGCGAATGGTGAGAATGAATTACCCGGAGTTGAAGAATCCAGAGGTTCTTCTAACCAATTCGAGCCGTTGTAGTATCTGCAGGTAACCTCAAAGTTTTCCGGATGGTCGGTATTATCACTGAAGAAGACATAAAGTCCGTTATGGGAAAGGATGAATGGATCGCGAGAAACACCAGAAGTAGAACTTATGTTTATTGGAGAATCCCAGGTTTCGCTTGAATTATTGTATCTGCGGTAAAGAATCTCGTTGTAACTAACCTCTTCCCATACAAGATGGAGATCGTTATCGGGGCTGACAGCAATGTTTGGATTTTTTAATTCTCCAAAACTTCTGTTCAAGACTGTAGGGTGCACAAGCCAGTTTCCGTTTTCAAGACGCTGATATACGATCTCATGCGAATCGGCATACTCTTTCTCCCAGAATACAAAAATTGTATTGTCGTGAGAAGTAGCGATGCATGGATTTGAAGACTTTTCGTTTTTTGAATTGCTCAAATCAACAGGTTCAGACCAGTTGGTTCCGTCGTCGGAACTTACATAAAAAACTTCCTCGGGGTTAAAAGTTGTATAAACGACATGAATTCTTCCTGAATCATCTACAGCAACATTCCTTCCCTGGGAATTTGATGTTGCCCCAGCAACACCTGAAATCATTGGTTCTTTCTCAAACGTAAAGAGGCTATTAACAGTATCGAAATTAAGGAATCCATCTGTAAGCGTAATCTCTGTTCTATATGTTCCATTTCTTTCTAATATACCTGAATCGTTAAATCCATCCCATGTTATAGAATCTTCTAGCGATAATTTTCCAAAGTCTCTTATTAGTAAAGTATCATGATAGATTGCCCCATGTGGGGGGGAATATATTTGATTTGAGTCTTTAACCGTAATATTAAATTTGATGTCATCATCGATTGAGTCACCGTCGGGGGAAAATGAGCCCGGAGCTGAAATATCAAGAAGTGATACCGACGTATCTGTAAAAGCATAAACACCGGATAGGTTACCAAGATAAACCGTATGGCTTGACGGGCTGAAATCCAAACAAAGAGGATTACCATCACTGAACGGTCCAATATCTATCAAGTTGCGAGCTCCATCGAGTGTTAGGAAAATTCCGTTCGGCATTGAGCTTACGAAAGCATGGAGCGCGAAATTTCTGGAAGTTTTGATTCCTGTTACCGGCCCATTTGTGAAGTTTGTAGAGTCCCAACTTTGACCTCCATCAAGAGATATATATAAATATGAAGTTGGCGAGGACTCAAGTCCGGCATATATGATGCTCGGATTATTGCCATCGATACCAATCCTGGCAACGGAATCAGAAGGTAATCCGATGTTTATTGAATATAGACTTCCACCGTGATCGTTACTCTTAAATATACCCTCATTAGTCGCTATATATAATGTTTCAGGCGCAGAATAACATATCTCAACATCGTTGTAATATTTGCCTGAGTCAGAAACAGACCAATCGCTTCCATTATTGAAACTTCTCAGAAGTACATTTTCGGTTGTGGCATATGCCCGGTTAGGTTCTAGCGGGTCTATTTCTATATCCGAAACCAAACGGTTGCCGATGTCGATCGAATCCCAACTTGTTCCGTTATTTGCGGTCCGATAAATTCCGGAAGAACTGCTAATGATGATATTGCTGCTGTCCTGCGGATTTATTCCTATGGATTGGAATAGTGAAGTATCCGGGGTGGTCCCATATCTATTCCAGGTATTTCCATTGTCATTACTTTTGTATATGCCTCCGAAGCTTACGGCATATACTGATTGTTGATTTATTGGGTTGAGTTCAATGTCCCATATCATATTTGCGTTTAGATTTTGATTTTGTTCGTACCAAGTTTTTGCGCTGTCGGACGAACAGAAGAGTCCTACGTAGGTACCGGCATAAATTATTCCATCTGCGATTTCAATTGAAGTGATTTCTTTGTTTTCCAGGCCATTATTTTTAGGGTAAAAATTCAAAGGATCACCTATACCTGACGAGAAAATCCCTTCACCCCATACAGCTATATATAGACTATCTCCCATTATGGAGAAATCGGAAATTTCTTCGTTCAAAGTAGTACCAAGCCAACTGCCCGGTCCATCACTATATAATAAACCTGTTTTGGTACCTGCATACAAAAGTCCATTATACCAGCCGAGTTTATTAACATAATAACCCGGTCCTAGAGTGTAATCCCAGGTGTCTCCCAGATCATCACTTATAAAGATACCTTTATCTGTTCCGAGATAAAGATTTGCTGCATCTCTTGTGAAAGTCCTTACATTGGCTGTATCACCAAAATCACCTCCAATGCTGTTCCATGAACTACCTCCATTGGTAGAACGGTATAGCCCCGAATGCTCGGTTCCAATGAATAAAGTGTCATTACTGTACTGGAAAATTGTGTTTACGGAAGCTGTGGTTGGAATGAGTGGATTTGTGACCCAGTTAAGGCCGCCGTTTATTGTATGCCGTAATCCACCTTTCTGGAATCCGGCAAATACATCATCAGTAGAAGTACCTAAAAGTGATAAAACAGTAGCGTGCTGAATGCCGTTTCTTCTCGGTTCCCATGCACCCACCTGACCCAGTGGGCGTCTATATACTCCGTTTAAGGATAATCCTGCGTAAATAAAACTGCCGTCGGCAGTAATGGCATGGATTTGTCCTCCGTAAGGTCCGTTACATGTCCATGAATGGTTTCCGAGGGTGCCTGTAAATGAATGTTCATCAACGTAGTTAATATCCTTAATATAAAATGGATTTGAAATACTATTATTTAAATTAAAATTTAATAAAATAAATAAAACAAACATAGTGTATTTTAATAATTTAAAGATTAAAGTCAAGGGAAATTAGAGTTAGCGTGCAACATATGACACGAAGCGTGACTGTTTTTAGGTACTGGATACCGGGTACTTTAAAAAAAGTTTTGTGTCTTTTTGTTATCTCAATAAAACTATTATTTTAAGAAAATAATTTTTTTTGAATCCGACATGCCGGGCTCTCCGCTTATGTGGCAGAAATATATTCCGTTTCTAACCCTATTTCCTTGAGTGTCGGTTCCGTCCCACTCTTCGGCGTATGTATCGGCTAATAAGTATCCCTCCATGAGGACTTTTATTTCCCTTCCGATTAAATCGTATATTGCGATTTTGATATGACTGTGTTCTGTTACAGTGTATGGGATAGTAGTGGTTCGATTGAAGGGATTTGGGTAATTCGGCTGTAAATTAAATGGTGTGGTTACGCCGCCGTCTGCTCCGTACTCGTACGCACCGATATCCGGAGTGCTTCCTGCATAGGAAAGACAGACACCCTGTCCTTGTGTCCAGCTTATACTTTGGACTACAGTAATTTCATTTGTTTCGTAACTTACATTGGTAATTCTTGCCCTCTCTGTGCTACCGGCAAGCTGAATTTCGTCTCCTTCTGTGATGTTCCAACCGTCTATAAAATATCCCGCATCGGTAACTTCGAATTGTGTCCCGCTGCCACTTGGACTTATTATAGTTGTCAAAGGGGCTCCGCTATCGATGCACTCGCTTTCCGCCTGCAGGCTAAAATCCGCTTGAGTTCCGAATGGGTCCAGATCGCTTCCGTCACCTTCATAAACAAAGAGAGGATCACCTGTTTCCCAATTGTTTTCAACCACTTGAGGATCTGTGACTGCATCAGTGGTTATTGCTCCTCCTGCGTTATTATAGAAAATGTTGTTTTTTACGACATTACCCGTTGGATCACCCTCGCCCCAGTCACAGAAATAAATTCCTCCCGAAAAGCCTGAATAGGTTGCTTGGTGGCCATTGTTAAAGAAAACATTATTGTAAATATGGTTATAATGCGCTGGTGTATAATCTTCCATGGAAACACATTGTATGCCGCCTAATCCGTTGTTATAAAAAGTGTTGAATCGGAAAATGTTGTTTGATGACCGCAGGGACATGCCTGAAGCTTCATGGGCAAAAGCAAAGCGGTTCCCTTCAAAAAGATTCCTATCCACAGCTAAACCGTGTGTTATTGCACATCGATATCCAAAGCCATCTATTGGTGATCTTTCATGGTGTAGATAATTATTGCGAAATATTGAATATTTACTCCATGCAGCAAGGCAGTGATGTCCCCCATAAAAAAAAGTGTTATCTTCAATTAAATTATAGTAACTGCTGTCCGTTAATACGAATTCATTGCCTACATCAAATAGGGCTCCGGCATGCGAGGCGTCGTTGGCATACCCCCATCGTGAAAAACTGCAGTGATGTACCCAATTATATTGTGAAGAGTAGTAAACTTTTGACCCACCCCAGGTTGTTGTGTCCCGGGCCTGGTCAAATGTGCAAAAACCTATAATGTTGTGGTTTGCATTATTCGTAATATACAAAAAGTGACCCATATAATAAAAATCCAGGCCGTAAACAGTTATATATGATTTACTATCAATAAGTATCCCGTAATTTGCATCAGTGATGGTTACGGTTTCGCTATTATAATTACTATAGGTGATTCTGGCATTTTCGGATATACCTGAGTTTTGCGGATGGATGTAATCACCGTTATCATACGTACCTCCCCTAAGGTAAACCGTATCACTGGCACTTGCGTTTGAATTTGCTGTGGACAGTGCGCATGGTGTGTTTATATTAGTGCTCTCTTGGTAGGTTGCCGTGCCGGTAGGACTTACATAATGTACTGCTGCTTGTACTTTTATAGATATTCCTGCGGTTAATAAAATGGATAATATAATTTTAGAAATAGCTTTCATGCTTACACATCCTTGTTTTTTTAGTTGTTAATTTAACTTCAAAAATATCATATTATTGGAATCGAAAGTGCAGAGTTATTCTATAATATAATAAGAAATAAAATTGGTTATGTCAAGGTAATAAGCTGTTTACGAAGATTCGTGTAATCAGAGGGATTACCGTCCGAGAAAGACGTGGTCAATTTCCCCTGCGAGGAAATTGCCACTCGGCTCTCGGGTTCGTTCCTCTTGAAATGCTGGCATTTCAAGAGTCCTTGCCCGCTCACCCTCCGAGACGCTTTCCTAGACGGTAATACCTCTGATTTTCGCCTAGGGTGTTAATAAAAAAAATGGGTGGTTGTCAAAATAAGCTGCTGACGGCTTATCGCTGAAAAACCAAAGAATTGCAAGTTCTACATGTCAGTAATCAGGTCTTAGGTATTCGGTTTTAGGTTTTAGTAAAAAAAAGATTTGTGTAATTCGTGTTATTTGTTGTTTCTAATTTTGGGGAGGGGTTGAGAGTTTTAATTGAAAATTTAAGTTTTGTTGTTTTTCTTTGTGTCTTTGTGCCTTAGTGGCCAATTTAATCCTTGACTTTTGTTACCTTTTCACTATAAATGAAAATACTATGAAAGTATTGGTTATAGGCGGAGGCGGAAGAGAACATACGTTAGGATGGAAACTTTCAAAAAGCGATAAAGTATCGAAACTTTATTTCTCACCCGGTAACGGAGGGACTTCTGTTTTAGGCGAGAATATTAATTTGTCCGGTCTTCCGGATACGCTTGCTTTTGCTAAAAGAGAAAAAATTGATTTTACTGTAGTAGGTCCGGAACAGCCTCTGGTCGACGGTGTAGTAGATTTATTCGAAGCGGAGGGTTTAAATATATTTGGTCCCACAAAAGATGCAGCCCGGCTGGAGGGAAGCAAGGCATTTTCTAAAGAAGTTATGGCATCTGCGAATATACCTACCGCTTCTTTCGAAATATTCGATGACTTTAATGCCGCAAAAAGATACGTTGAGAAAAGTGGGGAGCTTTCGGTTGTAAAAGCCAGTGGTCTTGCAGCAGGGAAAGGTGTTATTGTATGTAATAGTAAAAAAGACGCCCTGGGAGCACTCGAGTCTTTAATGGAAAAGAAAAGATTCGGGGAAGCTGGTGGAACAGTCGTAATAGAAGAGCTTTTAGTTGGTGAAGAAGTTTCTGTGTTGGCTTTGGTTTCAGGGGATAAGATACTTCCTTTTGTTCCTTCACAGGACCATAAAAGAGCGTATGATAATGATGAAGGACCGAATACGGGAGGTATGGGTGCCTATGCCCCTACACCTTTATTACGTGAAAGTGAAATTCCGGAGATCAAAGAAAAAGTATTTAAGCCCACCATAAAAGAGTTGCAGAAAAGAGGAATTGAATACAAAGGTGTTTTATACGGTGGAATCATAATGACGAAGGATGGTCCTAAAGTTCTTGAGTTTAATGTCAGATTTGGTGATCCGGAAACGCAGGTTATTCTTCCTCTTTTAGAAGATGATCTGTTGGATGTTTTATTGAGAGCTAATGATTATAATTTGCCTGATAGTTTAAGTTGCAGTACTGGTTGCGCATTGGCAGTTGTTATGGCTTCAAAGGGGTATCCCGGAGGTTATGAGAAGGGTTTTGAGATTAATATAACCGAGTCTGATTGTACTGTTTTTCATGCGGGAACGAAAGCGGAAGAAGGGTGTTTTTATACGAGTGGCGGAAGGGTTTTAGCTTGTGTGGGGATTTCTGATGATTTAATAAGTGCGAAGGAAAAAACTTATCGTTGTATCGAAAAAATCGAATGTTTGAATCTGTTTTACAGAAAAGATATCGGAGATAAAGGAATCAAATACCTGTCGCGGTAAAACGCTGAACGGAGGATAGCTATCTGCAAGGTAATGCAGTCCATTTTTAACAGGTTGTCGTTCGGGGGCATCATTCTGAAAAACCGCAGTCAATTTCCCCGGCGATTTATTTCGCAAGGAGTGCTGTCCGAGAAAACCAGAGTCAATTTCCCCGGCGAGGTTTTGTTCAGGGGTGCTACTCCGAAAAACCGCAGTCAGTTTCCCCGGCGTGGAAACTGCTGCTTGTCTCTCGACCTCGCTCCTTTTGACTTCGTCAAAAGACCATGCCCGCTCGGTCTCCGAGGCATTTTTCTTGAGCAGCACCCCTTCACTTGTGGGGAAAAAATTTTTTTAGATTCGCCACCGCTAGGTCTCCTAGGTGTTTTTAATGAAAGATACCCCCTCACTTTTAGATCTAACAGTCACAATCTTTACAAATATATAAATCATTCTCTAATATTGGGGGGAGGAGGGGTGTAAGTTTGGCTAATTTATTTGACAGAGGAAAGGGAAGTCCTCCTTTATCATATCGCGTTAGACCAGAAACATTAGATGATTTCATAGGACAAGAAGAAATAGTTGGTAAGGGTTCCATTCTTCGAAATCTTATAGAGTCGGAGAATCTCCCTTCTTTAATTTTATGGGGACCTCCCGGTTCAGGTAAGACTACTTTAGCATATATAATCGCCAATTATATAAGTGCGAATTTTCAGCGTCTTAGTGCTACCGAAAGCGGAGTAAAAGATGTAAGAGAGGTTATACAAAAAGCAAAGTATCTTCTGCAAAATAAGAATAAAAAAACCATATTATTTATCGATGAGATTCATAGATTTAATAAAGCGCAGCAGGATGTGTTGCTTCCCTGGGTTGAGGACGGAACGATTATATTGATTGGGGCAACTACAGAAAATCCTTCCTTTGAAGTTGTTTCTCCTTTACTTTCAAGAGCGAGAACCTATATATTAAAACCTTTCGCTCCGGAAGATATTAAGAAGATTATTGATAGGGCACGGGCTATTGATGAAGAAATAAAAAAGATAAAATTCGAAATTGATGATGAAGCAATAGATTATTTAACAAAAGTTTCTGCCGGGGATGCGAGAGTGGCTCTGGACGTTTTTCAAGCCAGTGTTAAAATTTCCCAAAGCGAAAAACGTAAAATCGATAAGGAAATGATTGCAAATATACTGCAAAGGCAGGTTATATATGATAAATCCGGAGAGGAACATTATAATCTAATCTCGGCTTTTATAAAATCTATTCGCGGAAGTGATCCCGATGCTGCACTTTACTGGATGGTGAGGATGTTGAAAGGTGGGGAAGACCCGCTTTTTATTGTAAGAAGAATGGTGATTCTTGCTTCAGAAGATATAGGTAATGCAGACCCGCGTGCCTTGGAATTGTCCGTAGCTGCAATGGAAGCTGTTAAGTTTGTAGGAATGCCTGAGGCAGGAATCGTTCTTTCACATGCTGTAACATATCTCGCTTCTGCTCCCAAAAGCAACGCTTCGTATATGGCTTATAATAAAGCACGAAAGTTTCTAAAAGAACATCCGAACGAGGGAGTTCCTTTGCATCTTAGGAATGCCCCCACCGAGCTTATGAAAGAAGCAGGTTATTCGGAGGGATATAAATATCCTCATGATTATCCGGGTCATTTTGTAAAAGAGTCCTATTTCCCCGATGGTGTTAAGAAGAAGATCTTTTACGAACCCACGGATTTAGGCTGGGAGAAGAATATAAAAGAAAAACTGAAGAAACTTCGCAAAGAGGGTTCTTAACCACAAAGCACACAAAGAGCACAAAGATTTATATTTTTCTTTCCCTCCCAATACCCCTTTCTTTAACAACAAATAGCACAAATTTCACAAATGAATTAAGAATACTTAATTTTTATTAATATTTGTGTCATTCGTGTGATTCGTTGTTTCTCTTTGTTTTAGTGGGGTGTTGGGTTTAAACAAAATAGATATGATTTGTTGTTTTCTCTGTGTTCTCAGTGTGTTTTTTGTTTCTCTGGGTACTCTGTGGTAAAATTAGTTTTTGTGGTTTACTTTAACTTTTCTAATTCTTCCTTCAATTCTTCCAATTCTTCGGAGAAATGAAGTATTTTTTCAGCTAAGAATTCTTTTAGCTGTTCTTTGTTTTCTAAAAATTTTTTAGGTGTGATTTTTTCTATTTTAAAATCAGAGGGAATTTTAGGTTCATCATTTTTTATTTCTTCTAACTTAACAGGAATCTCCATTTTGCTTTTATCTCTTATGACCTTAAGTATAACTGTGTTTCCCGGTTCCTCTATTAAAATCATTTCTTTTAGTCTTTCCAGATTAGCTATATTGTTATCGTTTAGTGCTATGATTATATCGCCTTTTTTTATTCCGGCAGCTTCGGCGGGTGAATTTTCTATCACTTCTTTTACAATAACACCCATATTTAGAGGAGAATTGTTTTCAATTATAACACCGAGCCAGGCTCTTTTTACAACACCTATCTTTTTTATCTGTTCCACAGTATTTAAGATGTAGCTAATTTTAATCACTTCTGCAAAGTTGTTGGTGTTTCTGAAAATATTCTGAGACGAAATACAGCGATTAACACAACCCCCTACAATTCCTAAAATGTTTCCTTCGGAGTCGAAAACACCGGCTCCGTTATTGCCCGGAGATAAAGGGACGGATAGATTAAAAGATATACCTTCGGGACTTTGTATGAATCCCAAGCCGATTAGTCCCATAGAGCCGAAAGAATTACCGTAAATATAACAAATTTGCCCCTGTTTAATTTCCCTGGCAGCGGAGGGGATTTTAAATTCTTTTTCTGTCCTTATTAAATGAATCCCTGTGGATGGATCGCGTCCAATAACTTCACCGTTAATAATATTCCCAAATCTGTCTTCTATATGTACCGTTTGACCTATTTCTATGAAGCCCACAGTCGCAATATGATTTTTTTCTACAATTGTGCCGGTCATTATTAGATTGCCGTTGTCGGTACGTAGGGAAACCACATTAGGCGAAACATTTTTTTCGAGTTCTAATATCTCTTGTTCTACTTTTGATAGGTAGGTAGCGAGAAAGATTAATATAAGACCCATAATAAGGTTGCGAACTTTCGCTTAGAAGCTACCTCCTGAATAGCTTGTCAGAACAAAATTGCCTTCTCTTTCATAATAAACTTCGGAATACGGAGTTTTTTCTTCTTTTACTATGTAGTAATCTTTCGGATTTTCTTGTGCAATTTGTTCTTCGTTTCGCAGTAAGGGAACGAAGAGTGTTCCCAATATTACCAAAAGAGAGGCGCCAACAGCGATCTTTCGCAGTCGATAAACTTTTCTTCTTGGAAACAACATTATACGTTTAAATACTTTTTCGGAAGACTTCGGAATTTCTATACAGCAAATTCTGGAACTTATATTCTGGTAACTTTTGAGTATATTGTTGCAATTCTCGCATTTTTCGATATGTTCTTCGACTCTAAGTATATCGGCTCTTTCTAATTCGGCATCGATATAAGCTGATATTAATTCTTTGATTGATTCACAATTCATGTATTTCCCTCCAGGAAATTTTTTAATTCCTCCCTGGCTCTACTGAGCCTGGATTTAACAGTACCTTTTTCAATGCCAAGGATATCTGCTATTTCTTGATATTCTAATCGGTTTATTTCTCTTAAAATTATTACCTCTTTTAATTTTGGCGACAATTTTTTTATCCCTTTTTCTATGTCAAGTTTTAATTCAATATCGTTGTTTTTCGTTTTTAATTTAAAGAAATCCAGGTTTATTTTATTTTTTCTTTTTCTCCAATGATCGTAAACTGTATTTCTTGCTATTGTGAGCAGGTAACCTTTCCAGTTCTTTATATCCTTGTTGCCCGCTTTCATTACTTTAATAAATGTGTCTTGTAAAAGATCTTCCGCCTCTGCTCTGTTCTGGACCATACCGTATATATATTTAAAAATATAATCGTTATAATCCAGAAATACCTTCTCAATATTCATAGATAAAGACGCGAGAACCCCTATATATGTTCCATTTTTCTATTTTTGTTAGCTATGTATATCATAAGAGCGACCCAAATTAGTTTTTTTGCTTTGTAAATTTGTTTAAACGCAAGATATCTTTTAATAATTCGGAATATTCTTTACCTAATTTTTTCCAGGAATAATCGGAATGATTGGTATCACCTTTAAATAATTGGGGGTTTCTAATAACCTTAAGGATGGAAACTGCGAAAGATTTGGGATCCACATCGCAGATTAGTCCGGAGGAACCCATTAAGTCCTTTATTTCTTTATTTTTAGTTATTGCAATGATGGGTAATCCGGTACGCAGATATTGGTAGAGTTTTCCCGGGACCAGCCAACTGTCTTCTTTTCCGCTTCCGCCTATGAGTATTAGCGAATCCGAGGCCATTAATTCATATAGGGCTTCTCTATGCGGGAGGTATCCTGTCGGCACAAATTTTTTTAAACCTATATTTTTTGCTTTTTCTTTCAGTTTCTCTATCATGGATGGTCCTATATATTTAAAAACAATATTTTCTTGAAGTTCAGGATTTGAGAAAAAAAGTTCTTTAAATCCTTCAAATATAGTATATGGTTGGAATGTATCACTGAATGAACCCATATAGGTCAGTGTGAATTTATCTGTTTTTTTTCTTTTATAAGTTTTTGGGAAAGAAAGTTCGTCGTAACCATTTCTTATTAAATGAATTTTATTTTTGTTCTTGGGATATTTTTTCTTTAGATAATCTCCTGTTTTTTGTGTAACAGTTACTATTGCGGAAGCTTTATTTATAATTTGTCTTTCTATTTTACAAGCCAGGCGTTCTCCGACTTTAAAGAAGTATTCCCCGAGATAACTCCCGGTCCACTGATCTCTATAATCTATAATGCAGGGAGTATTTTTGGTTAAGAACAAGGTAAGCGCGGGAGAAAAAGGCGGGCAGGATATAACTATTATGTCGGGCTTATTTATTTTTTTCCATAGAAAAGGCAGCCAGAAGACTTTATTGTCAGGAAAAGATAAATAATCGCGTTTGCCTGCTCCGGGAGCAGAAGCCCTAGCTGGTAGTATGTGGAGAGGATCCGGACAGAAAGACCTTTTAATGTTTAGATCATCTAGCTTAAATAAAGTTTCATCCTTAGGGTAACTGTGAGGAGGATAAGGGGTACAAACTTCAACATCCCATCCGAGTTTTTTTAAAAATTTCGGGATGTTATATAACCTTTGTACTCCTCCCATTCCCATAGGAGGAAAGTAGTATGTGATCCAGCAGACTTTTCGTTTTACTGTTATGTTTCCGGTTTCCCTTATTTTGTATCTTTTTCTATAAAGTCCTCTGGAGTTACGCCTGTTTTTCCGCTCTTACCCTTCATCAAATTAAGAAAAGGTTTGAAAAGGTCTATGGGTATAGGGAATACGGTAGTTGAGTTATTTTCTGCGGCGATTTCGTTTAAAGTCTGCAGATATCGAAGTTGAATCGTAACAGGAGATTGTTCCATTAGTTTTGCAGCCGCAACTAATTTTTCCGCAGCCTGGTATTCACCCATAGCGTTGATTATCTTTGCTCTTCTGTCTCTTTCGGATTCTGCCTGTCGCGCCATTGCTCTTTGCATATCCTGAGGCAGGTCAACGTGTTTTATCTCCACAGTGCTTACCTTTATTCCCCATGGGTCTGTTTCCTTATCGATAACGGTTTGAAGTTCTTTGTTGAGTTTTTCTCTCTCGGATAAGAGTTCGTCCAATTCCGCACTACCTACAACGCTTCTAAGAGTTGTCTGTGAAATCTGAGAAGTGGCAAATTTGTAATTTTCGATTTCAATTATTGCCTTCTCGGGATCCATAACTCTGAAGTAAACAACAGCATTGACTTTTACGGAGACATTGTCTCTCGTTATTACATCTTGAGGCGGAACGTCATGGGTAACGACTCGCAGGCTAACCCTTACAATTTTTTCGAAAAACGGAATGATAAGAACAAAACCCGGTCCTCTGACTCCTGCAAATCTTCCGAGGCGAAAAACAACCGCCCTTTCGTATTCCTGGAGAATGTTTACAGCATTAGCTAAAAGTATTAAGACAACAATTACAATTCCTATAAGTAAACCAGTCAATTTATACCTCCTTTTTTTTAACTTTTATAGTTAAACCATTCACTTCTACAACTTCTACTTCGGTGTCTTTTTTTATTTTTTTATCAGATACGGCATTCCAGTATTCACCTCTTATAAATACTGTTCCGCCTTTTGAATTTATGTCGCTGGCAGTTTTTCCAATTGCTCCTGTCAATCCTTCCTTCCCGGTTGTGGGTTTTCTTTTCATCGCTCTGATGGCGGCGCCTAAAGCGAATATAAAGAAGGCCGCAGTCGTTCCGACAGCGGCAAAAATTAATGGTTTCGAAATTTGAAGGAAAGTAGCGTCAGTATTTATTAGCATAATTGAACCTATGGACATCGATACAATACCTCCTATAGTTAAAGGTCCGTATGTCGGAGTTAAGACTTCCATAACGAACATGGCAATACCAAGTATTATCAAGGCAACGCCTGCATAATTTATCGGAAGGGTTTGAAAAGAGTAGAAAGCGAGGATAAGGCAAAGAGCGCCTACTAGACCCGGAATTATAGCTCCAGGACTCCTTATTTCAAATATCAGGCCGTATATACCAACAATGAACAAAATGTAAGCTATATTTGGATTCGAAATTAATTTTAAGAGTTCTTCCCTGAAATTCATTGGTATATTTTCTCTTTCTGCATTTTTTGTATCCAATTTTTTTGTACCCCCGGGGAGTTCTACTTCCATACCATTAATTTTTTCTAGTAGTTCATCGACCGATGAAACAATAAGATCGATTATTCCTAATTCCAGAGCCTCCTCTGCTGTCGCGGAAACGGATTCTCTGACTGCTTTTTCACCCCATTTTACATTTCTGTCTCGTTTTTTTGCTATTGATCGGATGTAAGCTGCTGCATCTTCTGTTACTTTTTCCATCATTGTATCATCCGGCTTTTTCTCTTCTCCTCCTATACCTTGGGGGGATATTGCGACGGGATGTGCTGCGCCTAAGTTTGTTCCGGGTGTCATCGCAGCAATATGAGCCGCATAAGTAAGGAAAACTCCGGCAGATGCATCTCTTGCGCCTGCGGGATGAACATAAACGATAATCGGAACATTGGAGTTTAACTCTTCTTTGACTATTTCCCTCATAGCAACATCAAGACCACCCGGGGTATCGAGCAGGAGAATAAGTGCTTCTGCTTTTCTTTCTTCAGCTTTCTTTATCACTCTTTGGACGTAATTAGCTGTAATTGGGCTTATAACCCCTTCGACTTCACCTATAATAACAGTACTGCTGAACAGCCATAAGATTAAATTCATGTGCTTATAATACTAAGATCGAATAAGTAAGTCAACCCTGTGTTTTAGGGTTTCGTGTTTTGTGTTTAGGGTTTTGTGTTGGGATTTAAAAGCTCGAAACTGGAAACTCATAACTCGTAACCGTTTGTTTACGGTACTTGACATCTAAAGATAATTTTCTATTATAAGTTCCGTATGACAGACAAACAATGGAATATATTAATTGATGTTATAAATGGAAAAGAGATAGAACCTTTGCCTGTCGGATTTATAGTAGACAGTCCCTGGCTGCCTAACTGGTTTGGGGTGTCTATACTCGATTATTATTCGAATGACAGTTTATGGTTCGATGTTAACATGAAAGCCATAAGGAAATTTCCCGATGTAATTTTCTTGCCGGGTTTCTGGTCGGAGTATGGTATGTGCACAGAACCGTCCGCTTTCGGAGCGAAAAGTATTTTTCCTGCGAATGGGTTTCCCAGTGCCGAAAAAATTATTCATTCTACCGAGGAAATAGGAGATTTGGAGATACCCGATCCTACGAAGGACGGCCTTCTTCCTTTTATGTTGAACCGATTAAAACTCGCACAAGAAAAAATCGAAAATGAAGGGCATAAAATAAGATTCTCGGTTTCCAGAGGACCTCTTAACATAGCGGGTTTCCTGATGGGAATGACCGAGTTCCTTATGTCTATAAAGACAGAACCGGAAAAAGCGCATTCTTTGTTAAAGAAAATTACCGCATTCTTAAAGAAATGGCATCAAATTCAAAAAGATACTTTTCCTTCAATAGATGGTATCTTTATTTTAGATGACATAATTGGTTTTATAGGTGAAGAAGATTTCAATACTTTCGGTTTACCTTATTTTGAAGAACTTTATGGAACGGATATGTCGGTAAAATTTTTACATAATGATGCTTCTCATAAGTCTTCTATTAAATATTTACCTCGGATGGGTGTGAACCTTTTCAATATGGAGTTTAATTCGGATATAAATGAATTGAAGGCGAAGACGGATAACAAAGTCGCTATGCTGGGTAATATACCACCGCGGGACGTTCTTGCGAAGGGTAGCGCGGATGATGTAAAAAAATCTGTTAGTAATTTAATTGATTCTATTGAAGATAAATCCAATATAATTCTTTCCTGTGGTGGCGGGATGCCGCCGGGTGTGTCGTCTGAAAATATTAATGCATTTGTAAAAACGGTTAAAAGGCATAAACTGTAAATCAAAAGTCATTGACAAAACAGGGAAAAACAATAGTTTTATTTGAACTTAAAGTTAAATTCTTAAGAAAAATTTAATTTTTAGAAACATTATTAATATAAAGGCAGAGGAGGGACGGTGTCTGTTCTGGAACAAATTAAGGAAAACGTGATTGCCGGGAATGAAAGTAATGTAGTAGAATTGACTCAAAAGGCTTTAGATGAGGATATTGGTCCGGAAGAAATATTGAACGACGGATTTATACCCGGAATGGAAATTGTGGGTAGTAAATTTCAGGCAAATGAAATATATGTTCCTGAAATGTTAATTTCCGCAAAGGCTATGAAAGCAGGTGTGAAGTTACTTGAACCTTTTTTGACAGAAGCAGGGATCGAACCTATAGGTAAGGTGGTTATCGGAACTGTGAAAGGAGATTTGCATGATATTGGCAAAAACCTGGTGGCTATGATGTTGGAGGGTGGCGGTTTTGAAGTGATCGATGTCGGTGTTGATGTTTCTCCTGAAAAATTCATGGATCTGGTGAAAGAAAAAAACCCGGATATTTTAGGTCTTTCAGCTCTTTTGACGACAACAATGGGTGAGATAAAGAATGTGATAGATGCCTTTAAAGAAAATAGTCTTCGGAATGATATAAAAATAATGGTAGGGGGCGCTCCGTTAACTGAAGATTATGCGAAAGAGATTGGTGCCGACGGTTACTCTCCTGATGCCGCATCTGCTGTCGACCTTGCGAAAAAGCTGTTGGGTGAATAGATATAATTAAGATGGTTTAACTCTTATGAAAAGACTTATAGATTTAGCAATTTCTTTTTATTCCGAAAACAGACGTCTGGTTGCTCCTTTGCTTGGTTTTCCTGGTATTAAGTTGGCGGGTTCGAGTATAAAACTAGCACAACAGAATCATAAAGAGCATTTTAAAGTAATTGGTTCACTTGTTGATAAATTTAAACCGGATATTCAGTTTGTTCTTATGGATCTTTCGGTAGAAGCTAATGCCCTTGGGTTAAATACAATTTTTCCTCCGAATGAGTCGGCTACAGTTCTTAAAAAAGATAAGGAATTTAATATGGATAGTTTGGATTCGTTCAGGAAGATTTCTTTTGACGGAGATAGCAGATTGCTTGGTTACGTTAAGACTGTAGAGTTAATGAAGCTTAAATTTTCTTCCAGTGTTAAGGTCGGAGCTTATGTGACAGGTCCTTATACTCTGGCGGGTCTTATTATCGGTGCGGAAGAAGCAGGTCTTATGGCTGCCAGAGAACCTGATAGACTTGAACAGATCTGTATTTTTACCACCCGGTGTATAACTGAATATACAAGATTACTTCTTTCGGCAGGAGCGGATGCGGTTTGTTTGCTTGAGCCGAGCGGAGTGATGCTTGGCCCCTCACATTTTGAAAAATTTTCGTCTGCGAATGTTAAAAAGATAGTTGAAATCTGCCACCAGGCAGATTCGGATTGCATATATCATGTTTGTGGTAACAGTATGCATCTTATCGAGAAAATGGCAGAATCTGGAGTGGATGGATTAAGTCTTGATTCTAAGGATACAGGAGTAGATCTGCCCGCAATCGCTAAAAAAATACCGAAAAATATAGTTATGATTGGCAATATGAATCCGACTAAAACAATTGTTTATGGTAGCCCGGAGGAAGTAAAGGAAGAAGTTAAAACTTTGCTTGCCTCTATGGATGATTTCCCGAATTTTATTTTGAGCACAGGATGTGATTTGCCATTGGAAACCCCTCTTGATAATATCTCAGCTTTTATGGAAACCGGACGGAATTATACTATTTCTATCTAAGATCTTTCTGAACACAACATAACTCCCGAATTAGAAAAAATTTTTTAGCTGTAAGCGGAAGGCGGAAGATAAATTTTCCGCTTCGGTGTTGAATTGAGAAATAGTGAAATTGATAAATAGTCAGAACAAATAAAAATAATTTAGTGTCTTCGTGTAAATTATGTTTTTCGAGTTAAAAAAATAAAAAGGGGGGTGGAGAGGTCGATTTAACTATTCAACAATTTGTCCATTTAACTTGTTATCTCACCTTCTGGATTCTGAATTCTATAATAAATTTTTACCCTTGACAATTTCTATATAATCTGTTAACATTAATCCTATGAAGATGTATGGATTAAATATTTTGGCATACCCATGGTTCTTAATTTACGGTTTTAAACTGCGTTAATGAGAGATAACATGGTTACTACTCTGTCGTATGATTTTAGTCTCCTTTTTTATCCTGGTTTTAAAAGTTTTGCATTCGGAATGTCTGTGCGGAATTTTTCTCCCAGAGTAAAGTATGAAATGATTGGATTTGAGTTGCCTTTGACCTTTGCGCCCGGGTTTGGTCTTGATTTAATGGATTTATTTGGGGAATATCCTGATTACTCTTTTAATATTAGGAGTGGATATGGTTCATCCTCGTGATTGGCAGGAACTTTATCACGTTGGTGGAGAATTTGCATACAAATATATGATTTTCCTTCGAGCAGGATATAAATTCAGATATTCCCAGGAGGGTCTGAACGCGGGAGTCGGATTTAGCTTTGGAGGTGTTAGGATTGATTATTCCTGTAGCGAATTCGAGCTATTCGACATGATAAATAGAGTTTCTGTGGGATTTGCATTTTAGCAAGATTTAATCAATCGTTTGGAAGATATAATAAGTTCAGACGGGGGATGATAATCTCCTGTAAGAGGAATTGTAATAGGGATAGGGGATTTTTGTTAAATTATTTTGTTAAATTATAAGGAGTGATATATGGATTCTGAAACAAAAAATGTACCTATAGTAGAGAGGGTTGGTTATGCTTTAGGTGATACTGCGTCGAATCTGTTTTTTCAAACATTTATTCTATTCATAACTATCTTTTATACGGATGTATTCGGCATCTCTGCCAAAGCGGTGAGTGTTATGTTTTTGATAACCAAGATATGGGATGCTGTCAACGACCCTATGATGGGTCTGATTGCCGACCGTACGGAAACTCGCTGGGGTAAATTTCGTCCCTACCTACTCTGGTTTGCCGTACCGATCGGATTAATTGGAGTGTTAACTTTCACTACACCCAATCTTAGTACGACGGGTAAGCTCGTTTACGCTTACATTACATATACGTTGTTAATGATGCTTTATACTATTATAAATGTACCTTATTCGGCCTTAATGGGTGTTATCACATCCAACGCGAGAGTAAGAACTGTTGTCTCCCAGTTTCGTTTTGTGGCTGCTTTCTTTGGAGGACTTATCGTTCAATACTCGGTTCTCCGGATGGTCCAGAGATTTGGAAAGGGTAATGACGCTTTAGGCTGGCAACTGGCGATGACTGTTCTTTCGGTTCTGGCCGTTATTTTGTTTTTCATTACTTTTGCATCGACGAGAGAAAGAGTAAAACCTCCGGAGGGACAGAAAACCCGTTTGAAGGACGATTTACGCGATTTGTCTAAAAATAAACCATGGTTGATGATTGGCGGTGCGACCATATTTCAACTGACACATATTCTTATTCGAACCGGCTGTATAATTTACTATTTTACGTATTTCGTACAGAATCAGGAAGTGATGCTTTTAGGCAGGTTGTATAGTTTTTCTTATCAGAATATGGTATCCGTTTTCTTTATGGCGGGCTCGGTCATTCAAATTCTTGGCTCCATTTTAGCGAGCTACTTCAGCAGGGTTTTTGGCAGGAAATATACTTATGCCGGATTTTTAGGTGCTAGCGGTATATTCTCAGCACTTTTCTTCTTTTTAAGCCCGAATGATATCATTCTTATGTTTGCTTTTCATTTTCTTGTATCTTTTGCGTTGGGTCCCGTGTCTGTTCTGCAATGGGCTATGTATACGGATACAGCCGATTATTCGGAATTGGAGACCGGCCGACGTGCCACAGGACTTGTGATGTCTGCTTCGCTGTTTGCTCTTAAGTTCGGTGTGGCCCTTGGTGCTTCTATTTTAGCCTGGGTTCTATCTTTGTATGGTTACCAGCCCAATGTACAGCAGACTGCGCAGTCATTGTTAGGTATAAGATTGGCAATAAGCGTTTACGCTGCTATTCCTGCTCTTATCGGCGCGGGAATTATGTTCTTTTATCCTTTGACAAATGAGCGAATGGTCGAGATTGAAAAAGAATTAAACGCCAGGCGTAAAAAGGAGTAGTATATGAATAATTCTGTAGCAGCGAAATTGTCTATAAAGGAAAAATTAGGATACGGTCTAGGTGATACTGCTTTTAACTTCTATTTCCAGATGTATATCGTTTTTATGATGTACTTCTATACCGATGTATTCGGTATTTCTGCCGCGGTCGTTGGAACTATGTTTCTGGTTTCTCGTATATGGGACGCGGTAAACGATCCACTTCTAGGAGCCCTTGCCGATCGTACGAAAAGCAGATGGGGAAAATTCCGTCCGTGGGTGTTGTTTGCTTCTTTTCCTCTGGCTATCTCCGGGGTATTATGTTTTACCACTCCGGATCTCAGCACAGTCGGTAAAATAGTGTGGGCTTATGTGACCTACAATTTGCTGATGATGTCCTATACAGCCGGAAATGTGCCTTATTCGGCATTAATGGGTGTTACGACAGCTGATTCGGATGAGCGTACCTTACTTTCTTCATGGCGCTTTGTCTTGGCAAATGTGGGGATGCTAATAGTGCAGGGATTAACACTGCCTCTTGTGGGAAAACTCGGTCAGGGTAATGATGCCAGAGGTTTTATGCTAACCATGGTATTTTTCTCTTCTATGGCTTTAGTCTTCTTATTAACAACGTTCTTTACCACTAAGGAAAGAGTTAAACCTGAGCCCGGACAAAAGACTTCAATAAAACAAGATATTTCCGACCTCTTTACGAACCGACCCTGGGTTATTATGTTTATTTTAACTGTTTTTATATTCATTTATTGGTCTATGAAAGGCAGTATGGGACTGTATTACACCAAATACTTTGTAAATCATGAGAGTCTGAGAATGTTCTTGCAGAACTTTGGTTTTGCTCGGAGTCCGGACGCGGATGTTGTAAAAGTAGGATTCACCTTTTTTAGTTTTACCGGAAGTGTTACCCTGTTAATTGGTATTCTCTTTGCAAAGCCTCTTGCTGTCAGGTTTGGAAAAAGAGACGTGTTTCGAGCATGTCTCTTTTTAGCGGGGGGTTCAACAGTCGCGTACGTGTTTTTAGCACCGACGGCGATTTTCTGGCAATTTTTCTTTAATGTTCTTATCCAACTCACCTATGGGGTTACAGTTCCTTTGCTCTGGGCTATGGTCGCCGATGTTGCCGACTTTACCGAATGGAAGACCCGCCGTAGAGCTACAGCTATGACCTTTGCCGGCATTTTGTTCGCTCTTAAATTGGGACTTAGTCTTGGGGGATCAATTGCCGGAAAGCTTCTTGCTTTATATAAATATGTTCCGAATGTCCCGCAAACCGCTTCCACACTAAGAGGTATTCGCTACATGATGAGTATTTTCCCTGCTGCTGTGTTCTTTCTTGGTGTAGGTGCGCTTTTATTTTATAGAATAGATAGGAGCACGGAACTCGAGATGGAGACGGAGTTAATAGAGAGGCGTAAAAAGTATCAGGAGAGTTGACGAAGTCAATCCGGTGATTGTGCAGTTAGGAAGTTAGATAATCATGCAAGAAGAGTTTTAATAAACAATCACCGTGTAATTTTCCGCCGATTAATTTGGGGATTAAATTATCCTTTTGATTTCGGTTGGCAATATAAATCAAAACCAGCTTTTGATGCGTTAATCAAAGTTGGAAAAGAGGAATAAAATTTAATGAAAGGACGTTTCACTTTCCTGAAGCGAGAAATTTTTTTGTTCTAAATATTTATGGAGGTAAGATAAATGAACAGATTTATTGTGTTGTTGTTAGTTTCATCGTTTTTATGTGTGTTTCTTTTGACAGGATGTTCGATAGAGTACAATGAAACGTATACAAATCCGGTTATTCCGGGGGGCTTTCCTGATCCCAGTATCTGCAGGGTTGGTGATGATTACTATACTGTACACAGTTCTTTTGAATATTTTCCGGGTGTGCCGATTTTCCACAGTAAAGACCTGGTACACTGGCGTAATATCGGATACTGTCTGACGCGTAAGAGCCAATTACCTCTTGAAAAGATGAGATATTCCGGTGGCATCTATGCTCCGACTATTCGCTATCACGACAGCTTGTTCTATATGATTACTACTAATGTGGATGGAGGCGGGAATTTTTATGTGACGGCAAAAGATCCTGCTGGTCCCTGGTCCGAGCCTGTATGGATCGACGTACAAGGTATGGACCCTTCTCTGTTTTTCGATGATGATGGCAAGGTTTATTACACGAGACACGAGGGTGGTGGTGACGGCTACATTGCGCAAAGGTTGTTGAATCTCGAAGAGGGTAAACTTGAAGAAGATCTGAAGAATGTATGGGGTGGTACCGGCGGAATATGGGCGGAGGGTCCGCATCTTTATAAAATAAACGGAAAATATTATTTGATGATTTCAGAAGGAGGTACAAGCTATGGGCATATGATTACAATAGCTCGTGGTGATTCTCCTTGGGGACCATTTGAGTCAAATCCAGATAACCCTATTCTAACACACAGGCATTTGGACGGAAATCAGTTCCGAGCTCTCGGACACGGAGACTTGGTCGAAACTCCGGATGGATGGTGGATTGTTTTCCTTGGAATTCGACCCAAGGGAGGATATTATAATCATCTCGGGAGAGAGGTGTTTTTAGCTCCCGTGAAATGGAACGAAGAAGGCTGGCCGGTTGTAAATGATGGTAATCCGATAGAAGAAAAAATGCCGGCTCCGAGGTTGCCAAAATATAAATTCAAGGAAGAACCCGAGAGGGATGATTTTGATGGCCCGGATCTCCGTTTTTGTTGGAATTATATAAGGAATCCTTATAAAGAGAATTATTCTCATGAAGAGAGACCGGGTTACCTGCGTTTATGGGGTACCGAAATAACTATGGAGGATCAGGATTCTCCGACTTTTCTCGGAAGACGCCAGACAGCAATGGAATGTAGAGTCGCAACAAAACTCGATTTTAATCCCAAAAGTGAGGGAGAAGAAGCAGGTTTAGTTATTCGAGGTAATGAGGTGAATCGAGCGGAAATAGGAATTACTTTAAAAGATGGAAAACGTCATGTGTTTTTCATGAGTATGGTAAAAGGTAAATTAGTCGAGCCTATCCGTTATGAAGAAATTGGAAACGGAGAAGTTATTTTATCAGTGGAAGCAAAGCCGCTATTTTATGAACTGTTTTATCAAATAAACGATGGAGCCCCTGTGAGTATGGGTAAGGTGGAAACAAAGTACCTGACTTTTGAAGAAGTTGTAGGGTATCTCTTTACAGGAGTATATTTTGGTATGTTCGCGACAGGTAACGGAGAAAAAAGCTCTGCTCCCGCGGATTTTGATTGGTTTGATTTTGTCGTGTATAAAAAATAAATTAAGAAGGAAGTAAAATGAATGATTATAAAGATATTGCACTAAAAGAGGTATTCAAGGATGACTTTTATATTGGTGCGGCACTAAGTCTGGATCAAATCGAAGGTAGGGATCCGGACGGAATAGCTCTTGTACAGAAACATTTTAACAGCATTGTTGCAGAGAATATTCTGAAATGGGAAGAGATACATCCGGAAGTAGACAGATATAATTTTGAACCTGCTGATAAATATGCGGCATTTGGAGAGAAAAACAATATGTTCGTAGTAGGGCACAATCTCGTATGGTTCTATCAAACGCCTGATTGGGTTTTTGAGGATGAGTCGGGTAATCCATTGGACAGGGAATCGTTGCTTGTTCGAATGAAAGAACATATTTTTACCGTTATGGGTCGTTATAAAGGTAAGATTTACGGGTGGGATGTCGTAAATGAAGTAATCGTTGAAGATGGGTCTTTTAGAAAATGCAAATGGTATGAAATTATAGGTGAAGATTACGTACAGAAAGCATTTGAATACGCCCGGGAGGCTGACCCGGATGCAGAGCTTTATTACAACGATTATGATTATTATAAGAAGCCTAAATGTGAGGGTATAATTAGGCTGATAAGAGATTTGCAGTCGCGAGGCGTTCGCGTGGATGGAATAGGTATCCAGGGACACTGGTTTCTGGAACATCCGGATATACGTGAAATTGAGGAGTATGTTCTGGCTTTAGGAAAATTAGGGGTGAAGATTATGATTACGGAAATGGATGTGGGAGTTCTTCCTTTTTATCCCTGTGATACTCCGGCAAGAGATTTATCCTCTTTTGATCCCGAAACACAGAAAAAATATAATCCGTATACTGAAGGTGTTCCGGATTCCGTTTTGAAGGAACAGGCGGGTCGGTACGCCGAATTGTTTTCATTTTTTAAAAAACACAGGGATAAATTTGATAGAATAACATTCTGGGCTGTTCATGACAAACAGTCATGGCGCAGTTATTTGCCGATAAGAGGAAGGACCGAATATCCGATGTTGTTTGATCGTGAGTGTAATCCAAAACCGGCTTTTGATGCCGTTGTGAAAGTAGGTTTAAATTAGGTTTAAATAAAGAGTAAAGTTTAAGTAGAGAGTTAATTTAAAATATTGAACAGGATGTTGGGCTTGACATGAGGAAGTTATTTTATATTATTCTACAAAATTTATACACAAGGAGATGAAAATGGCAAAAGAAAAAGATCTTGAAATAGTAGCTGCAGGGCATACCTGCCTTGATTTAATACCGGCTTTTACAATCGAGGGGACAGTTGATAAGATGACTGATGTCCTTGTGCCCGGTAAAATGATAGATATGGGTGAATGTGTTGTTGTAGGAGGAGGTCCTGTTACAAACGCAGGAGTATCAATACGACGACTCGGCGTTAAAACCGAACTTATAGGTAAAATAGGTGATGATGATTTTGGGAAACAGATTCTTCGCTGGTATGAAGAAAAAGAGGGTCATTTTAAAGGTATTAAAATGGTAGAAGGCGAATCGACATCGTACACCATAGCTATTTGTATTCCCGGAATAGACCGTTTTTATCTGCACCATTGCGGAGCAAATAATACGTTTGGGTATGATGACATGGATTTTGATATTGTAAGTCGCTCAAAGCTGATGCTTTTTGGTTATCCGCCATGGATGAAGAAGCTTTATGCGAATAAAGGTGCTGAACTGTCAAAGATACTCAAAAAAACCAGAGAATTAGGAGCGACAATCGCTTTGGATCTTTCTCTTCCTGATGTAGATGGCTATGCCGATAGTATCGACTGGTTTGCTATTGTTGAGAATTGGATTCCGTTATCGGATATTATGGTACCGAGTGCGGAAGAAATTTTCTATTTCCTGTACAAAGATAAATTTCTTGAAAAGAAGAGAAATTTAAAGGAGAGAGAAACCGTTCTTGACAATATGAGCGTAGATGAGATTTCTAATATAGGGAAAGATTTAATAAAAATGGGTACAGCAATAGCTATGGTCAAGTGTGGAAATAGAGGATTGTATATTCGGACTGCAGGTAAGGACAGACTCGCAAAATTAGGTGCTGCAGGATGTTCCGACCTCGATAACTGGGCTAACCGTGAACTATGGTTCCCGGTATACGAAGAGGAAAAATTCGTTGGAGCTCTTGGTTCCGGCGATTCTGCAATTGCAGGATTCCTTTCTGCGTTTGTTTGGAATCACTCTGTTGAGTCTTGTTTGCGTTACGCAAATGCTGCCGGAAGTATGAATGTTACCGTCCCGGACGGACTTACATGGAATAAAGGATTTGAAGATTTAACAAGACGTATCCAAGCTGGTTGGAAGACAAAAGATATGCAAATTGATGAAAAGGGCTGGCGATTAGAAAACGGGTTCTGGGTTGGGCCGGATAATAGTGGTAAATGGGAATCATAAAAAATGAGGAGATAAAAATGTCAAAAGAAAGAGATAAACTTGTAAGTAAGCAACTTTCAAAAATGACTTTAGAGGAAAAAGTAGGACAGCTTTTAACTTTTACCTGGCGAGGTACGGTTTTTACTCCAAGCGGAATTGAACAGGTTACGAGGTTGCACTGCGGAGGTCTTTGTCTGGAGCCTTATGCGGTTGAAACATGTAAAAACCTTTACTGGGGTAATTCACAGGTAGATCAAACCTTTAAGAAACCTAAGGATTATTTCTCTATATCGAATACTTATTTTGCAGGTTCAAACTTTGGAATCAGCATAACACCGGAAGAATATGCTAAAAGACTAAAAAGATGGCAGGAAATAGCGATGAAACGTCCTTCAGGCGTTCCGTTACACATTACCATCGATTTTGAAGGTGACTTTAAAAACGATTATATGGCGGGCGGCATAAGACAGTTTCCGGGTCCTATGGGGATGGCTGCTATCGGTGATACAAAAATTACCTATGAAATTGGTGCAACAATCGGTAAGATGTTATCGACTATGGGTGTTACTCAAATGTATTCTCCGGTTTGCGACGTAAATACAAATCCTAAGAACCCTGAAATAGGAGTAAGGTCCTTCAGTGATGATCCTGAAACCTGTGCAAAACATGCAGTTGCATTGATTAAGGGTTTACAGGATAACGGTATAGCAACGACTGCTAAACATTTTCCGGGAAGAGGTAGCTCAGATACTGATGCGCATGATGTTCTGGAAGTATTAAACTTAAGCAAGCAAAGAATGCATGAAGTCGATCTGGTTCCTTTTAAAGCCGCTATCGATGCTGGAGTAAAAGCCATTATGACCGGACATTCTGTTTATCCGTCTTACGATAAAAAATATCCGACGACTTTATCCGAAAATATACTTACCGGCTTATTAAGAGAAGAATTAGGATTTAAAGGGGTTATTGTTTCCGATGCTATAGGTATGGCTGCTATTCTTAAGAAATGGCCTCTACCGCTTGCCTGCGCTATGGCAATAAAAGCAGGGGTTGATACGATTCTTTTGAAAGCTGACGATGAATCCAGGGCACAGTGTTTCTTTGGGCTTAAACGGGCTGTTGAAAAAGGCGAGTTGTCCGAAGAGAGACTCGATGATGCGGTAACTCATCTTTTAGAGATGAAATATGACCAGGATTTATTTAAAAAGGCTCCTGCTATTAGTCCGGAGAAAACTTACAAAGTCACAACAGATAAAAAAGTCATAGATTTTTCCTGGGACGTTGCTAAAAAAGCCCAGATAATAATGAGAGACGATAAAAAGTTGCTGCCGCTAAATAAGAAACAGAAGATACTTGTTATCGAGCAGCGTATCCCTTACGAATTCTGCGGAAAAGATCCGTATATGCACACTCATATGTTCTGCGAGAGAATGGTCGATCATTCGGAAAATGTAATTCTTGTCGATACGGATTTTTCAGCGTTTGAGGATGAGATTAAAGAATGTTTGGAACTTGCCAAGCAGGCAGATATCGTTGTTATGACTAATTACTTCGCTCGAATAGTGAAATCCGGTAACAATCAACTGCTCGCACAGAAGTTGAAAAAAGCAGGCAACAAGGTTGTTGTTATGACTAACAATCCATATGTTGAGGGAACAACCGACGTAGCTGATGTCGTTATCTGTAATTTTAGCGCTACGCCCGATTCGATAAGGTCTTCTGCAGATTTGCTTTTTGGTAAATTCAAACCGCGTGCCGCAACTAAGGTTCCAGTTAAAGTTGGAAAACAGAAAGGAGTTTCCGATAAGAAGCTGAAAGCTCAGAAAGGAAAGCCTTTGAATTTATCATACTGCTAATAAGGGGGAAATTATATGCCAAAATCTTCTAGTATAAAAATCAGCGACGTTTTTACAATTAAGGGAGCACAAATAACGGAAATATATGATAAGAATAAAATGTCTGTTCATTTTCAGGGAATGTCAAAGACTCTCCTGTTTCCTCACACCATCGCTATTCAGGGTGCTCCTACTTGTTCTATAGGGATATCTCCCGATGGTTTATACAACAGGCTTAACAATGCTGGTAGATTGATTCTAATGAATTCGAATGCAATTCAATTTGCTTCTGCTCCGTTTATCCGTATTAAGGGAGAAGAAGATGAAGAGGAAGAAGAAATTTTAGAACAAGAAGGAAATTTTATGCTCACCAGAAGGGATCCTGAGAAGGTAGAAGAGATCGATGATGTACCGGCTTTGAAGAATTATTATCATAAACCTGTCCCTCTAAAGGACATCACGGTTTCTATTGCTACGCCTTCACTGGAGTTGGTGTATAAACTTGGTAAAGTTAGCGTTACACGAAGGCTGATTTCTCCTTTATTTGCCGAAAGAGACCAGGCTTTAATGCCTCTTGGTGTCGAGGAATATGAAGTTATTAACTCGAGTGATGAGAAAAAGGAGATTACTCTCGTTGTACCGAGACCTTCCCTTGTTAATCTTCAAGAAAAAGAATTGAAACCGACAGATCAGGATACAGTTTATATATGTTCAGCGCCTGTAAAAGGTCATGTGCATGAAGAATTTGAATCTGACGGCGTTAAAGGTGTTGTGATGGCGAGTAAGGAATGTAAAGACAGGATGGTTATCGCAGCACCTAAGATGAAGGATGTGGAAATAGATACAAATCCTTATTTCTGTCTTAATTTCCTAAAACAGGATTTACTTCTTAATGAAGACGGAAGTTTTTATATAAAGAGAGATCCTCTTTTAAGTCAGGATTATGGTGCAGCCATCAGCTATACCTTTACTCTAAAGCCAAAAGCAACAATGACGGTGCCTTTTGCTGTTGCGCTGGACTTTCCCAAACAAAGATATATGGACGGGAAAGAATTTGACCGTAAATACTTGAAGAGCTTCAAGAATGAAAAGTCGAGAGCTAAGGATCTGGCAAAGGTCGCTCTTCTTAATTATAAAAAATGGTTTGACCGCACAATGACTATTCAAAGTCGGATATATAATATGATAAAGAATAGTCCATCCTATAAAGACGATAAGAAAGGGGCTCTCCGACTTACCAGATTGATTTGCAATGAATTTAGTTTCCCTTTGTCGAATGGCGCAGTCTGGGTCCAGGACAAGGATGGTACAGAGAGAGCCAGGTTCCTGGAGTGCTTCGACTATGCTTATATAGACCCTTCGGATGTAGACTGGTATTCGATGGTGCTTTTGATATTTTTCCCGGATATAGAAAAAGAGCTCTGTCAGAGTTTCATTAACTCGATCAATAGAGAAAACAAGGGAAAGAAGTATTATCATTTGCATGCATCTTTTGTTGAAGCCAGAAGTCATTTTGAAAAATATCCGGAGGAATACGAAGATAAATCACTGACCCAAATATATGATCAAATTAAAATCAAAGGTGCTGTATCGCATGATGTAGGAGCCTTGCCGAAAGGTCATCCTCTGCGTAATGTCAGTGAATATTCCTGGTACAATGATAACTATTGGATTGATCTTTTCCCAAAGCTCGCAACAAGAGTGCTTAGAAACGTTAAATTCATGGGTGATACGGATTTCTTGAAGAAGAATTGGAAGACGATGAAATTTGGGTTTAAACACTTGGAGACTCATGACCATGATGGTGACGGTATACCCGAGGGTAATCCCGGTGAAGTCAAGAATACTTTTGACAATCTGACTCTCTTTGGCGTAGATGCCTATGACGCCACCATTTTTATGGCTGGTTGTAGAGCCATGATTATAATGGCGGATATGATGAAGGATATCTCGGCAAAGAAGGAATATGAAAAGTTATTTGAAAAAGCCTCTACGAAATTTGAGAAATTATGGAGAGAAAAGAAGAACAGTAAGGGTAAGAAATTGGAATATTATCTTACCTGTTATGATCAAGATACAGGTGAAGAAAACACAGATACCTGGCTCAATCAGCTGGATGCAATATGGGCATTAATTGCAATCGGAGAGGAAGCTTTCATACCACCCGATAGGGCCAAAAAGATACTTAAGACAATTTACAATAACAACAGAACCTTTATGGGTTGGGCAATGTGCCGAACGGAAGACGGGGGAAAGGTAGAGTCCGAACAGGGTCAGGACGTCTATACAACTTCCAATTATGTTTTTGCCGAACTTCTTGACTATTACGGTCTTGTTAAAGAAAGCAAAGAAGTCTATAAGGCAATGGACAAGGTTATCTTCGATTATGCTAATTCGTTAATATCTCCGGATAACTTAAGAGCCGAATTGGAAATAGAGGCAGGTGAAACAAAGCCTGCTCCTCATTACATCGTAGCAGCTTATCCGAGACCGGGCGCAGTGGTTACTCAAATAGTAATGCAGTATATTAAGGATCTTCAGAAGAAAAAGAAAACAGTAAAAATAAGCTCTAAGGATTTGCAAGGTTTCATAAAAGACTTGATGAAATAAGCTTTAGAGCTTACGTTAAAATACGATAGGTTTAAGGCCGTGAGGTTTTAAACCTATCTTTTCTTGTCGTCAAGGATAATATCTTTGCGAGATTTTGTTCAGGGGTGCACTTTCGAAAAACCGCAGACAGTTTCCCCGACTTTAGGCGTTCGGGGTACCACTCCGAAAAACCGCAGTCAGTCTCCCCGACGGGTGATTCGCAAGGAGTGCTGTCCGAGAAAGATGTGGTCAATTTCCCCGACGAGGAAATTGCCACTCGGCTCTCGGGTTCGCTCCTCTTGAAATGGCAGCATTTCAAGAGTCCGTGCCCGCTCACCCTGCGAGACGCTTTCTTGGACAGCACTCCTTGTTCATTTTATTGATAAAAGACATTGCCCGTTCGAGCTCCGAGATATTTTCCTGAACAGTACCCCTTACTCATTTTGAAGTTTAAATTCATGCCCGCTCACCCTCCGAGACGCTTTCTTAGACAGCACTTCTTGTTTATTTTATTAATAAAAGGCTATGCCCGCTCGGTCTCCGAGATATTTTTCTTGAGTGGCACCCCTTTACCTTTAGGTTTAAAATAAAAGAAATCGAAAAACCGTGTTCGTTCGAGCTCCGGGGTATTTTCCTGGACAGCACCCCTTACTCATTGGGCTGTTTTTGTCAAAAGTCCATGCCCGCTCAGTCTTGTGAGACGTTCTTTTTAATGGTTAGCACTCGCTTTGAATTTATGCTAGAATTTAAGTTTTATCCTGAAATTTTTAGGGTATATACCCGGGAAGTTTATAATCGGTTGCTGTACACTCCCGATTGTTTTTTTTTCTCTTTTAATTAATATTAAAACAATGAAAAATCGAATTTATTTTCCGCAATTTAATAAGGATAAACTATTAGAAAAGGGTCAGACCATTCTAAAAGTTGCTCAAGATTTAGGTATTCCCATAAATGCGGGATGCGGGGGACTTGGTATATGCGGGGAGTGCAAGGTTGAGATAGAAAAGGGTATGGAATCTCTTAACAGCAGGACAAAAGCGGAAGAAAAATTAAAAGAAGATGAGAGATTGGCCTGTCAGGCTTTAATCGAAAAAGATGGGTATGATGTTTATGTAAGTCTGATACAGGCTGGTTTTATAACCAATATTCTTACTTACGGGAGAAAGAGGAAGGAAATTCGTTTAAATCCGTATGTGAAAAGGAAAGACAATAAGGTTTGTTTAAATGAAGAAGAAATAGATTCTTATGGGGGTAGTATATTCGGTATTGCTGCCGATGTCGGAACAACTACCGTTGTATTACATTTGATAAATCTTGAAAAAGGTAATATCGTTCATACTTCTGCTTTCGAGAATCCGCAGAAAAGGCTTGGAGGCAACGACGTCATAAGTAGAATTAAGTTTGACGGGGAAAACCCCGGTAAACTACAGTCTATCTTAATATCAAAAATAAATGAAGAAATTAATAAAATGCTGGTTGATAGTCAAAATATCTACGATTTTATTGTTGTCGGCAACAGTACAATGAGAGATTTGTTTTTCGGATTCGATGTTCAGAGAGTAGGAGTCAGTCCCTTTAAATCCGTTACTGAGACAGATGAAGGTACAATCCCTTTGAAGATGAAAGCTTCGGAACTTAATCTTGACATAAGCAAAAATGCCGAAGTTTATTCTCCTCCTTTGATTGGTTCTCATGTCGGAGCCGACGCCCTTGCCGTCAGTCTCTCGTGTGGTTTATTTGACGAAACCGAAGAAAATATAATGTGTATTGATATTGGGACAAATGGTGAGGTAATTTTGAAGTCAGATAAAGGGATAATTGCGACTTCATGTGCTGCAGGTCCTGCCCTGGAGTCCACCTCAGCAGTAGTGGGTGCGATCAGCAGATTTAGTATTGATAATAAGAAAATAATCTTTGAGACTATAGGTAATGCCGAGCCAGTCGGTATTTGCGGTTCTGGTATAATAGACGTATTGGGTGAGCTGATTAAAAACAATTTAATGAATGATGATGGGTATCTTAAGGATAAAAAAGATTTTGTAATAACAGAAAATATTAAAATTACCCAATCGGATATAAAAGGAGAAAGCGGGCTTCTGTGGAGTAAGGCGGCTATATCTCTGGGTATAAAAGCATTATTGGAAGAGGCAAATCTAACTACGGGTGATTTAGATAAGGTTTATCTTGCGGGTTCTTTCGGTACTTATATTGATAAGGAAAATGCGAAAACAATCGGCCTTGTCCCCGGTATCTCATCTGATAAGATTATTCAGGTCGGTAACGCAGCAGCCCTTGGAGCGAGTGAGATGTTATTGTGTTTAGAGATGAGAAATCTGGCTGAAAGTTCGGCTAACGAAATAAAACACATTCACCTTGAAAGTATCCCAAATTACGGCGAGAGATTGGTGTTGGTTGAGCAGAAATTTGAGCAATTGAGGGTGAGCTAGTGCTAAAATTCAAAAATAAAAGCTTAGCGTCTCTATGGTTTTTATTAATATTTCCGTTAGTCTTAGAGGCTTCTCATATGATTTATCATAATCAGTATATGGCAATTGCTGTAACAAACGAAACACTGTCTCTATTATTTGACCAAGAATATAAAGGGGCGTATCTACTTTTTCACCCGGATTTTCAGAAAGAAATGAAATACGAACTTTTCGAGAAAGTTTTGCATGCAGCAATGTTTCAAGAAAGCGAAGGAATTAACAAAATCACTTTTGATTATTATTTGCCTGTTCCCGGACAAAAAGCTATACAGTTATTCTATAAAACCAATTATAATTCCGGAAAAGAACACACTCTTCATGTTGTTCTTTTGGGAGATAGTGATGAAGGTTATAAAATTGTATATATGGATTTTGTCAGTGATGAAGGATCCTCATATAATATAAAGATATACGGGTTAGAAAAATGGGAAATCCCCGAAACAATTATTATTAAACCCGATACAATTATTGTTACCCCTGACTCTTTGAGGGGAAAGATAGAGCGTAAGATTGAAAAAAAACAAGAAAGATTAGACGATTTCAATAAAGATAAGAAAGAATTTAATTTTAAAAAAATTAAGAGCATTGTTCAAATAGGTATTGGTATAATATTTTTTGTTTCCGTAATTTTAGGAGTTATGTTTCGTTATATTTTAAAAAGGAAATATGGGAATGATTTTTAAATGTTGTGTGACATTTATTCATTTGCGAAAAATTATAATTTCGTGTTTCGGTTGATAAATATAAAATCATTCGTGCTATTTGTGTGATTCGTTGTTCCTATTTGTTTTTGGGTTGGGGGTTTTAAACGAAATAAATATAATTTGTTGTTTTCTCTGTGATCTCTGTGTGTTCTTTTCCTCTGTGCACTCTGTGATTCAATTGTTTTTTAGTGTGGGGTTGTGTGGGTTCTGTTTTTTTGATAAAATCGATTGATAATACTATTGTGTCATCCATATGCTTATTAAAAAGTAAGGAAAAAAGCACTTGACGAAATTGCGAGTTTTGCATATACTATATGCACTAAAAATATAGGAATTGGCATTTGATAATTTGATTTAGTGAAGATGTGGTTTTTTTGTCAAATTCGCTTGAATTAGGAGGGGACAATAAAAAATACATTTTATAAAATATCGTTGATATCTATATCGTTGTTTTTTCTGTTTTTTTATGTTTTCAGATTTCAACTGGGAGACTTTAATCAGGGTGAATCTTTATATTAAATCCAATCAAGTGAGTTTTGAAATGTTCGTTATAGGTGATTTTAAACTTCAGATAACCTTAGGCCAATTATTGTTTTTTAAATCCTAAATTAAAGAAAGGAGGTTTTGATGGAAAAAGTGGAAAGGAAAAGAGAGTTGTGGCTAAAGTGGATTTTATATGGCTTGCTTATGTTTTTCGCTTTCTTTGTTGTTACCCATGATACAAAAGCAGCGGTTACAGGAAAGATTGCCGGTGTTGTCGTAGACGCAAGAACAGGGGAGCCTTTACCTGGTGTCAATGTTTTAGTCGAAGGTACCGATAGGGGGGCTGCCGCTGATGCGGATGGTTATTATTACATAATAAGACTGGATCCGGGGTTTTATAATATTCAGGCGAGGATGATTGGCTATAAAAACTTAACGAAGACCGGTGTTAGAGTTGAATCCGGACATACAACCCCGCTTAATTTTGAATTAGAGCCAACAGTAGTGGTAGGAGAAGGTGTGGTAGTCGAGGCTCAGAGAGAAGTTGTCAAGATGGACCTTTCTTCCAGTTCTTTCTCTGCGGATAAAAGTGAAATAGAAGCTGTTCCTCTTATCTCAGACGTGAAACAATATCTTAATTTACAGGCCGGGATAGCAGGCTGGAGTGTTAGGGGTGGTAGTCAAGGTGAGACCAAATTGCTGACCGATGGTTTACTTCTTGTCGACCAGAGAGCAAACGAACCTATCTTGATGCCCAACCTGAGCGAGATAAAAGAAGTTAATGTGATGAAGGGAGGGTTCGCCGCGGAATATGCAAATGTTCGTTCAGGAGTTATAAATGTGGTTACGAGGGAAGGTTCTCCCGGAAAATACGAAGGTTCCTTTGAATTCAGATATACTCCGGGTTATCAAAAGCACAGCGGTACATCTATCTTTGACCCTGATAATTATAATAATGCAGTGTTTTTATGGAATAAGCTGGATACTGGCTTTTTGAATATTGTTACGGATACGTTAGGTAATATTATTTCTCAAGATACGGTTATTAAATATGACAGCGTTTGCTATAAAGGTATTAATAACGTATGGGGTAAAAAAACCAGCCCGTTTTACGATACAATTAAATATGAACATTATCAAACATTTAAGTCGTTTAACGGATGGATAGCTGTGGTAGGAAGAGACACGAATATTACTACTTATGATATGCAGCGTGATAGATTTATGTGGATGCGTCGTATTAATACACCCAGAACAGATTCTCTCTTATTAATCTATAACGGTGGTGATTCCATTTTTGCTCCGATTTATAATGCAACTGGTGATAGTTTAATAGGATATGATAAGGTTGCTTATGATTTTAGTGATGAAGATAGGACTGGCGAGTACGGCAATAAGCCGGATTGGACCTTGGACGCCGGCTTTGGTGGTCCTGTTCCCATATTGGGTCAGTATTTAGGTGATATGACATTTTATACTTCTTACAGGGACCATAATGAAACGTTTGCTATTCCGGACAGCAGGGATTATTACCGAGAACGAACGTCGAGTTTAAAACTGACCTCACGTTTTGGAAATGTTAAGATGAATTTAAGGGGCGCCTACTCGATTATTAATTCCCTTTCCCCGTACGGTGAGGGTCACATGTGGCAAGGGGATTATCCCTTGGGGGAAATCGGACAGGTCTACCTCCGAGACGGGTCGGATATGCTGTTCGGCATTGGAAATTATGATGGAAGATGGCACGGCAGTAATAAATTAAATGGCGATCAGCTGTACAGAGTAAATGGATTAACCCCGTTCGATATTACTTCCAGAATGTACGGTCTCACACTGCAGCATGCTTTGTCGGAGAATACTTTTTATGATGTACATTTGACTTATATACGCAGGAACAATAGGGCTCAATACAATTATGATGTGCCAACTCGTTTTATGGGAGATACAGTGGTGCTATGGTTCACGGAAGATATCATAATAGGTAATACTCAGTATCCGGTTGACAACGTCCCGTTTGGATTTGCTGACCCTCTATCTGAAGACAACTATGGATCTGATGCTAGTGGCAAAGCGTCATTTGGTTTTGCCCATCAATGTGGAACCTGGAATACTTCCTGGTCGGAGACATACAATGTGAGTTTTGATTTTACATCTCAGATAAACAAATACAATCAAATAAAATCTGGTCTTTCGTATCAATATGATAAACTGCATGAGTATTTTATTACCAATGAAGGATGGTTCTGGCCGGCCCCTGGCGAAGACCCAACCGAGTCGAGTGTGGGTTATTTTGTTAACTATGATGAGTATCCTATCCTTGCGGGCGGCTATATTCAGGACAAGATTGAATTCGAAGGAATGTTTGCCAATTTTGGTTTGAGGTTCGATTACTCGGATCCAAATACCGAGTGGCCAGATACTACAGATAGATATTCGCTTTTCCTTTCTAATTGGTTTAAAGATTCTTTGTTTACTCAGGGTCCTGTGGCAGACGTGGCTCCTACTTATCAGATAAGTCCTCGACTTGGAATTTCATTCCCGGTATTGGAAAAAAGCAAGTTGTTCTTCAATTACGGATATTTTTACTCCCTGCCGACCAACGAGAACAGGTATAAGGTTATATGGGGCTCAGCAGGTGATCCGATTAGTTTCCTGGGAAATCCGCGTCTTACGATGGAGAGGACAGTTTCTTATGAAGTGGGTCTTGAAAGCAGTATAGCCAACACTTATATGGCAAGGGTTTCGGGTTACTATAAGGATATAGATAATGAGAGCGGTCAGGTTAAATATTTAAGTTATTACGGAGATGTTAATTATACAACTAACGAAAATACCGGCTATGGTGATATAAGGGGTTTTGAATTTGAGTTTAGGAAAGACCATGGAAGATTTTTTACTGGGTGGGTAAATTATGATTACATGGTGCACACATCAGGAAGAATTGGACTAAGGCAAAATTATGAGGATCCGCTGTTACAGTCAAATGCAGCAGAGGTAGACCCCAAGGAGGATAGCCCCCTTCCGCGACCGGTTTTCAGGGCTCAACTTACATTGTTAGCACCTCAGGATTGGGGAATATTTTTAGGAGGTTATAATCTTTCATGTTTGTATCAGTGGAGAGCGGGTTACTATGATATGTTTAATCCTTATGG
>CAYQMH010000010.1:0-47670 GCA_964418485.1 uncultured bacterium | reverse complement strand
CACTCACCTCTCGCTTATCAGGCGAACGCTCTAACCAACTGAGCTATAGGCCCATTATGTTTGTAAATATACAGGAAGCCAACAAAATGTCAAGAGTAAAACCTAACCGCGCCAATGCCGCTAAAATGTAAAAATCAAATATCAAGGAATTAGCCACAAAGACACTAAGACACGAAGAAGCATAACATTTCTTAGTATCTAATTTTAAATTGCAAGTTGGAAATTGCAAACTGCAAATTTTAAAAACAGAATTAGGACGTATATTATCAGGGTTTGTTTTTTAACCCGAAACTTTAAACGCAAAGCTCGAAACTATAATTTACTAAAACCTAAAACCCAATACCTAAGACCTTAATTTCAACTACTCACTGCTCTCTACTCCCTACTCACTATTTTGTGGTTCAATATTCTTTGGGGTGGTGGGTTGGGATTCTGAATTCCGGCTCCTTAATTCTAACTTCTAATTTAATTATCCTTGACAAAAGCTTTTTTTATTCCTATAATTATCTATATAATTATTTTACAGTTTAACAAAGAGTAAATACGAGGGATCTGTCTTTGGCTAATAAAGAAAAAAAAGAAAAATTAAAAATCATAGAAGGTTTAAAAAAATCAGATAAACAAAGAGAAAAAATACTTGATACGCTTTCAGAATTGATTATATTGATGGATCTTGATTATAAGGTACTATGGGCAAACAAAGCTGCTCATGCAGCCTACCGACAAACAACCGCAGGAACCGACCCAATTGAGGGAAAATATTGCTATGAATTATGGACCGACGACAACAAGCCTTGTGAAAATTGCCCGGTGACAAAAGCCCTCGAAACCGGAAACATAGAAGAACAAGAAATCCTTAGACCGGACGGCAGGAAATGGTTAATCAAAGGATATCCTGTAAAAGATCATAAGGGCAATTTTATTAATTTACTCGAAGTTGTGAGCGACACAACAGGAAGACAAAAGCTGGAACAAGCGTTAAGGGACTCCGAAGAACTATATAAAACACTTATAGATACTTCCCCTTATGCGGTTACCGTAACCGATTTAAAAGGAGAAATTACTTACGTTTCATCCAGAACACTCAAAATGCATGGGTATGAAAAACCCCAGGAGCTACTTGGGAAAAGCGCCTTTTTACTAATAGATCCTTCCGCGCGTAAAATGGCTTCAGAAAATCTCAAAAAAACATTAGAAGAAGGCAGTGTCAAAAATTTAGAATATACTCTTAAGAAAAAAGACGGCTCAACTTTCATAGGCGAGCTCAATGCGTCTTTATTAAAAGATGAAAAAGGTGAACCCCAGGCATTCGTAGCAACGACAAGAGATATAAGTAAAAGAAAAGAAGACGACAAAAAACTTAAAGAAAAAGAGGCCTATAATTTCGCTTTATTTAATTATAGCCCCGCCGAAACTATAGTTGTAGACCGCAAGGGAAGAGTCATAAAGAGCAATCTGGCAAAAAAACGTTCGGGAGATAGAACCCCTCAAATCGGCGATATAATGTATAAGGATTACGGATCCAAACACCAAATAGATATGTACAAAGAGCTGATGAATTGCATAGAAACAGAGAAGAATAAAAAATTTCCGAAAATGAAATACAAGGACAAATACCTCTCAATCAGCATCGCACCTTTCTCCGAAGGAGCAATAATAATCTGTCAGGATATAACCGAACGTATTAAAGCCGAAGAAGCTTTAAAACAGAACGAACAAAGATTCCGTTTAATTGTGGAAACTATGCCAAGCTTACTCGCTATAACAGACAAAGAAGGTAAAAATCTTTATGTAAGCCCAAACTGCGAAGAAATAACGGGATACAGCAAAAAAGAACTGGAGAATAATTTCATCTGGTGGGTACACAAAGATGATGCAGATAGAGCAAAAAAAGTTTTTGATAAATCTTTTAAAGAACATACAGACGGCAGGAACTTCGAATATAAAGCTGTAAAAAAAGACGGCAAGATATGGTATGCTTCAAGCTCCTGGGAACCAATAATAGACGAAAAAGATGATTTTCAGGGTATGGTCTTACAAACAATCGATATTTCCGACAAAAAGATAATGGAACAGGAAATAGCAAAAGCTCAAAAATTAGAATCAATCGGTATACTTGCCGGAGGAATTGCTCATGATTTTAATAATTTTCTAACCGGCATCATAGGTAACATTTCACTCGCGAAATTAAAAACAGATCCAAAAGATGAAATTTATGAAATATTGACTGAATCGGAAAAAGCAGCACACAGCGCAAAGAGCCTAACTCAACAACTTTTAACTTTTTCAAAGGGCGGAGTACCAATTAAGGAAAAAACCGATATAAAAGAGTTAATTAAAGAATCCGCGAAATTTGCAATCGTTGGGTCCAATATTAATTGTGAGTTTGATTTCCAGGAGAATCTGTGGGAAGTTATTATAGATATAGCTCAGATGAATCAGGTTGTAAACAACATTATTTTAAACGCAATCGAAGCTATACCGGAGGAAGGTACAATAACAATAAAAGCTGAAAATTGTGAAATAGGAGAAAGTGCAAAAATACCACTTAAAAAAGGTAAATATGTGAAAATCACCTTTAAAGACACAGGAATCGGTATACCGGAAGAAAATATACACAAGATATTCGACCCTTTCTTTACAACGAAAGAAGACGGAAGCGGACTCGGTCTGGCAACCATTTTTTCTATAATAACAAAACACAACGGTTTTATCTTTACGGAATCTAAAATAGGAAAAGGAACCTCCTTCCATATATACCTTCCCGCTTCGTTAGACAGTAAAAAAGAAAAAAAACAAAAAGAAAAAAAAGATAAAATTGCAAAATCCAGCGGTAAAATTCTCATTATGGATGATAAATCCTTTATAAGGAAATCCGCAAAGAGAGCTCTTAATTTATACGGCTTTGATGTTTCGGGAGCCGAAAACGGAGAAACGGCACTAAATTTATACAAAGAGGCAATGGAGCAAAGAAACCCTTACGATGTGGTTATTCTTGACCTGACAGTTCCGGGAGCCATGGGAGGACTTAAAACATTAAAAGAACTGCTCAAGCTCGACCCGAATGTAAAAGCAATAGTTTCCAGCGGTTATTCGGACGACCCTGTAATGTCCGAGCATGAAAAATTTGGCTTCAAAGCAATAATGAAGAAACCCTACGAGTACCACGAACTCTCCGAAAAAGTAAAAAAACTGATTGAAGAAGAATAAATTAGAAGATAGGAGTTAGAAGTTAGAAGTCAGAATCCCATCCCAACCCACCACCCCAAAAATTGAAACACAAAGACCACAGAGATCTCAAAGAAACAACAAAAATTTATATTTTGTTTAAACCCCTTACCCTACCAAAACTAAGAGGAACAACGAATCACACGAATAGCACGAATATTAAAAAAACAAAATTAATTTATTTGTGTAATTTGTGCTATTTGTTGTTAAAAACGGGTGGCGTGGGTTTTTTGTTTTCACTAAGGTCTAAATTCCCTTGACTATTCATAGTTCTCTCCTAATATTAAACAGAATGATATGAAAGCAAATACAAACAAATTCGATGTAATAGTCGTGGGTGGAGGACACGCGGGAATCGAGGCAGCTCTCGCTTCGAAAAGAAGGGGATTTTCCACTCTTTTACTAACAATAAGTCCTGAGCTCATAGGGCAAATGTCCTGTAATCCTTCTGTAGGAGGCGGAGCTAAATCCCAGCTTGTCTTTGAAGTCGACGCATTGGGCGGTGAGATAGCCTACAACACCGACAAAACCGGAATACAGTTCAAAATGTTAAACGTAAAAAAGGGACCCGCGATATGGGCTCTCCGCGCTCAATCTGATAGAAAAAATTACAGGGAAACAATCGCCGAGGCACTAAATAAAGAAGTAAAGGTTAAAGAGGGAGAAGTAACGGAGCTGATTTTAGAAGGAGAAAGAATAATAGGAGTAAAAACAGCTGAAGGGCAAGAATTTCTCTCCGATGCGGTAGTTCTTACAACAGGTACTTTTCTATCAGGATTAATCCATATAGGTCTGGAATCTTTCCCTTCCGGAAGGCTCGGAGAACCTCCCTCAAAAGGGTTATCAAATTCTTTAAGAAAAAACGGTCTGGGGCTAGGTCGCCTTAAGACCGGTACTTCAGCCAGGGCAGATATGAGAACAATAAACCTTTCCCAAATGACAATCCAACCCGGAGATAAAAAACCAATCAATTTCTCTTCCAGAACAAAAAATTTCGACCCTCCAAATGTTCCCTGTTATCTTACATGGACAAACGAACATACACATAACATAATCCGAGAAAATCTAAAATACTCTCCCCTGGTTCAAGGAAAGATAACAGGAATAGAACCCAGATACTGTCCGTCTCTGGAAACAAAAGTTTTAAAATTCCCGAAAAAAACCCACCATCATGTCTTCATCGAACCCGACGGGATGGATACATCCGAGGTATATTTAAACGGAGTATCTTCTTCCCTGCCGGAAGAAATACAAATAAAATTTTTAAAAACTATTCCAGGCCTTGAAAATGTTGAGATATTTAAACCAGGATATGCCGTCGAATATGACTTTGCACCTCCGACGCAACTCAAACATTCACTCGAAACGAAAAAAATAGAAGGACTTTTTTTAGCCGGACAGATAAACGGCACCTCAGGCTACGAAGAAGCCGCGGCTCAGGGAATAATCGCGGGAATAAACGCAACTCTCAAAATAGAGAAAAGAGAACCTTTAATTCTAAGAAGAGACGAAGCCTATATAGGAGTCCTGATAGACGATCTGGTTATAAAAGGAACAGAAGAACCTTACCGAATGTTTACCGGAAGAGCAGAACATCGTATACTCTTAAGGCAAGACAACGCAGACCTTAGACTTAGCGCTTATGGATACAAACTGGGACTTTTAAGTAAGGAAAGATATGAAGAGGTTGAGAAAAGAAGGAAAAGGGTTGAAGAAACAGAAGAACTACTTAAAAAAACATTTATTACTCCTAAAGACATACCGTCGATTAAAAAACCCGTTAGCGCATTTAGCCTTGCGAAAAGAGCCGATTTTAACATTAATGACGTAGAGAAAGTCACGGGAATAAAAATAGACAAGAATATAAAAGAAACATTAGAAATAAATATCCGCTATGACGGATATACCCAGCGAGCCAAAAGAAAAATAAAAGAATTGAAAAATATGGAAAATGTCCGAATCCCTCCCGGCACAAATTTCGCTGAAATACAGGGGATATGTACTGAAAGCATCGAGAAATTGAATAACATTAAACCGGAAACCTTCGGTCAAGCCTCCAGAGTTTCGGGCGTTAAGCCTACCGATATGCAATCTTTAATGTCTTACATATGCAGAATAAAAAAATCAAAACAAACTGCGGATAAGCAAAGTATAATAGAATAATGGTAATTGGATCAGGAATAACATTTTTTCTTCTGGGAGCTGCGATGGGGAGTTTCTTCAACGTAATTATATATCGCTTACCAAAAAACATCTCAATAATAAACCCTCCTTCTCATTGTCCCGAATGCAGAGAAAGAATACAATGGAAAGATAATATACCTATTTTGAGTTATCTTATTTTAAACGGAAAATGCAGAAATTGTGATTTCCATATCCCAATCAACTATCTCCTGGTAGAGACAATAAGCGCTTTTCTTTTCCTATTCTCATACCTCCGCTTCGGCATCTCACTCGAATTATTCTCTTTTCTGATTTTTGTATCCTTACTCATACCTATATCATTTATAGATCTGCACACAACTCTTATTCCTGATTCTCTTTCAATATCGGGAATCATGTTAGGCTTGATATTTTCAGTTTTTCGAGGTTTAGCTTTAATATCTCTTATCGGAGCAACAGCGGGAGCTGTCTTAATATTAACTATAATTGTAGCAGGTAAAAGAGTCTACAAACAAGATGTAATGGGATACGGAGATATTAAACTCGCTGCTATGATTGGAGCTTTCGTGGGATGGGCGGGAGTGCTACTTACTGTAATGATAGGTTCTTTTCTGGGGGCAGTCTATGGTTCGATTCAAATTAAACGTGGTAAACTCACATTGAAATCACAAATACCATTCGGTCCTTACCTCGCAGTTGGCGGGATCATATCATTTCTTTACGGAAAATGGATAATACTACGTTTATTCCTGCCTTAACGAAGATATTTTTTGGTCTTATCTACAAGGATTCAAAAGGACTCGAATTCGCCTGGAGAAAAATTTCTCAAATAGGAAAAGTCGATGTTCAAAGTATAGAAATCCCCTTCGAATTTACCAACTATTACAAAGATGAAATGGGCGAGTTCTTAAAAAGAAAATGGATAGCGATCGATAAAATAATACCTGAAAATGAGTTGGGCGATATAAAGCATCAGGCGATAAGCTGGGAAAAAGAACTTACTTTCGAAGGTAGAAGAACTTTAAATTGTGATCCGGGAGGAATATGTGATAACAGAGTTGTCCTTGTAACCACAAAAAACTTTTCTCATAGAATCTACCTTGGCAAAGGAATATTCGCTGAAGTAACCTTGATTTATATTGGAAACAAATTCCAACCTCAAAAATGGACTTATCCCGACTATCAGAGTGATATTTTTCAAGATTTCGCAAAAAAGTGTAAGAGAAAATTTTCGGAATCGAAAACATAGCCACGAAGACACTAAGACACAAAGAAAAACTATATTTTTTGATTAAACCCCTCACCCCACCAAAACTAAGAGGAACAACGAATGACACGAATAGCACAAATCTTTTTTTACTAAAACCTAAAACCGAAGACCTAAGACCTAAATTTTTTCAACTGCTCACTACTCTCTACTCCCTACTCACTATCTTTTGGCATCCCTTGACAAATTTTATCAAAAAAGTAAATTCAGCCCATGAAGAAATTAATTTTTGTACCAGTATTATTGCTGCTCTATATATTTAACTGTGGTCCATCAATACAACCTACTTCAGAGGAAGAGGTGAGTATAATCTATGAAAATGCTATGAAAGCATATACGGACCAGAATTATAAAGAAGCTAATGAATTATTTTTGGCAGTAGCAAAAAATGACCAGTCAAAAAAACTAAAAGCTAACTCTTTATTTTATCTTGGAGAAATAAACAAGACAATAGAAAATTATGGGAAAGCAATTATAAGTTACGCTGCCGCCGGTCTCTATGGAATAAAAACATCTGAAAACATAAAAGAAGTAGCCTCTCTTTCAGATTCTAAGTCCCTGGAAAAAGCTATCCCTTACGTTAAGGAAGATTTAAAACCTTTCTTATTATACACTCTCGCAATGAAACTTCAGAGTGAAGGTAAAGATAAAGAAAGCTCGAAATACTTCTCAGAAATAGAAGAAAATTATCCAAACAGTGAATATGCAAGAAAAGCAACGTATATGTCCCAAAATAAAGGAAAAACCAGGGTGGGTGTGCTACTCCCTTTCACTGGAGTTTACAGCCAAACGGCAGAATCGGTTAAAAGAGGCTTAGATGTAGGTTCAAGAGACAAATTTATTCCAATATACGTCGATACAAGAGGAAATCCCGTTAAAAGCTATAAAGAAGCAGTCGACCTTATAAGAAATAAGAATGTCTCCGGGATAATCGGACCTCTTTTCTCTCGAAACAGCTTCGCAATTGCCTGCCTTTGTGATTATGTGAAAATACCGTTTATTTCTCCTACAGCGACAAAGGAGTTTATAGATTCTGCAGGGGAACAATGTTATATAATTAACAGAACGATAGAACAACAAGCAAAAGCGATGGCTAATTATGCTGTCAGCGAACTCGGGCTTAGAACTTTCTCGATTCTCTATCCATATTCAGATTACGGAGAAACACTCGAAAAATTCTTCTCTGAAAAAGTAAGAGAACTGGGAGGAGCAATAGTAAACTCAATTTATTACAAAGAAGGGAAAAGAGACTTCCAGGATGAATTAAACAGAATAAAAGAGAGCAATGCCGATGCCGTATATATTCCCGCCACAACGCAAGACGTACCAGCTATTGCGAGTCAAATAAAATACCTCGGGATAAAATCGCAAATATTGGGAGCAGATGAATGGAAGTCAAAAGAAATATTCAGACAACAGGTTGAAACATCTGCCTTAGAGGGAATAATAATTTCAGAAAGTCCTTTTAACCCAACCGACGCGTTTTCAGAGGAATTTAATTTTATATTCAGGGAAAACCCGGATAGGTATGCCTGCCTTGGATACGATGCAGCTCTCCTAATGGGAAGCCTAATAGAAAATCCAAGGGACACAAGAAGGTTAAAAAATATCAAATTGACTGCCGGCTCTCTTGGCTCCAAAGATTCATATGAAAATGTTCATATCTACATGATAAGCAAAGGTGATTTCAAACTTATAAAATAGCAGACACGGAGGTATCTTGAAAGAAAAAAGCGATAATAAAATTTACTGGGAAAAAACAAATTCAATTATTTTCGCAACTGGAATATTAGCTATAATAATGGGTTACATATTTCTGGCACGTGAGTCTCTTACTTTAGCTCCCATACTTTTAGTTCTGGGATATGCTGTATTAATACCCGTTTCCCTGGTTTATAAAGGCTGGATAAAGAAGAAAAAATAGAGAGTAGTTAGTAGTTAAGGAAAATCAGGTCTTTGGTTTTAGGTTTTAGTAAATTATAGTTTCGAGTTACGAATTTCGTGTTTCGAGTAAAAAACAATAAAATAATCTTTGTGTCTTCGTAGCTTTGTGGAATAGTTTGGACTATAGTCATTTGTCGCTAGTCACTGGTCAAAAAAACAATTTGTGTAATTCGTTGTTTTTAATTTTGGGGAGGTGGGTTTTAAACAAAAATATATATTCTTTTGTTGTTTTTCTCTGTGTTCTCTGTGTGTTCTTTCTTCTCTGTGTGCTCTGTGTTAAATTCTTTTTAATCTTCTTCTGAAAATACAATAGCCTGGAATTTCCAGAGCTCAGAAGATTTCCACGCATCGGGAGGCAATCCGGCCTTATAACAAGTATGCTCAAGAAAAGTCTTTTTGTCCCATCCCTGTTCAACAGGAACTTGAGGCAGAAGTAAGCCGCTCATATATCCTTTTCTTATCATCAATCCATCCCTGCCTACTTTTACTTCATCAATACTATTAACTTCCTGCATCGGAGTAAGAACCGATATCTCAATTTCTATATCATCTATTTCGGCAAGCCTAACAGGGGGGAATCTATAGTCTTGCGTGGCTGCCGCTATTGCCATATCCCTTATTACCAGGAATAACGGCTCTTCCGCAACAATACGACCAATACATCCCCGAAGAGCCCCGTTTTTTTTCTTCAACGTCACAAAAGCCCCGCATTTCTTTTGCAGAACTTCACTTTCAACTTTAAAATCGGGAATTTTTTCGTTCTTTATGCATTCGTTCACGGTTTCTCTGGCTATAGTCAACAACTTTTTTTTGTCTTCTTCAGTCAGGGTAAAACCGAACTCCGAATTGGATTTTTCACTTTTAGTCTTTTCTGCCTCGTTTCGCGAGAAAACCCAGGCGCCATAACCCACCACATAACCACTTTTGTCCCCTGTAACATCGCCTGAATTCGTATTCTCCAAAAGTTTTACTTCAGCAACACTCAGATTTTTCATCACCTGCATTAAAACAGCAACGGCGGAACATCCACAAGCAGCACACGCTCCGGATTCCCGCATTTCTCTGTCATATTCCAACAATCCTGCGTAATCGAGGCTTAAGATATATTTATTTACTCTATCAGTAACAGCTTTAGCATCACTGTAGTTGTAACCGTGGTATAAATCCGTCGAAGCTACAATAACCCAATCTTGCCTATTTTTCAACTCCTCTGATAAAGCACCTGCGAGCTCGGAGAGCAGAGAAAGTTGATCGGTATTAAAAACAATAGGAACTATCTTAAAATCTTCTAAAACCTTTTGAAGAAAAGGTACTTGTACCTCGAGAGAATGTTCCTGGGCGTGCGCCTCCGGTTCACTCACTATAAGTTTACTGTGCGATTCCAATTTCGAAGCGAACCCCTTATCTATCTTGACTTTCCCAAGGGGCGTCTCCCATTCTCCCGTATCGTAAACAGAAAAACCTTTAACAAAGTAACGATGAGAAGGTCCTAAAAGGATAACAAGTTTTTTATCTTTATTCTTCAAAGTTTTATAAGCAAAAGCAGCTGTCTGTCCGCTATAAATATAACCGGCATGGGGAGAAACCACTCCGAAAATCTCCCCTTCTACTTCAACATCAGCGTGGCTTAAATATTGACCGATTGTTGACGAAAGTCTTAAAGAATCTCCGGGATAGAAAGACCCAGAAACAACTGGTTTTCTTATCATTTCCGACCTCCCTTTACAGTTAAAGGAAAACAACAATATACAGAAAATTAATCTAAACATTATATTTTCCAAATTAACGGAGAGGCAGGGATTCGAACCCTGGAAGGAGCTTTTGACCCCTTAACCGATTAGCAATCGGTTGCCTTCGGCCACTCGGCCACCTCTCCCTCGGAGGGTGAGGGACTCGAACCCCCAAGGGTGTAAACCCGCCGGATTTCAAATCCGGTGCCTTACCATTAGACTAACCCTCCCTTTAATGCAATATTACCAACCCCGGAAAAAAAGTCAAGGGAATATAGTCACTTGTCATTAGTCACTGGTCACAAGTCAACAAAAAAATAAAATCCTGAAAATCTGCGTTTATCTGCGTGCTATTTATTCGGGGTTGTGGGGATGAGTTTTCAATAATCGCAATTTAAACGGGTTGTGTGGGGCCCTGTGTCCTTTGTGTGCTCTGTGTGAGATTAATTTTGGGGTTGTTGGGATGGGCTTTAAACAACAAACTTTTCTCTGTGTTCTCCGTGGCTCTGTGTGAGACTCGTTTTGGGAGGAGGGGGATTAACGGCTGTGGAATTCCACTACATCTCCTTCCAATAAAATCTCTTCCGGACCCACCTGTCTGGGATTTTTATCTCCCCTCCACAATTTTGCATACTTCATTTTGTCTGCAAAATCTTTGTGTATATCGTACGCAGCATCCAAGATAGTTGAATTTTTTGGAAGAACAACAGGTACGGTAAAATCCGCGTTTTTCCCCGGTGGTTTTGTGTAAATTCTTATAAGGTTAAGAGAACTATAAATTTTCTTCTTTAGAGACTCTAAATCTGAATCCAATTCGAATCTTACAAAATCAAATCTCTCTCCATATTTTTCATATAAAGCTTTAAGATTTCTGTCCCTACTATTTGAAATTATTATAAAACCCTTTTTTTTCATCAATTCATCGCCCGTATAATAATCTCTTGACTCCAGAAAGATTAAACCCTGTTCCAATCTGCTTAAAAGTGAATCAAGCTCTTTTAGCGGATTGGCTTTACTTCCATCAATTAAACCTATAAGAACATCACTACTTCTACCCAGAGCAAAAAGCCACGGTGGATGGAAATGCTCATACAGAGGGGGTGTATCGACTAACTGTATCTGTACATTTTCAAACTCTATCATTCCTACATCTGGTTTTTGAGTTGTAAAAGGATAACTGGCAACCTCAGGATCAGCATTTGTAAGTTTGCTAAGAATTGTAGATTTTCCGGAGTTTGGCGCTCCCATAAGTACAACCTGAGCTATTCCCATTTTAGGAACATGAGTCAAATCCAAACGCCGTACTTGAGGTTTCTTTTTTGCTTCCTTTTTCAGTTTGGCGATCTTACTGTTTAAATCCGCCCTTAGCCCATCCGTTCCTTTATGCTTGGGCATAACAGCAAGCATTTCTCTCAAAATAGATATTTTTTCTTCCGAGGTATCGGCAAACTTAAGCCGTGCTTCTATTTTATGATAAATTTGAGGTAAATTTGCAGGCATATTTAAAAAATTAACTAACCACCCAATTAACTAATTTACTACTCCACAGGTCTGATCCATACAGCCATATCTGCTTCGCTCTTTAGATAAATATCCTGCAAAATAAGCTGACCGTTTAAAAGTTCTATTTCCCTATCATTTGAAAACTCACCCGTCCACGTATCATAGTATTTCATGAAGTATAACGAATATCTTGTTTCTTCTATATTTAAAACAAGATCCTTTTTTTCCTCTTCATCCGGATTTCTCAACCATAAAAATAAATCATCACTCGCTCTAAGTCCCATAATTTCCATATCTCCATCTACACTTTCAACTGAAATTTCCTCAATAATGTCTTCATCATTCTTAATCATCAAAGAGACAAAATCAGCAGCTGCTTTAAGATGGAAATAATGTCCTTTAGAATAATGCCATTCCCACCACCAACTCAGAGACAAAACCGGGGTAGGAGAAAACATACTGCGCCATAAACCGTTATGCATTTCGCGCTCATAGGATTCATCAGAAAAATCTTTACCGGGGCCTCTCCATCCTGCAGCAAACTCATTTACTATATTTGGTTTATCAAACTCTTTAACATATTTCCTAATACTATTACCCATCTTTGTAACATCCCTGTCAGGCCCATATAAATGATTTTGGGAAAAATCGATGTTTTCAATCTCCCATAAACCAGGTACTTCTCTATGACTAACACTTGTTGAAACGAGATGCCTGTAGGGATCAATCTGCTTTAAATACTTACTCATTTCTTTATGCCAACTCACAATTACTGCTGCCGGAACATCCTGGTGCTCCATAACATCATCAATTTCGTTCCATAATTCCCAGCATGCAAGATTAGTCGAGTATCCCCATCTCGCGACTAAATAGCGGAGTTTGTTCTTATAAATTTTTTTCGCCTCAGCTGAGGTAAAAAAATCTACCGGATTTTCACAGGGACCACCGTTTACCGCATTATATGGATTTGTCCTCCATTCGGCATTGGACCCCCAGCTGTCGACCTCTGATTTAAAAACTCCAGGGTAATTAAGTGTCAACATAACATATAAACCCTTTTGCTGGCATAAACTAAAAATTTCGTCCAATCTTTTTGCAGCTCTTTCATAATATCTACCGAGACCGGGAGCATCCAGAATATCTTTCTCCTGACCGCCTTCTATTTCAGCATTTCCGAGGTATAGGGTACCTTTGAGATTTTCCATAAATTCGATCTTGAGATAATTTGTTCCTTCCGGGAGCTCGCCGGTATAGACAATATACATACGACGCCACCCCTTCGTAACATCACGACTTTCTCCAAATTCGATTTTTATTATATCATATCTAATATTATCAGGAGAAGAATAAAAATTTATCTTGTCTTCGGAAAGGCTCCCTCTATAGAATAACTTTATTTTAAATCTTTTTATATCTTTAAGATTATAAACAATAGTTTCTTTCTCATCGGACTGGATTGCAAGTCTATTAGTATCATCTTCGGTAAACGGAGATTTCCCCAAATCGATTTCGAGACCACGAGAGTGCCAAAAAACTTTATCCCAATTTCCGAATTCATCTATAATGGTCCCGTCATAACTCATAACAACTTTCGTCCATTCCAGAGGAAGATTCCAGGTACACATCCATGTTCTAAAGAAGTTCGCATCATTTTCTTCCAGCGCATCAATATAATCCTCATATGTGTATCCCCAATCGGATTGCAACTCCCAACCTATGTTCAAACCCACACCGCGTAAACGTTTACCGGAATCAAACACAAAAGAATAAAAGGACTTATCGTTTAATCGTAGAAATCCGTCATTATCTGATTCTTTCACAGATATGTAGAACTCCTCCGACTTAAACGTATCCTTTTTATTGGCTACCTGAATATGAAACGAATGCGTTCCTACCTGCATAGCAGTAAACCTTGCCTCCCAGTCTGATTTTCCGGATGGTCCGTCTTTATAAAAACAGGGAAGAGTTATTGGATTCCCATCCGGAGGTCTTATAATGGCATCGATTTTTATATCTTCAGGGTCATAAGGATTTTTAAATTTCTTAGCCAGATCAATATCTATATAAAGAGTCTCGAATTTTTCTATACTTTTCAACATTGGATTTACTGAAATACCCGATGAACTGCTCTTCCCGCATGAAACCATATAAATTAACAATAAAAGAAACATCGAGCTTGAACCACTTAACTTAAATTTATTCATAAATTCCTCCAATCGAGGTGTATTTTCATATTTAAAAAACTAATTTTTATTCTGTTTTTGCCTAAGTTATTCATTTTGTATATTATGTCAAGCGAACCCCCATCCCTAACCTTTTTTACCATAGAGTAAACAGAGAAAACAGAGCCTCCACAACCAGTTCGATTTAATGTTCCCAAGGGAACTGATAGAAAATAATATAATTCCTACAAATCAAAGAAAATTTAGTTTTGCAATGCAAAAATTAGCAAATATAGAAATATCTTTAATTACACTTCACCAAATAATACGAAGTACTACATATGGCACGATATTGAAGAATAATATGCATATCTTATAAAACACCATCCCGGAATAAATAATGGCATTGAACTGACCCTTATTTATATCATACCACTTACCGTGAATTCGATAAATAAAATCACGACCCAATGTAAAAGCCAAAAAACTTAACATTAATAGACCTAAATTAACTATTGCACTCCAGAGGAAAAATTCTTGTAAAGGATCCATTTAATGCCTCCTTTTAATATATATGGTACACTGATTTAAGCACTATGTCAAGATTTTTTTAGGCACAAAGGACACAGAGATATACTACGCTATCCGCTGACCGCCCCGCTTTCCGCTAAAAAAATGGGGAGAGGTAGTGTGTAAAGCGGTAAGCTGAGAGCGGTTCCTCACCTAAGACCTAACCAAACTTCTCTCGTATCTCAAGTAATCTTCTCTTACCCAAATATGGTTCGATAAATCGTTTATAATCCTCCTCGGGGATTTTTTCGATATCTATAACATTTTTTTCAACAAAATCTACTCTGGATTTCAGATTATCGCAATCAAAATCATCACAGTAAGCGCAATTACGAACGCTTTTCTTTTTCGCACATGGTCTAACAGGACATCCCTCATCAGGATGATTACCCTCCTTTCTGCAACCAACACAGCTCACTTTTTCAGGAGGAATTCGAAAACCAAAGTATAAAAACCATTTATCGCTGATTTCGGCCTTATCGGCATCGCCTTTTATGTTCTTCTCGTAAGCAGGACAAATATCACATAAAAAACCACAATAACCAAGCATTTCTACCATAATTATCTCCTTTATTATGATCAGTCAGAAATATATTCTAAATCTCACCGGCAGCATACACTTTCTATTTAATCTGATATTCAGGATGACCTGTTCGCCAGAGCGCAAAACTCAATTCATCAGCTAAACTTTCAAATGCTTTAGACTTAGTATCTCCAATTCCATGCCCCGCTTCATAATCCGCCCAGAATAAAATGGGATTATCTGACGCATTGCAGGCCTGTAACTTGGCGGCAAATTTTGCCGGCTGCCATGCTATAACCCGGGGGTCATTCATTCCGGCTGTTACTAAAGTTGCAGGATATTCTACACCTTTTTCCAGATGAACATACGAATCCATTTCAATGAGAGCCATGCACTCAACTGAATCTTTGATGGTTCCGAATTCCGAAGCATTGACAGGTCCGTTAGGTGTTTCCTCAAACCGTACAGCATTCATACAGCCGACACTTGGAATAGCAGCCGCGAACAAATCAGGGCGTTCAGTCATTGCGCGACCTATAAGTATTCCACCGGCACTTCCTCCGGTAATTGCAATTCTTCCACTGGAACTGTACTTTTCTTTAATTAAATACTCGGCACAAGCTATTAGGTCTTTCCATGTATTAGGCTTAGTAGTCTTGAATCCCCCCTTATGCCACTTGTCGCCAAGTTCTCCACCCCCTCGTACATGAGCAACCGCGAGAATACCACCCTCATGCGTCCAGAGTAAAAAATTCGAACTAAAAAAAGGATTCATTGAATGCCCGTACGCCCCGTAACCATAAATTAAGACTCGATTCTTACCATTTTTATTCATATCTTTATTATATATCAACGACAAAGGTACCTTTACCCCATCATGGGAAGGTACCATAAGTTCTTTCACTACTAGATCGGCATATTCTGGATATTCAGGAAGAACCGAAGCATTTTTCAATTCAAACTCTTTAGATTTAGAAAAATATCGATAAAAATGATAATCTCTTGTCCATCCGCTAATTGTTATCCAGAGGTCATCGTATTTAATCCCCTTTGCAAGTAAGTAAACACTCCCCGCCGCAAAAGGAAGCTTAACTTCTTTAACATTTTTAGCCCCATACGGCAAATGAAACAATCTTCCTTCGACACCATTTTTAGCGGTTGTATAAAAAAGACCATCTTTGGTTAAACACCACTCAGTAATGATTTCCTGAGCATATTCAGGAACTACTACCTGGGCATTCTCAAGGTAAGGCTCCTTAAGAGAGGTTTTCAAAATTTTAAAATTAGGTGCGTTTTTTGGTGTGTATACAAATAATTCCTCCTCTGTAACCCAAAAGTCATAAATCTCATCTTCGATCTTGAATAATTGTTTCCAGGCTATTTTTTCTTTATACAATTCATCGGCAGGCGCATAAAAAACATTTAATCGATTATCGACGGACGCTATGAAACCAAAAATATACTTAGCATCTTTATTATAATCCACAAAAGGAATATTTTCTTCTTTGATACCCAATTCAGGATATTTTTCCCTCGAAAAGATTTCTTTATCCGTGGCAGGATCGGTCCCTACAACATGCAAATAAACCTTGCTGTCTTTTTCTCTATCCTTATCATGAAAATCGCTGGATTGCAACCGATGGTACAAATAAGCGTTGCCATCAGGCAGCCAGGAGGGTGATGCCCACCAACATCGGTCAATTTGCTCGGGAAACAATTCTTTCTTCTCAACATCCATTGTCAATAGAATCGAACTTTCCGAACCATTCGGCGCAACTTCAAAAGCGACTCTACTACCATCATACGAAGGAGTAAAGCTGGAAATTACATATTCCTGTGTGGTATCGGAACTGAAAGACTCAGGATCGTAAAGCAGATTTTCGGGGCTTTCCTCGCCATTATCCCCATTGCGGTAATACAACTTTGCTGTTTCCTCTTCGGGCTTGGTCTTTAAGAAGAAAAATCGATCATTTTCTGTAACACGTGGAGCACTGTATTTCGCTGTCCTTCTCTTATCGAACTCATACATCTTATCTATAAGAAACTGGCGTTTTGGAATACTATTCAATCTACTCCTGGCATAATCAGCCTGAGCTTTGAACCACTGTTTCACGTATTCGTCTTCCAGACTTTCCATATAACGGTAAGGATCGACAATCTTCACACCAAAGTATTCGTCTTCGACTGGTTCTACTTTTGCTAAAGAGGGTTTCTGCAAAATACTTTTTGCCAGCCCGTGTCCAAATAAAAAAACACTTAGACAAAACAAAATTATTCTGGTACTCACTTCTACCTCCTAACTTTTAAAAAATTCAGATTTAAAATTCCGCACGATTATTTAGCACTTTTCGTGTACCAATATCTCTTTCCTTTTAAGAATTCTTTAACTCCTTTTTTCTCGAGCTTTCTAAGATTCTTTATATGAGCTTTACCGTGAACCGGAACCAGAAAATCAAGTTTCTTACACGTCTCGAAATCATCACATTCCCAACAACCTTCATATCCTTTTTTCTGACAACAAATTCTCATTTTACAGAAAGGAGGTCCTCCTCCGTCTCTGCATCCTTTTTCGCATCGAAACTTAACCATAAAGCCCAAAACCTCATAACATTTCTCGTAATCCTTGAAAGCTTTTCCGAACTCTGTCCCGGCTAGAAAATCTGCAAACTTATCATACCTGTAAGCCCGGAGTTCTTTTCTTAAGTCTCTTGCTAAATCAGGAATCTTACCTGTATAACCGTGACAATCCCCGCAGTATAAACCGCAATAAGTAATTAATTTTTCGTTTTTATTACTCATCTTTTTCAACTCCATTTTAATATTCCAATATAATTAAATTTTTATCCGCCAAGTAAAATAGAACCTTTCGTAAAGAAAGTTCCGGCTATACAGGCGGTCAAAAGACAGGCTAAAGTAGCTGCAAGAAGTGCTCTAAGTCCGATCTTCGATAAAATTTCTCTTTTCTCCGGTACAAGTACGGAAATCCCTCCCACAAAAATCGCCATGGAAGCAAAATGAGCAAAACCGCAAAGCGCATAGGTTGCCACAACCGCCGACCGGGGATGTTTAAGTAATCCCGTCGCAATCGCAGTTGCTAAATGCTGATATGCCGGTACCTCTGTAAGAATCGCCCGCTCCCCAATAATCCGGGAAATAACCCCGGCATCCGAGGGAGGAATACCAAGCATCACAGTAAAAGGATAAAATATATATCCGAGAAAACCTTTCAGGCTCCAGTCGATATTAATTCCCATAAAAACGTTTACTCTTCCGCCTATTCCTCCGAGAATTAAATCAAGTAAAGCAACCAATCCCAGGACGGCTATTAGTAAAGCCACTATACCCACAATAAGTTTAACTCCGCTGTTTGCGCCGTTTATTATAGCCTCAAAAAAATTTGTCTCTTTTTCATAATGCACTTCGACGTGCTCACCGAGTGTTTTTGGAATCTCTCCCTCCGGAATTATAATCTTCGACATAACAAGAGCCGCAGGAGCGGAAAGGATGGAAGCGGAAATCAAATGAGCGGCAATAGTTGGAAATTGCTCTTTAAGACTGAAAATGTAAATAGCAAGAACATTTGAAGCGACAGTCGCCATTCCCGCCGTCAGAATGGTACACAATTCAGATTTTGTCATTTCTTTAAGGTGAGGCTTGATTGTTAAAACTGATTCAATACCCACAAAAATATTACTGGAAGCGCATAAAGACTCCGCACCCGATAATCTCATTAATCTGGTAAACACATAGGCAAACCCTTTTAGAATCCACTGCATAATATTAAAGTAATAAAGTATTGCTATTAACGCTGAAAAAAATATTATAGTAGGGAAACCTTGAAAAGCGAGTATAAACCCAAGTGATTTTTCTCCTGTCTCATTAATCTCTCCCGGCGGCAGAGCCAATCTCCCGAATACGAATTCTGCACCTGCGGTTGAAGAATTTAAGACTTTCACCACCACGTCATTTAAAAATAAAAACATTTTACTTCCAATCGGAAAAACAAAAACAAAAAGGGCAAGCGCCATCTGTATACCAATTCCCCAGAGTATAAGTCTCCAGTTCATGTTATGTCTATCGGCTGAGAAAAGCCAGGCAAAACCCAGCAAGAAAAAAATACCCATAAAACTGATAAGATTGTATTGATCCATTGTATATATATTTTAGCGAAATATTTTCTTATGTCAAGAATATAAAGAGAAGTCAGAAGTTAGAAGCCAGTAGTCCGAATCCCTTCCCTACCCATCAAAAAAATAATTCTCACATAAAAACACAGAGAAAATAGAACTCACAGATAAAAAATTTTATTTTTTAAATTAACACCTAAAACCTAACAACTATCTCGCGAACAGTATTTTCTTTGGTTCAGAAAGAATACCATCAACATTTAATCTATAGAAATAAACTCCGGCGGAAAGGTTTCCGGAATCGAATTCAACATCATAATCTACAGCACCTCGGAATTCAGAAACTAAAGTCCGGACTTCATTTCCAGTGCATCGTATTTTTTCAATACGACAAAAGCAGGTTTAGTAATAGAATATGAAATCACAGTTGAAGTATTAAACGGATTGGGATAATTCTATCCAAAGAAGAAAGAATAAACGGACAACAAACTGTCAAAACCTTCCGCACTCTAAAGATCGGGTATGTAACCCACTTTAAATTTATAGCCATTCATTTCGGCAAGAAGATCTTCCGCTGTAGTAATCGTCGAATCAGGCGGATTGATATCTCCATCAGAGCCATCGGGTGAGCCGTATCCCGCATAGTCAATAACCATACTGCTGTCGGGAGTATCGCCGACATCAATCGTAACATTCCATACAAGCGAAGGTTGCCCACGATAGAAGGAGTAGTCATGATAATCATTTTTATCGAAAGACCGATTTACTTCTATCCAGCATCTGTACTGTCCATATTCAAGATCGGAAATTTGTAAAGTTTTTGTTTGAACATCAGTGCTGGGAGTAGCCCCTGAAACGGCATCTATATCAGCAGGATAGGAGGCTCCCGTTTCTGCAGGAGGGTACAAATTATCTATACCATACGTAGTGTCTATTACATTTCTTTTGTGTGCCCAGATAGGGAAAGCACTTAATCTGTTATCTCCTTCATCTATGTCAGGATTGCTGGAGCGGTTGCCGCCTCCATAACGTCCTATAAAGTCGGTAATAAACACAGTTCCGATATAGTTTCCATTCTCGTCTTCTATCCAGACTACAATTTGTACGTGCTCTGTTCCCGGTTCAAAAACGAAATCGATTATTCCATTACTTAAATTCTGCTCATGGGAACAATTAATCTTTGCTAAAAAAAAGATTATCATTAGAAGAACTAAACACATTTTTTTTAATAAATTAGTAAATTTTTTCATAACACCCCCGATCTATCATAATATCAATCAACGCTAATATCATTGTACGAAAAACCAATCTCTTTGTCAAGAAAAAAAATTGGGCTAAAGTCTGTTGAATCGTTAAATTGATGAATAGTTAGATCGGCTCCACACCTTTTCATTTTTTTACTATTTGACTTAGATTCAACGAACTCTACAATATTAAAACTTCTTTCGAAGCACAAAATTCAAAAATGTATATCTTAAATCATATCGTTTCCAGTAAACAACCTTTTCATCGCAGGCTAAATCGAGAGGAGAAGTCAAAAATAAACCGTATTTTTCTGAAATATTAAGCGCTTCTTCTATTTCCTCTTTTGTAAATATATGGATAGGTACACCATATGCAATTTGCCTATTAGTATCTATCGGAGTCTCATAATAATCGGTAGAAGTAATTAAAATACCATCTACTTTAAGAATACGCGACATTTCCTTGAAATACAAATTAAGATCTACGCCGTGTTCGATCACGCTTAAGCATGTAACTACGTCAAAAAAATTATTTTCATAATGTGTTTTTGTTATATCACAGGGTTCATATAAAATAGGACCTCTCTTAATCTTCTTTTTAAATATGAAATTTCCGCCAACTAGATTTTTATATCCATATAGAAATAGCCATGGCAAAATAACAGAATAAAGCGCGGCTCCAGCGTCGAAAATTCTAGCACTTTTATCTGTGTTTTTTAAGACACAATCCAGAGTAGCTAAACTATCCCAATTTTTGGGCAAATCACCCCGGATACGCAGGCCGAGATTCTTGACCTGTGAGACCGCCCTATCTACTTCTTTCTGTGTTCTCAGTACAGCATTTGTCCACGGCGCATCCGGATATTTTGCAGGCGCCGAAAGCCCGTGAATTTTCTTTAAATAGACACTATAATCAATGTTTACCTTGTCCGAAAGGTTAATTAACGCTTGTTCTATCCAGAAGGGAATCTTCGCCATAATATTTAACTATTGCCCAATACTATATTCTGACATTTCCACATTCATAACATTTCCCGGTATGCACACAAATAACACCACCGCACTGGTCACATCTATATTTTTCTTCCTGGGATTTAAGAAATTTCTCTATACCATTTTTTTTGATGAAGTTAAGATTATCTATCATACTCATTTTATAATTCTCTCTGTACCTCTTATCAAGTTTTTCTAAATTCTCACAGGGGAAAACTTCGCATTCAAAGCAATAATCAATGGCTTTTTCAGACAATTTCTTACAACGTTTTTTTATGAAAGCACAATTTCTATTCGTAGGTCTACAGCCTATACATGATTTTTTTCTTTTCTCTCCGTTAACTCTATACCCGAAATAAGCCAAACAAATTCGACAATTCATTCCACAAACTGCAATCAATTTTTCTTTCATTTCCATTGTCTATTTTGTATAAAATTAAATTTTAAATTCTGAAAAAAAATAATAAAAAACAAGCTAAAAAGATAAACTTATTGAGTCCGGGGTATTCCTAAAAATTGACTTCGCGATTTCTCGTTATTCAAAAGGAGTAAAAGCTGCCCTTCTTCAAAACCACTTGCATAGAGTCTCTTAATCCAATCGGTTATTTCTTCTCGAGAAGCTTTACGTTTCCGGTTACGCATATTACAAAATCTTTGATGTGCTCCGACTATATGGGCTATTATTGCTTCTTTTTGGGCTAAATCCATTTCTCCTTCCTCCAAAATTACTATATGAAAATCTTACTTAAAAAAATAAAAATGTCAAGTACTTTTTTATAAAAAAATTTGCCACAAAGACACACCGCTATCCACTGACCGCCGAGGCTGTGCCAAAAGTCCAAATTTAACGGATTTCTAAAAAATAAGCCTTTGAAAAACAAGAACTTAGTTTTCTGCAAATTGCGAAAAAGAGGGTTTTGGCACAGCCTCCGCCATCCGCTTCCCGCTAAGCCAATCTCCCAAATTAGCCATGGACTATCAGAATTTCATTTTTTTTACTCTATTTTTTCACTTGAACCCTGGAACCCTCGAATCCTTGAACCCTAATTTCAATTAACAACAAATAGCACAAATAATTTTTTTTCTACTACATCCTAATAACTTATACTCTGAACTATTTTTACTTATTTACATCAACGCGGTACTGAAGTAACGTTCGGCACGGTCTGGAAGAACAGTTGTTATATTTCCTTTTATCTTAAGGGCTAACTGCCGTGCTGCCCAAACATTTGCGCCGGAAGAAATCCCTACCATCAATCCGAAATCCCTACCCAACTGACGGGTTGTTTCAATTGCATCTTCATCGGTCACCTCAATAACTTCATCCACCAGTGACACATCTAAAATCTCAGGTATAAAGCCATCACCAATTCCCTGTATCTGGTGAAGACCGGGTTCGTGGCCAAGAATCGCAGAAACATTTTTGGGCTCTACAGCTACGATTCTAATATCACTATTATGCTCTTTAAGGAACTTCCCTACACCCTGGAGAGTCCCACCACTGCCTACACCGGCAACAAAACTATCAATCTCTCCTCTCATCTGACGCCATAATTCATGAGCCGTTTCCTCATAGTGAATACGTGGATTGTCGGGATTCTCAAACTGCTGACAAACAACGACATTAGGATTCTTCGCCGCCATTTCTTCTACATAATCTACAGAACCTTTAATACCATCCTCTGCAGGAGTAAGTATAAGTTCTGCACCAAGTGTTCGTATCAGTTTCTTTCGTTCTACACTCATGTTCTCCGGCATCACGATTATAACCTTGTACCCCTTTAACCGACCTACAAGAGCAATGCCTATACCGGTATTGCCTGATGTTGGCTCTACGATAATTGAGTTTTTGTTAAGACGATTGTCTCTCTCGGCACCCTCTATCATTGCCAATGCCACACGGTCCTTTATGCTGCCCCCGGGGTTTAAGAACTCAGCTTTCGCAAAAACATTTTCGCCTCTCAATTGAATCATCGGAGTATTACCAATTAAATCAAGAATATTATCTGTCAACATAACACCTCTCCATTAATATTGGCTTTAAATTAATAGAATTCATACGTTTTAATATAAATCACAAAACATTTATGTCAAGAATGGGAACACAAGATTACATAAAATCAATATAAGATTTTAATCTAATTAAAGCACGAAAGCACAGAGATTTTATTCTTATAATTTTATTTAAAAAAGTTGGGTGGAAAAGATTTAACTATTTAATTTATCTCTCGGCTCCTAACTTCTATTTTCAGCCCCATTTGCTTTTATTTTTTTCATTCCACCTTCAAACTGCTCGGGAAAATATTTTATTTGCTCTTGCTGCTTGTCTATTGCATCAAGGATAAATTCTCTCTTTTTTTCTGAAGAAATAAATTCATTAGTAAGTATTTTAAAAAGATCATTAACATCCGAAGATTCAATTTCATGCGCGACTTCGTATGCATCATGAAGGGTCCCAATTTCTTTTTTCGAATGTTTATCGAATAAATTTCTGATAGAATGTGTTTTCAAAACCAGTTCAACCTCAGGTAAAGAAAGTATTTGTTCCCTCGATAGGGATTCTTTGGTTTCTTTTAACCAATCCGCATGCGCAACTTGATTTAGATTCATCTTTTTCCAGAAATCATTAACCTCAGGTACATGAGAAAACATTCGTGCAAACTGATTATACATCTGTCCGACTTTCATCTTAGTCTCGATAACCCTTTCAAAAATTTTCCCGAGAACCAACTCAGCGTCAAAGTCCGACATCTTCACACCTCCTTAACTTAAAACCCCCCTAATAATTATATTATAATCATTTAAATCATAAATGTCAAGTATAAAAATTATTGAAAAGCACTATATTCGACAAAAGAGTATTTACTAATTTATTCCTTAGAAAAAGCTTTACTCTATATAATCCTATCCATCTCTACCCCACTTCCACCTAAAAACAATAATTCCAATGACAGCCCCGCTCATATCGACAAGGATATCAAAAACATCATCCCACCCTGCGGGTCCTTGTCCTGTTAACAACTGCGTTACCTCTTGAATCACAGCTATACTCAAAACACCTAAAATCATAATAAACCAAGAATTTGGCGGTTTTCTATCCGAAAATACAGACAATACCAACCAGGCCAGTACTCCATAAAGAATAAAACGCACTATTATATGAGACATATCTGTACGAAAAAGCCAACCGAATACCATCTGGTAAGCAGGTAACACTCGACATATGAGATAGGACGGACAAAGCATACCGACACTTAATAAAATTAACAATATTATACGTATCCTTCGTTTCATATTCTAATTTATACAATAACGCCACACAGTCAAGATATTATTAAGTCCTGGGTTATGTATCACTCGGCGTGAATCAAATTTAGAGTTTAGGATTTAGTAAAAAAAATTTGTGCTATTTGTGTAATTTGTTGTTTCTATTTGTTTTTGGGTGAGGAGGAGGATAACAAAATAAATACAATTTGTTGTTTTCTCTGTGGTCTCTGTGTGTTTTGTTCTTTCTCTGTGGTCTCTGTGGTTACTGTGTTTTCACCCCATCAACTTCAACATCAACGCTTTCTGCGCATGAAGGCGGTTTTCGGCCTGATCGAAAACCACTGAATTCGGCCCATCTATCACCTCAGAGGTAACTTCTTCTCCTCTTATTGCAGGCAAACAATGCATAAAGATATAATCCTTATCAGCACAAAAGACAACCTCTTCATTAACCTGAAAAGAAGCAAAAGCTTTTCTTCGCTCTTCCGCCTCGTGTTTAAAGCCCATTGAAGCCCAGACGTCCGTATATATAACATCGGCCCCATCTGCAGCCTCTCTCGGATCATTTGTTATAGTTATCGAGCCACCCGAATCGGCAGCTAATTTTTTGGATTTCTCTACAATATCCCTATCCGGCTCATACCCCTCTGGATGAGCAACCCTGAAATCAACACCCATAAGCCCGGAACCCAAAAGCATCGAATTGCAGACGTTGTTACCATCTCCAATGAACGCCAATTTCACATTCTCAAGTTTCCCTTTCTTCTCTTCTATTGTTTGAAAATCCGCCAATATCTGACAGGGGTGTTCCAAATTCGAAAGACCGTTTATAACGGGAATACTTGAATGTTCGGCAAGACCTGTAACTGTCGAATGAGCAAAAGTTCTTGCCATAATTCCCGAAGCCCATCTGGAAAGATTTTTAGCGATATCTTCCACACTTTCTCTTTTTCCAATATCAATATCAGTCGGCGCAAAATAAATTGCCATCCCTCCGAGTTCATAAATCCCAGACTCGAATGTAAATCTAGTTCTAAGAGATGGCTTTTCAAAAAGCATAGCAAGAACTTTACCCTTTAGAGGCTTACTATCCATTGTTTTTGCTTTTTCTTTTTTCAATATACTTGCATCTCTCAAGATTTCCATAAATTCTACTCTATCAATATCTCTCATTGAAACAAAATCTTTTTTCATTTATCCTCCTCTTCCTTCTTGCCGTATTCCATCTGGAATTTCAACAAATCTTTATTTGATAAATAATCAATTATCAAAACACCATTAAGGTGGTCTATTTCATGCTGCACCATCCTTGCTATAATACCTTCCACCTTATACTCTACTTCCTTTCCATCTGCACCGAATCCTCTAACAACAAGAATCTCTGCCCTCGGAATTTCGACGGTCGCCACCGGGACAGAAAGGCATCCTTCTCCCATAACATCTTCTCCGTCAGCTTCAACAATTATAGGATTTACCAATACAATTTGTCCTTCTTCCGTACCCGACCTACCAACCATAACCTGGCTTGCCACTCCTATCTGATTAGCGGCAAGACCAAGACCTTCCTCGTCTCTCATAGTCTTAAGCATTTTCTCAACCAGATGGTGAACATTATGGAAATCTTTAACTTCTTTAGCCTTTTCATGTAAAATTGAATCCGGATAAACTCTTATCTTACTCATCTTTCACTATTTCCAAATGCAACTCTTTTAAATCTTCATCAGTTACCGGACCGGGGGAACTTTCCATAAGTCCAAGACCACTTAAAGTTTTCGGGAATGCAATTACATCGGTTATCGAACTCTCACCTGCGAGAAGCATGCAAATTCTGTCAAAGCCCAAACCTATTCCGCCGTGCGGAGGAGCTCCGAGAGAAAGAGCTTTGAGCAAAAAACCGAATTTATTCATAGCTTCTTCTTTACTCATTCCGATAACTTTCATTAATTTCAGCTGAACTTCAGGATTATGACATCTTATACTACCCGAACCTAATTCCACACCATTAAGAACTAAGTCGTATTGTTTTCCTATCACCTCACCAGGGTTTTTCTCTATATCTCTTAAGTCCCCTATGGGCTCTGTGAATATATGATGGCAGGGAATCCAACAGTTGCCTTCCTCGTCCCACTCAAAAACCGGAAAATCGGTAACCCAAAGAAATCTCCAACCGTCACCAATCAGATTCAATTTCTCTCCAAGCGCATTTCGTAAATCACCAAGAGGAATAAGGACCTCTTTATCCTTATTGCCCGCAATCAAGAAAAGGGTTTCTCCGGCTTTTAAATTAAAAATGTTACAATCCTTAAAGTATTTTACAAATGAACCTTTATAATCGCCTCCGTCGTTAACCAAATACAAAAGACCCTTTGCTCCGGCTTTTTTTACGATTTCCTCGAGTGCACCTATTTCACTGCGGCTAAAAGAACCTTTAACTTTTATCCCTTTTATTTTTTCGGCCGAGTTAAGAATACCAAACTCGCCGCTCTTACCCGGCTTACTATAATCATCTATCACAAGCGGATTTCTAAGATCCAGTTTATCACTACCGTATTTTTGCATAACTTCTTCGTAAGTCAATTTAGGGAACGGCTTTGGTATTTTTTCCCCTAATACTTCTTCCATAAAAGCCACCATTAAATCTTCACCTACAGCTAACATATCTTCCTTTTCAACAAAAGACATTTCAAGGTCTATCTGAGTAAATTCAAGCTGCCTGTCCCCTCTCATATCTTCATCTCTAAAAGATTTAGAAAACTGATAATATCTGTCAAACCCCGCTACCATAAGAATTTGCTTATATAGCTGCGGGGACTGCGCTAGAGAGTAAAATTTTCCTTTCTGAAGCCTGGAGGGGACCAAAAAATCACGCGCGCCTTCGGGTGTAGGTGTAGCGAGAATAGGAGTCTCAACCTCCAAAAAATTTTTTTCATTTAAGACTCTTCTCGCAGCCTGCATTAACTTATGACGAAGGATAAATCCTTTTAGAGCTTTTTCTCTTCTAAGGTCGAGGTATCGATACTTAAACCTTAATTCTTTCTCCGCCTGAACCTCTTCCTGTACAACAAAAGGAGGAACCTCCGAAGCATTCAAAATTTCTAACTGTGAAGCACGGACTTCTATTTCTCCCGTATTCATATCCTTGTTTATCATATCCTCGGGTCTTTTTCTCACTTCCCCCTTTACAGAAATTACCCATTCCAGACCTAACTTTTTCACTTCGGTAAGATCAAAATCGCAGGCAGCGAAAACCACTTGCGTAACACCATACCTGTCCCATAAATCAATAAAGATTATTTCTCCATGGTCGCGTATTTTTCTGACCCATCCGGCTAAGGATACAACTCTGCCCTCGTCTTTTGCTCTCAATTGTCCGCAGGTTACATCTCTTAACATTTCAATTCCTTTACTATTTTATCAGCTTCCATGGGAATTTCTTTTTGTTCTCCTTTATTCATATTCTTTAACTGAACGATACCTCTTTTTCTTTCATTTTCACCTATTATAATTACCCATTTTGCATTTTGTCTGTCAGCTTCTCTGAACTGAGCTTTAACACTTCTTTTCATAGGGTCTTTATCACACGAGAAACCTTCCTGCCGCAAAGATGCTAATATTTTTCCTCCCTCAAGATCCGACTCCTCATCAAAAGTAACAAGGTAAACATCCACACCTAATTTTTCTTCTTTCTCTGGCAAAAGTAACATCAACCGGTCAATTCCAACTGCATAACCGGAAGCGGGGGTATCTTCTCCTCCCATAAACTTGATTAACTCATCATATCTGCCACCACCACCCACTTCATTCTGTGAACCTAAATTAGCATTAACAAATTCAAAAACCGTCTTCGTATAATAATCAAGCCCTCTGACAAGACGATTTTCAATATTAAACTTAATATTAAAGAAATCAAGCCGGTTCTCGAACTCCTCGAAGTGAGCCCTGCAATCATCGCAAAGAAAATCAGAAGGGACAGGAGCACCCTTAATTTTCCCCTTATCCTCTTTGCAATCCAATATTCGCATAGGATTCTCATCGTATCTTCTCCGACAATCCTCGCAAAGCGAGACTAATTTCCCTTTAAGAAAACCTTTCAATTCTTTAATAAAGTTCTTTCTACATTTTGGACATCCAATTGAGTTTATATTAAGTTCTACGCCTTTAATATCCAGTTCATTAAAAATATCGAATGCCGATTTGACCAGTTCCACATCAGTTTCGGCGGAAGACGAACCAATCACCTCCGCTCCGAACTGTCTGAATTCACGGTACCTTCCCTTTTGAGGCCTTTCCTGTCTGAACATCCTCTCAATATAATAAAATTTTTGCAAGATCCCTTTAGTAAAAAACCCATACTGTAGGAACATCCTGACGACCGAAGGCGTACCTTCGGGTTTTAGGGCAAGACTCCTTCCGCCCATATCTGCGAAAGTAAACATTTCTTTTCTAACAATATCTGTGCTCTCTCCGGTCGACTTCCTGAAAAGGTCTGTATATTCAAAAGTAGGAAACCTGATTTCCTGGAAGTTGTACTGTTCCATTTTCTTTCTTACAACATTTTCGACCCTTTGCCATCTTATTGATTCCAGAGGTAAGATATCTCTCGTCCCCTTAACATTTTTAAAATTCGATTTAGAACTCATATCTAAGCAGTCTCCCTTTCAAGTTAAGACCCAGTACGCTATGCCCACACCTGATAAATTAAAAACAAAATCATAGATACTTACAAACCTACCGGGAACATAATACTGAAACAACTCGCTTAAACCTGCAAATAAAGCGATGAAAAATAAAAATTTCCAACTTTTTTTACCAAATCCAAAAAAGAAAAAAAGTATTAAAACAGAAAAAAGAAAAAAATGGAAAAGTTTATCCATCCCAAAAACTTCAACCGGCGGGACAACTTTCAAGGGAAAAGAAGTTACCCCAATTATAATCACTAACCATAAAAAAAAGGGTAAGTATTTCATTCTTCGAAACCCTCTTCCTCTCTCTTAACCAATTTTCTTATTTCTTCTATTGAGTTCATATTTAAAAGGTTTTCTCTTAAGGTTGTAAAATTCATTAGTCGGTAGAAGCGCGAAAGATATTTCAAATGAAGATCTTTGTTCAAAGGAGAAGAAAGAAAACAAAAAATAGAAATAGGAACGCCATCGAAAGAATCATATTTTACAGGTTCACTTGGTATAAGCATAGATAACTCGGCATCACCCCTGTTTCCTTGTTCTTTATATAAAACAACTCCCTTACCTATACCAAACGAATATTTTTTTTCTCTTTCAATAAAATAATCGAATTTTGAAATACTATCGCTCCAGGATAAAATCTCCTTAAGGGCTTCTTCACTATTTTTAACATTTTCCTTCCGGAAATGAGTAAGGCTCTCCCAAATCATCTATAAGATGTACCTGCTCAGGGCCTCATCGCTAACTATCTCTTCGAGTTTATTCTTCACTTCTTCTTCTTCGATAAAAATTTTCTTACTCTCCAGGTCAGGCATTTCAAAAAGATAATCTTCAAGCAACGTATTCATCACAGTCTGAAGTCTTCTTGCCCCGATATTTTGACTGATTTCATTAGCCCGTTTAGAATAATCAGCTATTAAAGTTAAAGCTTCTTCGCTAAAGTCAAGCTCGAATCCTTCGGCTTTAAATAAAGCCTTATATTGTTTAACAAGAGAATTATCCGGTTCAACAAGAATCCTGCGAAAATCTTCTTTACTCAGGTCTTTGAATTCGACTCTGATTGGAAATCTCCCCTGCAACTCCGGAATAAGGTCAGAGGGAGAAGTAGAAGAAAAAGCTCCGGCAGAGATAAAAAGTATATGATCCGTATTTACGGGTCCGTATTTTGTGTTGACTGTGGTTCCTTCAACAAGGGGCAGAAGATCTCTCTGAACGCCCTGCCTGGAAACATCGGGCCCGGCTTTGGAATCACCGCCTATAATTTTATCTATCTCATCAATGAATACTACACCTGAGTTTTCGGTCTTTCTTTTACTTTCCTCGATGACTTCATCCCTATCTATCAACCTTTCAGATTCTTCTTTCACAAAAATCTCTCTGGCTTCGGCAACAGTAACAAACTTTTTCTTGGTAGATTTAGGCAGTAAACTGGAAAAAGCATCCTGAACGCCCAAACTCAACTGCTCAGGACCAACGGCACCAAGTATTTCGATGAAAGGTTTGTCTTGCTTTTTAAGGTCAAGCTCGATTTTCCTTTTTTCGAATTCTCCGTCTCTCAATTTATTTTTCATCTTTTCCCTGCTCTCATCCATAGTTTCTCCTACATCGCCACTGGGAACAAGCACATCAAGAATTCTTTTTTCCGCAAGTTTCAGAGCTCTTTCTCTGACTTCTTCTATTTTGCGTGATTGCACCATTTTAACGGCAACATCCATAAGGCTCCTGACCATCGATTCAACATCTCTCCCAACATACCCAATCTCGGTAAACTTCGTAGCTTCGGTTTTCACAAAAGGAGCACTCATAATAAGAGAAAGCCTTCTTGCAACTTCGGTTTTTCCTACACCGGTAGGTCCTATCATTATTATATTATTAGGATAAATTTCCTCCTCCATATCTCCGTTAACCTGCTGCCTTCTCCATCTATTCCTTATAGCTATTGCAACGGCTTTCTTTGCTTCATACTGCCCAATTATATAGCGGGCTAATTCCTGCACTATTTCTTTCGGCTTAAGTTCTAACTCATTTTCCACTTCTTATCACCTCTACCGAAATCTTATCATTAGTATAAATGCAAACATCAGAAGCAAGCTTTATGGAAACTTCGACAATAGAAGGAGCATCGAGAGAAGAGTGAAGGAGTAATGCTCTGGCAGCACTTATCGCATACCCGCCGCCTGAGCCGATACCGATAAGGCCGTCATCAGGGCGTATAACCTCACCACTCCCCGATAGAATGAAAGATTCATCAATATTCATAACGCCTAAAAGCGCTTCTAATCTTCTCAGATATTTATCTTTTCTCCACTGTTTTGCAAATTCAATTACCGCTTTAGAAATATTTTTTGGATACTTATTAATTTGCTCTTCGAACATAGAACATAGGGTAATGGCATCTGCTACGGACCCTGCATAACCTACAAGAACTTCGCCATCGCTTAATAGCTCTATTTTCTTTGCATTAGCTTTCATTATTGTATCCTGAACTGTAACTTGACCATCGCTGCCCATAGCAACAACTCCGTCTTTTCTAACTCCAAGGATTGTTGTTCCGTGTATAGTACCCACAACTCCTCCTGAAACAACTACTAATTTATAACTTCGTAGTTAGGCGGTTCTTTGATTATCTTAACATCATGCGGATGACTTTCCGTTAGTCCGGCATTTGTAACCTGAATGAACTTTGCCTTCTCTCTCAGCTCCTTAAGATTACGAGCCCCCACATATCCCATACCTGAACGCAATCCTCCTTCCAGTTGAAAAAGAACTTCACCTACCGGACCTTTATAAGGAACCCGGGATACTACACCTTCAGGGACCAATTTTCCGGTCTGGAAATAACGATCTCTACTGCCCGCTTCCATCGCGTCGACCGAACCCATTCCCCTATAAACTTTAAATCTTCGACCTTCCAGAAGGATCGAGTCCCCCGGAGCTTCATCTGTTCCGGCCAGAAGTCCGCCAATCATAACGGAATCCGCACCTCCAGCCAGGGCTTTGGTAATATCTCCGGAAAAAGTTACACCACCATCCGCGATTACAGGAATCCTCCTTTTGATGATTTCAGCCACATTTTGAATTGCCGTCAATTGAGGAACACCTATTCCACTTATAACCCGGGTTGTACAAATAGAACCAGGCCCTACTCCCACCTTTACCGCATCAACATCCAATTTGATTAAATCCTTTGCAGCCTCTCCGGTCACTATATTCCCGACAACCAGATCCTTATCGCAAATCTTTCGAAGCATCCTGGTAATATCGAACACTTTCTTTGTATGTGCATGAGCCGTATCCACAACCAGACAATCGACTCCCGCATTTAAAAGCTCTTCTGCCCGCTCTCTCGTATCCTCGCTTACGCCAACGGCAGCCCCGCAGTTTAATCTGCCTTCTTTATCTATGTTGGCTCGGGGAAATTCTTTTCTCTTCAGAATATCTCTAAGGGTTATAAGCCCCACAAGTTTATCGTTTTTATCCACCAGAGGCAATTTCTCGAATTTATGCTTCCTGAAAAGTTTTTTTACTTCTTCTATAGAAACACCCTTTTTACCTGTAATCAGTTTGCCTCTGGGAGTCATAACTTCTTTGACTTTTTTATTTTTATCATCCTCGAATATCAAATCACTTTTTGTTATTATCCCTTTCAGCTTTCCTTTATCATCCACCACAGGTACTCCTGAGATGTTGTGGGTTTTCATCAATTCTTCTACTTCTTTAATAGTAGCAGATGGAACAACCTTTATAGGGTCCGGTATAAGAACGCTCTCAAATCGCTTTACCTTCCTCACCTGCGCTGCCTGTTCTTTTATGGAAAGATTCTTATGGATAATTCCGAGCCCGCCCTGCAATGTGATGGCTATAGCCATTTCTTCTTCGGTAACCGTATCCATTGCCGAAGAAACTATCGGAATAGGTAAACTAATATTCCGACTGAACTTACTGTTAATATCAGTATCACTCGGAATGACATCCGAATAACCTGGCGCGAGGAGCACATCTCCGAAGGTTAATCCTAAATTAGAATGTCCTTCTTTTCCCAAGAATTTTCTCCTTCAGGCATTTTGCCTTTGAAAACTATATTTGCTTCCCCTGTAAGCCAGAGCCGGTTACTGCCTTCTCGCACGGTCTCAAAATTTCCTCCAATTGTTTTAACTTTGAGTTTTTCTCTTCCGGTTTCTTCCATTACGAAAAATGAAACGCTTGCGATCCCTGAAGAACAAGAAAGTGTTTCTCCTTCCACACCACGCTCGAAAACTCTCATAAAAACGGCTCCCCCTTCTTCCCTGAACCAGTCCACATTATTCCTACCGGGTATAGCATTTGCAAATTGAGCCCCTAACTCATCAACATCGAGCCCTTCCACATCTTCTGTAGGAATAACATAATGAGGAACACCACATCTAACAATCGCCCCATTTTCTCTTTTTTCCAAAATACTTACCTCAGGCATCAAAGCAGACACCGTATTATTATCATTGTAAATAAGTCTGACCGGACCTGCTTCGGTTTGCACTTCGTCTTCTCTTTCGACTTTACCCTGAAGGTAAAGCAAGCGAAAGAAAACCCGCACCGCATTCCCGCAAAAAGGTACATTACTTCCGTCGGGATTGTAGAATATCATTTTTTTCCCGTCCATAACCACCAGACCATCCCCTCCGACACCGAAATTCCTTTTCAATAAACGGGGACAAAGTACCGCATAGTCATAACCCGAAACGTAAGGAGTAAGGACAAAATCGTTACCTCCACCTTCTCCTTTAATAAAATCGATCATTATTAACCCTCCACTAAAGCAAGATCTTCCAGTACGACCTGGATAATTTTTGTATCTATTTCTTTTTTCTTTTCAAGAAAAGCTTCCAGCATTGCATTCTCACATATTATATTAATCATTCGCGGTTTACCCCCGGAGTATGTATGTATTAAACCTAATGATTCACCGGTAAAAGGCATTTCTTTCCCTCCGGCAACCTTTATCCTGTGACTGACATACGCTTTAACGGATGCCAAATCTAGAGGCTTCAGAGTAGTTCTTATAGCGGTTCTCTGGTACAAAGCCTCATCCTGCTTAAGATTTATTTCCATCTCCGGTAAGCCAAAAATTACAAAATTCAGTAAATGTTGCGACTGAGTTTCAATGTTGAGGAGTCCGCGAATCTCCTCCATTGTATCTTTACCCCGCAGCATATTCCCTTCATCTATTAAAGCAGCTACTTTTTTGTCCTGCTCATGAAATTCCTGCAGCTTATCATAAAGCCCGGATATTATCTTCTCTCTGTCATCTCCTTTATCTGTGACTCCCAATTGCAAAGAGATCTTTTTAAGCAACCAACCTGCCGAAATATCGGGATGGATTATAACGAGAAGTGAAACTTCGTAAGAATCATCTGATGCAAGCATATTTAGTATTCTTCTCGCCAGGGTGGTTTTCCCCATTCCTATATCGGCTACGAGTAAAGCAAGCCCGAGTCTATTCTCAACACAGTGAAGGATTTTCTGCATAGCCTTGGAATGCTGGGGACTATCGTAATAAAATCTCTCATCAGGAGAAGTTGAAAAAGGCTTCTCTTTAAACCCGAAAAAACTTTCGTAATCCATTTTTAGTAATTAATACATCTAAATTCCCTTTTGTCAAGGATTAAGATACCCCATAACCCCCTATTTTCACCGAAGAAAACACGGAGAACAAATTAGAAAAATTGAAAAATGGGAAAATAGGAAAATGGTAACAAAAAACTTTAAACTAAACACCAACGCTTAAAAATTAATCACAAAGAACACAAGGCTTTTCTTTTTATTTTTTCTATTCAACCATTCAACAATTTAACTATTTAACTTGGATTCGAAGAATCTACATTTTGCTTTTTAATTTTTAATATTTAATATTGTACAAAAATACTTTCTGTCTCTGTAATATCTAACCACCCAACACCCTACCAACAAACAAATTCAGGTTTTTTTCGATGGTATTTCCGAAAAACCTACCTTGACAAGTCTGATAAACTACGTATAATTAATTACATAATAAAAAATTATGAAGGAGAATTTTCTGAAAAAATGCTTGCCCTTCTAATCTTGTTTAGTTTCAATTTTGACTCAATACCTTCACCTCAATTTGCGGGTGACAGCTTCTGTGTATCTATCTCTACAATTGACAGTTCTAGTTTTTTATGTTCTTTATCGGTTGAGCCAAACGATAAAAAACTTACAATATGCGGACAAAACGATAATATAATCAATTTAGCCGATGGCATTTGGCAGGGCTGGGTGAAGATTTTAAAAACTGCAGACTCCGTTAACCTGAAATGCACAGACCTTGAAGCTAAAATCTTTTCCCCCAGCAATAAATTTAAAATAATCAGTAAAGTTACCCCCGGCCGATTAAGACAGGCTGCCGGAGATTCAATCTATATATATCCAAACCCTCTTACACCGGAATATAATTCTACAACCATAGAATATAATTTAACAGATAATGCACACGTTTTAATAATGATTCTTGATAAATTCGGTAATCCTGTTTGGGAGACGGAAACGGATCAAACAGCAGGTACTGCGGAAATAGCCTGGGGGGGGGCTGATAACGAAGGCAATAGAGTATTTTCCGGGGTATATATCGTTTGTATCAAAGCAACCAATCAAACTCAAACAATTGCCCGGTACACGGGTAAAATAGCAGTTATAAGATAAAATAATATGATAAGAAAGAGTAAATTATTAAGATTTGCTTTTTTATTGATGCTTTGCTCTCTGGAAAGCACTGCCGATGTAGGTGTGAATTTCTTAAATTTCGGAGCGGGAGCAAGATCCATAGGTATGGGAAGATGCGGAGTTGGATTAGCCAACGATGCTTCAGCTCCTTATTATAACCCAGCGGGATTATCCCAGTTAAAACCTCAGGAAATACTATTCATGCATAGTGCTCTTTTTATGGGAACAAGCTTTGACTACTTATCCTATGTGCTGCCAACAGGAAGATCCGGTTCTTTTGCTTTTTCTCTCGTGCAGGTCCGGACCGGTGGGATAGAAAACAGAGACGCAAGCAATACTCTTCTGGATGAATTTGATGAAGCGGAAACCTCCGGAATGTTGTCGTACTCAACAAACTTAATAGATTTCTTATCTCTTGGAATTAATTATAAAATACTTCACCATTCGATTTCCCATTGGAGTTCAATAGGGCAGTCCTTTGACATCGGATTTTTACTCTTCCCCGAAAGGTCTTTTTCAGCAGGTTTTTCATTTAACAATTTACTAAAACCTTCTTTTACTTTAATATCCGAATCAGAAGAGTATCCCCTCTGCTTCAAGGCCGGACTAAGTTGTAAAACTTTTGACAAAAATTTAATATTTGTCAGTGACATTACCTGGCAAGAAAACTGTAAATTACAGCTAAACGGAGGTTTGGAATACAAAATAAACAGTCTCCTACATTTAAGATTAGGAGCGGATTACAATTATTTCTCTTATGGAGTAGGCTTCTCTTTTCCTGTCTCAAAAAATAATTTAAGAATCGATTACGCCTTCCAGCAGCATCACCAATCAGAAGGAATTCTGTCTCCAAATCAAAATTTTTCCTTGACTTTTAACTTCGGTGGTTTCAGAGCTAAATTATATCCGGATAAAAAAGTTTTCTTTCCGATGGCAGACGGAGAAAACAATATCGTCTGGTTGTACAAAGAAATAATGACAAAAGACGAAATCGAGAAATGGAAACTGTCAATAAAAAACAGTTGGGGAGAAACAATAAGAACCTACGAGGGTTGGAGAGAACCTCCCATGCGACTTTACTGGGACGGACGGGATAACAGCGGTAAACTTGTTCGTTACGGTGATTATTCCTATAAATTCATAGTAACCGAAAAAAACGGAAGAACTTATATCTCAGACGGAAAACTTTCTACCGTAAAGACTCTCGGTCCTAAAGAAAGATTTCTTATAGAAGAAGACTGGCAAGGATTAGAAAAAGATATATACACGGGCGAAGAGATCAAATTTGAAGATACACTAAAAAGCAAAAAAGAAACTAAATCAAATAAAGAAAACAATAATTTAGAAAATAAGGAAGAAAAATGAAGAAACTATTTTATTTTTCAATTCTATTCTTTTCTTTGACCTTAACTTCACAGAGATTAGAAAGGAATTCTTACATCGATATCCCTTCAGCAAGTGTAAACGAGGGCTTATTCGTAAACCTTAACGGAAATTTGCCTCTTAGCTCTGACCTGGATTACGGATTTGATCCTAATATCGGAATCGAATTCGGAAGAAGCGGAATGAATCTTGGACTCAATTGGTTCGCAGGCAACGATTTTGGACTTGACCTGGCATACCAATTTTATAAAAGTAAAAACACTTCACTTGCATTCGGAATAGATAATATAGCATTCAGTAAATACGTTTCGACTTTAGGTTCGGACACGACTTTCATGGACGAAATATATCCCTCCAGGCCGCCTGAAGCATGGTCCCTTTACCTTGTAGGCAGTCGAAGATTCGGCAAACGATTTGAATTAACCGCAGGACTCGGAAGAGGAAAATATGTCGGTTACGGACCCCGCAGTGGGTTGCCAAACACGGACATATTTTACTCCGATAAACATGAAAATTTTGCCATTGGACTCATTCTTGGGTTAAAGTATTCCGTAAAAGAATGGCTCGATATTTTACTGGAAGGAGATGGCAGAGACATAAATCTGGGCATCAAATGTGAACTCGGGAGATTCGAAGGAGAACTGTCCCTCACAAAACTCGAATGTATGCTATTCGGAGATAATGAACCCTCTTCTGCAAGATTAAACAGTACTATTTCTTTCAAACTACCCTTCTTTGAAGGCAAGAAAGAAAAAGACAAGTGGAAACCGGTAATAACAAAAGACAAAATATTTTTCGACGTGGACTTCGAAAATATAGAGGTCACAGGAATGGTCCCACAGCAAATCAATGATTTAGAAAAAAGAAGGGACATCACGAAAGATTATAAACAGGATACTCCGGAAGCTATAAAACTGTTTCTGGATGCCACAGAATTGTTCAACGAAGGAAAGTATGACGAGGCTAGAGTCAAATTCGAGAAAGCTCTTAGGGGTCTTGGCGAATACAGATTGGAAGCTTTGTACAGAATCGGAGAATGTTATTATAATACAGGTAATTATAAAAAAGCATTATCGATCTTTTACAGTATAACCAGTGAATCAAGAGGTACTTACATCTACCCTGAGAGTATTTACTCTATAGCCTGCTGCCATATCGCTCTCGAAAACTGGGACGAGGCAGAGATGAGCCTTTCCACATTAACCTCGGAGTATCCGGGTTACAAAGAATCCGATAAAACCAAAGTAATAAAGGCAATAATTTCTTTCGGGCAGGAACACTACGAAGAAGTAACGGAACTCTTGAAAGATATAGAAACCAAAGAAGCGCTCTTTTATAAAGGAAAGGCGTATTTCTTCATTAAGGATCCAAGAAAATCGCTTGCTGCCTTTAAGAAATTAACCGACGATTACCCGGAAAGCTCTCTTTCCAGATATGCGTATTATTACATGGGAGACGTACTATTTTTCAGCGGAAACTATCCCGGAGCCCTCCATAAATACGAAGACTTTTTAAAAAAATACCCCTACAGTGAATTGAAAGAATACGCTTCATACAAATTAGCAGTCTGTAACTACAATGAGGGCAACTATCTTGCAACAATAGAATACCTGAAACCAACTTTAAACAGTCAGGACATATTTCTCGCCGCACACAGCAATTTTCTTTACGGCAAATGCTTTAAAGAATTAGGCAGAAGCGAAGAAGCGCTGAGTACATTTACAAAAATTGTTTCGAATTTCCCCGAATTAAAAGTCGCAAGCCTGGCAAATATTGAAATGGGACAGGTATTCCTTGCAATGGGCGATACTGTTCAAGCTCAAGTAGTTTATCAACAAATGTCTTCTAAATATTCCTCGGGAGAAACGATCGGTCTCGGAGATTATCTCGCAGGAGGACTCTCTTTCACCGAGGGAGACTACATGACCACAAAAAAACATCTTGATAAAATTTTAAGATACTATTGGGGCTCAGATATAACATGCCCCGCAATCACATTGCTGCTCAGGACTTATAATAAAACAAGAGATTATTCCCTTACAATAGCAATTGGGGAAGCACTTCTGAATAAAAAACCATGCGAAAATGATGATATCTGGAAAGGTAGAGCTTTGTTTAACCTTGCCGAAGCGTACTATCAGACGGGACAATACGAAAAAGCAAAAAATATTTACCAGGAAATCATACGAGAATATGAATACAGCAGTCCGGAACTCCTCGCTTCGTCACAAGCCGGCTACGGCTGGTGTCTCCTGCACGAAGACAGATTGGATGTAACCGAAAACCAGTTCACAAAAGTAATGTCGGCTTATTCAATGGATACCACTTCATTTATAAACTCTTCATTTGGGAACGGAATAGCATTATACAATAAAGGTGAATACGAAGAAGCTCTAAACTTCTTTGAAGCTATAACCAAAGTCTCCACTAATCATCCTTTAAAACCAAAAGGAATATTTTACGCAGGAAAATCTTACTATAACCTGGAGTACTACAGACAGGCAATTGAATCCTGGGAAAGGATACTTCAGAATTACCCCGAGTCCAGTATTGCTCCTGACGCCGCTTATGAAATCGGAATGACTTATTTCCAGGCTTCAAAATATGATATGGCGGCTCCGTACTTCAAGATGGTGATAGACGAATATCCGAACTCTCCTCTGGTACGCGAAGCTATGATGACACTGGGCAATAATTATTACAACGGAGAGAATTATAAAAAAGCAATCGATGTCTTTTCAAAATTTATCTCCGTATATCCGAACGATTCACTTATAGACGAAGCAAAACAATCTCTTTCTTCTGCCTATTACATGGCAGGGCAGGAAAATCCTCAACTGCTTAAAGATTTTATCGAACAATTTCCCTCTGATCCTAAAGCCGCTTTGTCCCAATTCAACACGGCTGTTCATTTCTATGAAGAGGGAAATAAAGAAAAAGCATTGGAGACTTTCAGGAAGGTGATTATAGATTTCCCGAATACGGAATACGCCGAAGATGCTCAAGTAAACATAATCAAAATTTACGATGAAATGAAGGATTATAATAACCTGATCAGCCAAGCAAATCTGTTTCTAGAGTATTTTCCGGAAAGTGATAGAGTACCGCTCGCTTTATTTTACAGTGGCTCAGGATATTTTTACCTCGGCAATTATGCAAAAGCCATTGAGGCATTCAAAAAAATCATAAATGATTATCCAGAAAGCGAATATTACTCCACAGCAACACACAACATAAATCAGTGCTACAAAAGACTGGGGAGTACGGAAAGAATAGGCGGAGAAGAGCAAACGGAATAAATATGAAAATCCATTTCTCAAAACGAATGAATCCAAAAACAGAAAGGAGTTTTTAATGGCGGGAATAAGTTTTCTTCAACTCTTAAAAAACAGTTGGGCAATAGATCTTTTACTGGTTTTTTCAGTAATAGCACTTGCAGTAATATTAGAAAGGTTATGGTCATATAGTAAATTAGGTATCAATGAAAAAGCTCTTTTAGAAAAAGTACAGGCGGCAATAAAAAGAGGAAATATACAGGAAGCAAGTTTTATATGTAAATCCGTCAATCATCCTCTAGGCGAAATTTTAGACGTGGGTATAAAGAATATGGATCTACCCAGAGAAGATATCGATGACCTTCTTAACAGTGCGCTTATAGAGACAAAAACTCATCTTGAAAGAAAAAACTCGGTTCTCAGCACGATAAGTTTCATCTCCCCGCTTCTAGGTCTCTTAGGAACCGTAATGGGTATCATCAGAGCTTTCCACGACCTTTCCGTATCGGGTTCCGGAGGTCCATCGGTCGTTATGGCAGGTGTTGCAGAAGCTCTGGTATCCACCGCTATTGGGATTGTCGTAGCTATACCCGCAGCCATATTCTATAATTACTTTATGAACAAAGTAAAAGCCATTCTCACCAAGATTGAAGCGAACTCTATCAGGTTCCTCGCATTCTTACACACTAATTCTCCAAAGGGAAAAACAGAAACATTGAAATTAGACTAAGAGATTAAAATTATGAGAAAAAGTAATATCGAAAGCTATGAAGACTCCGTGGGGAAAATACCTATAACACCTATGATAAATGTAGCTTTACTCCTGGTTCTCTTTTTTATGATGACAGCTCCCGCTATTTTTATGTCGGGAATAAACGTTAAAAATCCTACCCTTGTCAAAGGAAGCTCCGCAACTGATGACACAGAATTAAAAGTAAACGTGTATATAGATTCAAAGAACCAAATTTACCTTAACGATAGACTTATCTCACGAGAAGAATTTCCCGACAGGGTAGCCGAACTCTTAGGGCGAAGTGTATCCAGAATAGTCGTGGTAAGCGCTTATCCCTCCATCCCAATACAGGAAGTGGTCACAGTTATGGATATATCAAAACAGAAAGGAGCATTAAAATTAGTTCTTCTAAGGAGAAAAGGAGAATGAGAAGGCATAGCATAACATCTGAAGAAAAAGCAAAAGAAGCCGATATTATGATCACGCCTCTTGCGGATGTAAGTTTCACAATACTTATAACACTTATGGTATTAACACCGGTTATCATACTTTCTTCCAGGCTGCACGTGAATCTTCCCGAGGCGACGACTATTGAACCTCCAACGGAAAAAAATATTACAATAACAATCACTTCGGAACATGAGATATCAATAAACAACGAATTAGTAACAAGAGAACAATTAGCTACAGTCCTCAGTAAAACAATAAGGAAAAATCCGAACGATCTGCTTCTCATTAGAACAGATAAGGAACTTGAAACCGGCACGGTTATGAATATTATAGCTCTAGCCAAAAAACTCGGGGCAAGAAGTATTTCAATCGCAACAGTTCAGAGATAGAAATGTTTGATAATTCGGAAGAATTTTTTGATAGTAAGTTAATAGCTACAATGATATTCTCAATATTATTACATTTTGGAGTCTTTTATTTCAACGAAGCAAGGAGAACCAGCCAGATTATAAGTAGAATCGACAATATAGAATTCATCGACCAAACTCTTGCTCCTTCACCAAAGCCCTTATTACCGCAGAGAAGTATCTTTCAAGCAATAAAAGACAAAATTACCGGGGAAGACGAAGGAATAAAAAAACTGGAGAATCATGAAATCGAAAAAATAATAAAAGCACTGCCCCCTGTTCCCCAAATCAGCGAAAAAGGGATTGAACTCGATGAAAAACAGTTAGATCGCACTCAGGCAAAAGGTATAAATCTGGACAAATTTGAAAGATTGGAGGGACCCGAAGGAGGTGCAACCGAGATACTTCGCGTAGCATCGAGTGATAGACAAAGCAGCTCCGAAGAAATAATTAATAAACCGGCTATAAAAATCAGTGATAAAAAAACTTATAGTCCCGATTCTAAAATCGGTATTGTTTCTTCACCCGGAGGCAGCGGACAAGTCGATCTGGAGAAAGTCCCGACAAAGGAATTACAGAGAACAGCTCCGGAAGTATCTGCAGAAGAGAAAGCAAAAATAAAAACAGCGCCTTCGAAATCGACCACAAAAATAACCATCACTGGACCTCTTTCATCCAGAAAAGTAACCTATAAACCAACAACTCCTTATCCCCAGTGGGCGGAAAAGAGAGGATTAACAGCAACCATAAGCGTCCAGATAGCAGTTAATCCCGATGGGTCAGTCAAGGAAAACGTTTTCGTAATCAGAACTTCGGGGTTCGGATCCTGGGATAGACTGGTAATAGCTAGTGTCAGACAGTGGAAGTTCGAAGCTATCAAAGGATCAGGAATTGTGCAAACCGGAATAATTACTTTTAACTTTGTTTTGGAGTAAAAATGAAAAGAAATTTAATCCTTACGCTCATATGCATCTTAACAATTACTGGATTTGCTCAAGAAGAAATATCAAAAGAAATTATTAAAGGAGAGTATCTGGGCAAAATAGATGAAAAAAAACCTCCTACAGAACTAAAATATGATATTTTTGAAGTAGTCACACCTTACGGAAGAGAGGGCTCCAATATTTATGACATTGAATTACAGGTTCATTCGGAAATAAGTTCCACCCCTCTTCCCATCCTTGCCAGCAATCAGATAAGAAAACCCTGGCTCGGAAATATTCTAAGTCCTCCCATAACAATATCAAATATCTCTGTGGAAAAAGATGTCAATCAATGGGAATTAGTCATAACGGACGCAATGGGTGGAGTATTCAAAACTTTCGCGGGTATGGGCAACCCCCCGAGAGCTATAGAATGGGATGGAAGAGACTCGGAAGGCAACATGATCGATATGGGAAAGAATTATTCTTATTATTTAAGAGTAATTGATAAAGAAAACAAATCTTCTTTTCAACTTGGTAAAAAGATAAGAATTCCTGCACTCTACTGGAAAGAAGAATTTAACTCTGTAGTTCGTCTCGATGGTAGAATCGTCTTCGAAAGCAACACCTCACACCTCTCCGAATCAGGCAAAGATTTACTTGAAGAAGCCGCAGATTATGTCAGAAAAGACATAAATAAAAGACTAAGAGTCATTGTTTACTCGCAAAATGAAGATTTGGCTATGGAAAGAACAAAAAGAATAGCCAATTTTCTCTTAGACAGAATAATACTCCCTGAAAAAGCAGTAGCAAGTGTCATCGGGTACGAATCGATAGGGAAAGACAGAACTGACAGAATCGATATAACGATACGATAGTCTAGTTCTTGGGTCAGAAAGGGCTCTCGGCTTACCGCTTTAAATACATCCAACACCATCCCTTTTTTGGTTTTTAAAATGTTACTTGCTGAAAGCTGTCAGCAGAGGCTGTGCCAAAACCCCCTTTTTTGCAAATCGCAGAAAATTAAGTTATTGCTTTTCAAAAACTTATTTTTTGCAAATTCGTTAATTTTGGACTTTTGTCACAGCCTCAGCAGGCAGCGTGATATTTCTGTATCCTCTGTGGTTAATGAAGAAGTTGGTAGTTAGAAGTTAGGAGTTAGAATAAAACAACAAAAAAAATCCTTTTAAATCTGCGTTCATCTGCGTCCTATTTCGGGGGTTGACTTCTTTGTTATCCCTAACTAATATAAAAAATCAGCCGCACATAGCGGGGCGCTAGCGGTGCCCTTTACCTGTAATCCGCTATAGCAGGGCTATTGGCTTGACTTTAGTTTATGTTTTTTTACTATGGGCTTCTTAAGATGGCGTTGAAATTTGGGCCCTCCATAGAGGAGAGCTTTGAACCCCGTCAGATCCGGAAGGAAGCAGCGGTAAGAAGTCTTAACCTCTGATGAAGGAAAACCTGAATGGAGCTTTTTCTTTAGTCGTACCGGTAAGAACTCATGGGCAAATCAAGTCGTGCGGCTGATTAGAAAAAAATTATGGGATATTTAGTTTTAACAAGGAAATACAGACCACAGAATTTTAATGAAGTACTGGGGCAACCTCATGTAACTAAAACCCTTATGTCCGCGCTGGCAAAGGGAAGAGTAGGGCATTCCTATTTGTTTTCGGGTCCAAGGGGAGTCGGAAAAACTTCGGTTGCTCGTATTCTGGCAAAAGCAGTAAACTGTAAAAAAGGTATAGTTGAAAATCCCTGTAATGAATGTGAAAATTGCAGAGCTATTACAAATTGTAACGCAGTCGACGTCATAGAAATAGACGGCGCATCGAACAGAGGAATAGATGAAATAAGATCTCTTAGAGAATCAATATCCTATAGTCCGGTACAATCTGCTTTTAAGGTTTACATCATCGACGAAGTCCATATGCTCACAAAAGAAGCTTTTAACGCTTTACTCAAAACTCTTGAAGAGCCACCTTCGCATGTGATTTTCATATTCGCGACTACCGAACCTCAAAAAGTACCAAAAACAGTACTGTCCCGCTGCCAGAGATTCGACTTCAGGATGCTCGGTAACCAGGAAATTTTCGGAAAGTTAAAAGAACTGGCAAAATCTGAAAACGTAAAAGCAACAGATGAAGCCTTATCCATCATTTCTTCCAGAGCGGAAGGGGCAATACGTGACGCAGAAGGGATGCTTGAACAAATGATTTCCTATTCGGAAGGAGAAATTACCGAAAGTGATGTTCGAGACGTCTTCGGTTTTATAGGTAATAATCTATACTTAGAATTATTTAAGGGTATCAAAAACTCTACCGAAGAGAAAATCATCCGGTGCGTCGAAGAAATTGCCGGAAGCGGATACGACCTCAGGGAATTTACATCCGGCTGGCTTAAATTTCTTCGCAGTCTTCTCCTCTGCAAGCTTAATGTTAAAGATCCAACTTCAACCTTACCGAGAGAAGAATTAATAAAACTTGCTGAAAATGTGTCAACAGAGTTTATAACGGCAGTACTTAACTTATCGGTAGATTTAGAAAAGGATATTAGACTTATATCTCATTCCCCTGTCTACCTTGAACTGGCAATGCTCAGGATGGCAAGAATACCAAACTTACGCGACATCAATACCTTAATAAAAAAAATATCAGAAGGAACGGAAACGAAAGACAAACCCCAGGAAAACAAAGAGAATCATACTAACAGCAAAGAAAACGTCAAGAACCCTAAAAACGCGCAAGAAGTATGGGAAGCAATAATGGCAAAAATAGACGAAACCAATGGCAAAAATTTCCTTAAAGCATTTTTAAAAGACGCAGAGCCGGTTTCATTCGAAGATAATATATTAAGAATAAAAGTTCCTTCAACTCATAAGAAACACCTCGATGAAGACATTCATTTTTTGAGAGGCGCTCTAAAAGAAACAACGGGAAAAGACATAGACATAGAGATAATAACATATCAGCAAAAATTAGAAACCAAATTAAGTGACAATTCAATGGTCACGAAAGTAAAGGAGATATTCAATGCTGAAGAATTTATTTGACATGGAAAACCTAAAGAAAAAAGTCGACACAATTAAAGAAGAACTTAAAAAAGAAAAAATTGCAAGTGAGAGCGGCGGAGGAATGGTGAGGGTAGAAGCAAATGGATTCGGAGAAATTCTAAAGTTGGAAATAGAAGACAAACTGCTTAAAGAACAGGACAAAACCTTAATGGAAGATTTGATAATTTCAGCCATAAACATGAGCAGGGAAAAAACAAAAGATTTATTTCAAACGAAAATGCAAGAGGCAATAGGATTCTTGCCTCTAGATGGAATTAAAGACCTTATATCTTGAAACCCCCAAGCTCTTTTCTACGTTTCATACAATCACTTCAAACTTTACCGGGAATCGGCAAAAAATCGGCGGAGAGAATCGCTTTCCATATTCTAACTAAACCCGGTATAGGTGAAAAGATACTGCATTCTTTAGAAAAAGTACTCTCGGAAATCAAATTCTGCAGCAAGTGCGGAAACATAACGGTAGAAGATATATGTCACATCTGCTCCTCACCCCAGAGAGACCAATCGACTATCTGTGTTGTGGAAAAACCAATGGATATTTTCGCAATCGAACGCTCAAATTCTTTTAAAGGATTTTATCACGTACTGGGTGGGCTTCTCTCTCCCCTGGACAACAGTTACCCGGAGGATATAAATATTTCTTCTTTAATAAAAAGAGTAAAAACAGAAGAAATAAAAGAGATTATAATAGCGACTAATCCCACAACGGAAGGAGAGGCAACCGCTTTATATATAGAAGAAAACTTAAAAAACACCGGCGTAAAAATAACCCGTATCGCAAGAGGGATTCCCTTCGGAACCGATATCGACTTCGCGGATGACCTAACCCTCACGAGAGCCCTCGAAGACAGACAGGAATTTAAAGAATAAAACTTCCAGAAAATTTCACACGAAGATACAGAGACACCAAGCCAAACCCCACCCAATAATAGCACGCAGATAAATACAGATTTAACAGGATTTGTTATATTCTTTTTTCGACAAGCGACTAGTGACATAGAGTCAGCGACCATCAACTAACGACTAAAGACAAATAACTTATGACCAGAGACTATTTTCATAAACGCTTGACAAACTTATAATTTTTTATATCTTTTATGCGCTGGCCCCATCGTCTAGCCTGGCCCAGGATATATGGTTCTCAGCCATAAGACAGGGGTTCAAATCCCCTTGGGGCTATTAAATTTTATGGGGTGTCGTCTAATGGCAAGGCCCAGGACTCTGGATCCTGTTATCGGGGTTCGAATCCCTGCACCCCAGCCATTCTTTACGATTTTTCGAACACCAATTACCACCCACGCTCCACCGC